>CAYVGE010000133.1:0-11187 GCA_964450395.1 uncultured Actinomycetota bacterium
AGTACACCGTGCTGATCATCGCGTACCTGATCCCGGCGATCGCGATCGCCTACACGCTGTCGGGCAACCCGATCCCGCAGATCTCGTTCGGCAACATCGCGCAGGACCTCGACGGCCTGCAGCAGGACCTGGGTTTCAGCGCGTACACGGAGCCCTTCACCGAAGAGTCCCGCAACATGCTGAACATGTTCCTGATCACCGGCTCGTTGATGGTCGGCACCGCCGGTTTGCCGCACGTGATCGTGCGCTTCTACACCACCAAGACCGTGCGTGATGCCCGGGCGAGCGCGTTCTGGGCGCTGCTGTTCATCGCGATCCTGTACACGACCGCACCGGCGGTCGGCGTGTTCGCCAAGACCAACTTCATCCAGGACGTCAACAACGCCTCGATCAACAACCTGCCGCAGTGGGTCACGGAGTGGCAGGAGGCCGGGCTGATCACCATCGAGGACAAGAACGGTGACGGGCAGGTGCGGTTCGCACCGGGCGAGGCGAGCGACCCCCAGAGCCAGAACGAGATCACCCCCGATCTGGACATCATGGTGCTGGCCAACCCGCAGATCGCGGGCCTGCCCGGCGTCGTGGTCGGTCTGGTCGCGGCCGGCGGCCTGGCCGCTGCGCTGTCGACCGCGTCGGGACTGCTGCTGGTCATCTCGTCGTCCGTCGCGCACGACTTCTACTACAAGCGGTTCCGCCCCAATGCGACGGAGGCGCAGCAGCTGCGGGCCGGGCGCATCGCCATGGCCGTCGCGATCGTGGTGGCCGGGTGGTTCGGCATCAACCCGCCGGCGTTCGTCGGGCAGGTGGTGGCGTTCGCCTTCGGTCTGGCGGCGGCCAGCTTCTTCCCGGTCATCGTGCTCGGGATCTTCTGGAAGCGGACCAACGCCCCCGGCGCGGTCGCCGGCATGCTGACCGGCCTGATCGTCACGAGCGTCTACATCCTGGCCACGGTCCCCGACGACGCCGGTGCCATCTTCTTCGGGCTGCCGAGGCCGTTCGGCATCAGTCCCGAGGCGTTCGGGTTCATCGGCATGCTGCTGAACCTCGCGGTGACCGTGGTCGTGTCCCGTGCCACCGCCCCGCCGCCCCAACGGATGATGGACCTGATCGAGGAGGTGCGGTACCCGAGCCCCGAATCCACCGCCCGCTCCAACTGAGTCGTGGCGCTCGCCGGGACGGCCGCGACCGCATAGGTCGCGGCCGTTCCGGTCACGATGACGCCAGACCGCGGAGCAACCACTGCGGACGCAAAGGAGCCGAACCACCATGAGTGAAGCGACCGAGGAGCAGGTGCAGACCTACGCGCCGCCACAGGACTTCGTCAACCGGGCCAACGTCAGCGACCCGAGCGTCTACGAGGAGGCCGAGCAGGACTTCGAGGCGTGGTGGGAGTCGCATGCGCGCCGGCTGCGGTGGATGCAGGACTGGGACACCACGCTCGAGTGGGACCCGCCGTACGCCAAGTGGTTCCTCGGCGGCAAGCTCAACGTCAGCGACAACTGCCTGGACCGCCACGTCGAGGACGGCTACGGCGACACCGTCGCGTTCTACTGGGAGGGCGAGCCCGGCGAGACGCGGACGATCACCTACTCGGACCTGCTGGACGAGGTCAAGCGGTTCGCCAACGCCCTGAAGGGTCTGGGCGTCGGCAAGGGCGACCCCGTCACGATCTACCTGCCCATGATCCCCGAGCTGCCCGTCGCGATGCTCGCGTGCGCGCGCATCGGCGCCCCGCACTCGGTGGTCTTCGCGGGCTTCTCGGCCCAGTCGGTCGTCGACCGCGTCGAGGACGCGGACTCGAAGATCCTGATCACCGCCGACGGCTCGTACCGCAAGGGCAACGTCGTCCCGCTGAAGCAGTCGGCGGACAAGGCGATGGACGGCACCGACAAGATCGAGCACTGCGTCGTGGTCAAGCGGACCGGCGAGGACGTCGGGTTCACCGAGGGCCGCGACGTCTGGTACCACGACCTGATCGAGCAGGCCGACGACGACTGCCCGCCCGAACCGATGGACGCCGAGGACACGCTGTACCTGCTGTACTCGTCGGGGACCACGGGCAAGCCCAAGGGCATCCAGCACACGACCGGCGGCTACCTCACCCAGGTGGCGGCGACCCACCGCCTCGTGTTCGACCTCAAGCCCGACACCGACGTGTACTGGTGCGCCGCAGACATCGGCTGGGTCACCGGGCACAGCTACATCGTGTACGGGCCGCTCGCGAACCGCGCGACGTCGGTCATGTACGAGGGCGCTCCGGACCAGCCCGACAAGGACCGGTTGTGGGAGATCGCCGAGAAGTACGGCGTGACCATCCTCTACACGGCGCCGACGGCAATCCGGTCGTTCATGAAGTGGGGCACCGAGTACGTCGAGCGCCACGACCTGTCGAAGCTGCGCGTGCTCGGCTCGGTCGGCGAGCCGATCAACCCGGAGGCGTGGCGGTGGTACCACGAGCACATCGGCGGCGGGAACTGCCCGGTCGTCGACACGTGGTGGCAGACCGAGACCGGCGGCATCATGATCACCCCGCTGCCGGGCATCACCGAGACCAAGCCGGGCGCCGCGATGCGCCCGTTCCCGGGCATCAAGGCGGTGGTCGTCGACGATGACGGCAACGCCGTCGAGCGGGGTGAGAGCGGGTTCCTGACCCTTCAGCGGCCGTGGCCGGGCATGCTGCGCACGCTGTGGAACGACGACGAGCGCTACATCGACACCTACTGGTCGCGGTTCGGCACGGACGTGTACTTCGCCGGTGACGGCGCGCGGCTCGACGAGGACGGCGACATCTGGCTGCTCGGGCGCATCGACGACGTGATGAACGTGTCGGGGCACCGGCTGTCGACGGCCGAGATCGAGAGCGCCCTGGTGGGCCACGACAAGGTCGCCGAGGCCGCGGTGGTCGGGCGCTCGGACCCCGACACCGGCCAGGCCGTGTCGGCGTTCGTGACGCTGCGCGGCGACGCGGAGGCCAACGACGACCTGCGCAGGGAGCTGCGCGAGCACGTCGCGGAGCGCATCGGCAAGCTGGCCCGCCCGGCCGAGCTGATGTTCACCGAGGACCTGCCCAAGACGCGGTCGGGCAAGATCATGCGCCGGCTGCTGAAGGACATCGCCGAGGGCAACGAGGTCGGTGACGTCACGACGCTGGCGAACCCCAACATCGTCGAGCAGATCCAGCAGTCCAAGGCCGAGGCGACCGGCTGACGCCACCGCGCCACCGACGGCCCCGCCGGTGGCGGGGCCGTCGTCGTGGGTGCCGGCGGTCCCGCGGTCGTGGGAGTCGGTGCGCCGCGGCTCCCCGGGTGCCAGGTGCGGGAGCGGGCGCGCCTGCCTACGATGCCGTGACCGATCGAGAAAGGCAGCAGTCGTGGCACGAGCGTTCAGCGGCATCCAGCCGTCGGGGAGCCCACACCTGGGGAACTACCTCGGGGCGTTCCGCCGCTGGGCCGACGAGCAGCAGCGCGACGACCTGTACTGCGTCGTCGACCTGCACGCCATGACGGTGCGCTACGAGCCCGACGAGCTGCGGGCCAAGACCCTCGAGCTGGCGTCGTGGCTGCTGGCTGCCGGGCTGGATCCCGACGTGTGCATCCTGTTCGTGCAGTCGCACGTGCGTGAGCACGCCGAGCTGGCCTGGATCCTCAACTGCGTGGCGACCATGGGAGAGCTGGGCCGCATGGTGCAGTTCAAGGAGAAGTCGAAGGGCAGCGAGTCGGTCAGCGTCGGGCTGTTCACCTACCCGGTGCTCCAGGCGGCCGACATCCTGCTCTACCAGGCCGACGAGGTCCCGATCGGCGACGACCAGCGCCAGCACCTCGAACTGGCGCGCGACGTCGCGCAGCGCTTCAACCACCGCTACGGCGACGTCTTCACCGTGCCCAGGCCGACGTTCCCGCCGGCCGGCGCACGGATCATGGACCTGCAGGACGTCAACGCCAAGATGAGCAAGTCGGCGCCGACGCTGCAGGGCGTGATCGACCTGGCGGACGACGAGCGGACCACCGAGCGCAAGATCAGGCGCGCCGTCACCGACTCGGGTGGCGAGGTGCGTGCCGCCTACGACAAACCGGGTGTGACGAACCTGCTCGACCTGCTCGCCGCGGTGACCGGCGCGACGATCGAGGAGCTCGAGCAGCGCTACGAGGGCCAGGGCTACGGCACGTTCAAGCGTGAGGTCGCCGAGGCCGTCAACGGTGTGCTGCGGCCCGTGCGCCAGCACCAGGCCGAGCTGGCCGCCGACCCGGGCGCGGTCGCCGATGTGCTGCACAAGGGGGCCGACCGCGCCCGCGAGATCGCGGCGGCGACCATGGCCCCCGTGCGGGAGCGGGTCGGCCTGGTCGCCTAGGTCGTCGTGGTCGCCGCCGGGCGCGACGCGTCCGGCGGCCGGCCGCGCGGGCGGCTGACCGCCGTCGCAGGTGGTCGTGGCGCTAAGGTCGGGCGTGCTCGACGGGCGCCTGCGGGCCGTCGGGGGGTGCGGTGCCGCGACGGGCCGTGGGACGACAGGAGCGACGATGTGTGGCGGGCAGGGGTGAACCTGGTCAGCGTCGAGCGGGCGCGCCTGCGCTACGCCGAGCAGGTCGTCCTCGACGACGTCACCCTGGGCATCGGCGAGGGTGACCGGGTCGGTGTCATCGGCCGCAACGGCGCCGGCAAGTCGACGCTGTTGCGAGTGTTGGCGGGCGCCCAGCCGCTCGACGACGGCGCCGTCGTGCACGCGCGCCGGCTGGCCGTGCAGCTCGTCCCCCAGGAGCCGGACCTGCCGGCCGCGTCGACGGCGCTGGACGTCGTCGTCGATGCCGCCTCGGAACCGGGTCGCATCTGGCGGCGCTACCTCGAGGACCCTGCCGACACCCGGACGACCGCGCAGGTCGAGGCCCGGGGGCTGTGGGACTTCGAGCACGTGGGGCGGGCGATGCTCGACCGCTTCGAGGTGGGCCCCGAGCGGCTGATCGGCCAGCTGTCGGGTGGCCAGCGCATGCGGGTCGCGCTGGCACGCGGACTGGTGCACAGCGATGTGGCGGCGCGCACGGGCGACACGCTGCCACTGCTGATCCTCGACGAGCCGACCAACCACCTCGACCTCGACGGCATCGAGTGGCTGGAGGACCGCATGCGGTCCCAGCGTGGCGCGCTGGTGCTCGTGACGCACGACCGCTACCTGCTGGACCGGACGGCGACGCGCATCGTCGAGATCGCGCGCGGTCGCATCCACACCGAGCACGGGTCGTACGCCGACTACCTCGCGAACCGGGCCGAGCGCGCCGAGCAGGCCGCGGCCCGCGAGCGCCGCCGGCAGGGCCGGCTGCGCACCGAGCTCGAGTGGCTGCAGCGCAGCCCACCCGCGCGGACCAGCAAGTCCCGGGCACGCATCGACCGGGCGCAGGCGCTGCTCCGCACCGGCCCCGCGGCGCGGGACGCCGAGGTGCAGATCGACCTGCCGGCCCGCCGGCTGGGCAGCAAGGTCGCCACGCTGCACAACGTCGGCAAGCGCTACGACGGCCGCCGGGTCGTCGGGGGTGTCACCGCGAACCTCCAGCCGGGCGCCCGCATCGGCATCGTGGGGCCCAACGGCAGCGGCAAGACCACGCTGCTGGCCATGATCGGCGGGCGGCTGGAACCCGACGACGGCAGCGTGCGGTTGGGCAGCACCGTGCACCTGGGCTGGTACGGGCAGCACACCCCCCCGCCACCACCACGCCAGCGGGTCATCGACGCGGTCTCGGAGATCGTGCTGGAGACCAACACCGTCGACGGGATCACCGTCTCGGCCAGTGGCCTGCTCGAGCGGTTCGGCTTCGTGCCCTCGGCGCAGCAGGCACTGGTGTCCGAGCTGTCGGGTGGCGAGCGCCGTCGCCTCGAGCTGCTGCGCGTGCTGGCCACCGCGCCCAACCTGCTGCTGCTCGACGAGCCCACCAACGACCTGGACATCGACACGCTGGGTGTCCTGGAGTCCTACCTGGACACCTGGCCGGGCACGCTCGTGACCGCCAGCCACGACCGGTTCTTCCTCGACCGCGTGTGTCGGCAGCTGTGGTCGATCGAGCCGGACGGCTCGATCCGCGACCACCCCGGCGGCTGGACCGCCTACCGCGCGCACCGCGAGCGTCCGTCGTCCACCACGGGGCCCGCCGGTGCGCCGACCCCCACCGATGGCCGACGGGGGTCGCGGGCGCGACCGGGCAGACTGTCGTACAACGAGCAGCGCGAGCTGCGGTCGCTGGAGCGCGCCGTGCCGGAGCTCGAGGCGCGTCGCGACGCCCTGCACACCGAGCTGGTGGACGCGGCCGCCGACCACGTGCGTGCCGATGAGCTGGCACGCACGCTCGACGACGTGATGGCCGAGCTCGACCGGGCCGAGGAGCGCTGGCTCGAGCTGCAGCTGCGTACCGAGCCGATGACACAGGAGCAGTGATGGACCGACGTCCGGGAGGCCCACGGTGGGCCTGAGCCAGCCGCTGGTGTGGATCGACCTCGAGATGACGGGCCTGGACCCCGACACCGAGGTGATCGTGGAGATCGCCACGATCGTCACCGACGGCTCGCTCGAGCACGTGGAGCAGGGCCCCGACCTGGTCATCGGCGCGCCCGAGGCGGCGTTGGCCGGCATGGTCGACGTCGTCCGCAGGATGCACACGCGGTCGGGCCTGCTCGACGAGATCCGCGCGTCGGACCGCACCGTGCAGCAGGCGGAGGAGGAGACGCTCGCGTTCGTCCGCGACCTGGTCCCGAACCCGTCGGCGGCGCCGCTCGCCGGCAACAGCGTGCACGCCGACCGCATGTTCCTGCGGAGGTACATGCCCACGCTCGAGGCGCACGTCCACTACCGCAACGTCGACGTCTCGACGTTCAAGGAGGTCGCGCGGCGCTGGCGCCCGCAGCTGCTCGATGATGCTCCCGAGAAGTCGGAGCGGCACCGGGCGCTCGACGACATCCTCGAGTCGATCGCCGAGCTGCGCTACTACCGCGACCGGCTGTTCGGTGACCCGGATGTCGGGGATCCGGCGTAGGCGGCGTCCGGACCCCGCTGGGTCGACGGGTCAGGCGTCGATGACCCTGGTACCGGCCCAGCGGTCGTGGAAGCCCTGGTTGGCGGGCTCGTCCTGGATGGCGGTGATCAGCGCCGCGAGCGGCACGACGAAGCCGACGAGGCTGCCGATGACGGGGATCACGTTGCCGATCACGAACAGCACGCGGCGCTTGAACGCGTCGGCGAAGGACGGGGGCGTGCTGCCGTCGGCCGCCGACACCACCTTGATGCGCAGCGCCCGCTTGCCCAGCGTCTGCCCCGACCCCGCCTCGAGGAGCATGAAGTAGGCCAGCGTCAGCACCGCCGTGCCCACGCTGGTCGCGTACGCGTTGGTCTGATCGATGCCCTCGGGGCTGGTGGGCAGGGTCCCCGACCCCGAGAGCACGAACGCGAACACGATGCCGAGCGCGACCGTGATCAGCACGATGTCGATGACGTAGGCGCCCACCCGCTTGCCGACGCCCGCGGGGCGGATCATGCCGGGGGGCCGCAGGTCGTCGCCCCACCCACGGCCGCCGGGGGAGGACGGCGGTTGCGGGACCTGCCCGCCCCAGCCGGAGCCGTCGGGCCGCTCCGGCGGTGGGGCGTCGTCGTTCCACCGTGGGGCGTCCTCCCGGCCCCAGCCGGCGGTCGGGTCGTCGGGGTCGCTGCCGCTCATCGTCCTGCCTCCGTCGTCCTGCGCCCAGGGTACGCCCCGCGTCAGGACCGCCCCGTCGCGCTCACACGTATCCCCGGAGGTGGGCGGCCTCCGCGACCTCGGCGATGCCGATCGCGAACGCGGCGCGTCGCAACGTGGTGTCCATCTGCTCGGCGCGCTCGCGCACCCGCCGGTAGGCCGACCGCATGTAGCGGCCGAGCTGGCCGTTGACCTCGTCCTCGGACCACTTGAACTCCTGGATGTTCTGGGTCCACTCGAAGTACGAGACGGTGACGCCGCCGGCGTTGGCGAGGATGTCCGGGATCACCGTGACGCCCCGCTCCGACAGCGCCGCGTCGGCGACCGGGGTGACCGGGTGGTTGGCCGCCTCGATGATCGTGTGCGCGGCGATCGCATCGGCGTTCGTGTGGTCGATGACCCCGCCGAGCGCCGCGGGGATCAGCACGTCGACGTCCAGGGTCAGCAGTTCGTCGCCCGGCAGTGCCTCGGCACCGGGGAACCCGGCCACCGTGCCCGCCTCGCGCCGGTGCTCGTCGAGGCGGTCGATGTCGAGCCCGGTCGGGTCATGGACGGCGCCGTGGACATCGGACACCGCGACCACGCGGTAGCCGCGGGCGTCGGCGAGGCGTGCCGTCCACGAGCCGACGTTGCCGTAGCCCTGGATCGCGACGGACGTGTCCTCCGGCATCCAGCCGTGCTGGTCGGCCGCCTCGTCGAGGACCATCACCACGCCGCGGCCGGTGGCCGCCTCGCGCCCGTGCGAACCTCCCAGCCCCAGCGGCTTGCCGGTCACGATGGCGGGCTCGTGCCCGTGCGTCCGCCCCCACGCGTCCATCATCCACGCCATGGTCTGGGCGTTGGTGTTCATGTCGGGCGCCATGATGTCGCGCTTGACGCCGACGATGTAGCCGACCTGGGCCATGTAGCGACGGGTCAGGCGCTCGTGCTCCGAGGTCGACAGCTCGCCGGGATCGACCTGCACGCCGCCCTTGGCGCCGCCGAAGGGCACGTCGATCAGCGCCGTCTTCCACGTCATCAGCGAGGCCAGCGCCCGCACCTCGTCGAGGTCGGCCGTCGGGTGGAAGCGCACGCCGCCCTTGTAGGGGCCGCGTGCCCCGTTGTGCTGCACCCGGTAGCCGTAGTAGGTCTCGACGGTGCCGTCGTCGCGGCGGACAGGCAGTTGGACCCTGATCTCGCGGTAGGTCCCGTTGAGCACCGCACGGGTCTGGTCGTCGATGCCCAGCTGATCGGCGACATCGTGGAAGAAGTACTGCACCGACTCGTACGGGGTCAGGTCCTTGCTGAGCTCAACCACGTCGTCCTCGCTGTTGCAGGTCGTCGGCGGGACATCGGGCGTCCGCCAGCCGCGCACCCGATGCGGGCTGCGGGGTCGGCTCACCGCCGCAGGTTCCCCTCGTCACCCTGGGGGGTCATGATCTACGCTGCACCACGGGAGCACAAGCAGGGGGGCGCTGCCACCCACAATCGCGCCTGTGGTGTTACAACGTCGTTGGCAAGTGCGCGGCGACGCGCTAGAACAGAACACCTGACGATGGCTCAGGGGGCCGAAACGGCATGTCGAAGTGGCTGCGCTGGCTGCTCCTCGCCCTGCTGGTCTACTTCGTGATCGCGAACCCGCAGGAGGCGGCGGAGCTCACGAGGGAGATCGTGGGCGGTGCGGTCACACTGTTCACGGGGGCGGCGGAGTCGGTCTCGACCTTCCTGCGCTCCATCACCTGACGTACCTGATCCGCATCTCGCACTGACCCTCGGCGCTGCATGTCAGACACCGCTGCCGTCAGGCTGCCCGATCCTTCGCCCTATCTGCTGGACGAGGAGCGGGTGGCCCTGGTGATCCGGCGACACCACCCCATCGTGCTGCTCCCCGCTGCCGCACTGACCCTCGTCATCGTCCTGGTGGTGCTGTGGTTCCTGGCGAGGGGTGACCTGACCGGCGCGACGTTCGTCGGTGCGATGCTGATCCTCGGGGGCGCCGCGTTCTTCCTCTTCTACCGGTGGATCCACTGGTCGCGGACCGTGCTGGTGGTGACCAACCGCCGACTGTTCGAGTACGTCTCGCTCGGGATCAAGCGGGTGACGGTGCTGCCGGTCGCCCGGCAGTCGATCGTCTTCCGCCAGTCGCCGATCGGTCGCGCCATGGGCTTCGGGCGCGTGCAGGTGAAGACGCCGAACGGCGCGGTGCTGCACGACTTCGAGTTCCTCCTCGAGCCCGCCCGCTTCCGCGACGCGGTCACCAACATCGCCGCCTGACGCCCCGCACCCTCCCGCGCCCACCTCGAACTTCCCTCACCCACCTTTCTGCAGCAGTTCGAGGTGGGCTGCACAGTTCGGCCCGGACACGACGTTCCGCGCCCACCTCGAAGTCCGTGCTCGAGGTGGGCGCGGGCGCCGCCTGGGGCGGCTAGCCGCTGCCGTTCCTGGAGAGGTTCGCGGAGCCTGGTTCCACGAAGCACGCGGTGGAAACGGCAGGGCCTCGCCGCCTGGAGCGGCTAGCCGCTGCCGTTCCTGGAGAACTGGGCCTTCAGGTAGTCGCGGTTCATCATCGCGATGAAGTCGATCGAGATGCCCTTCGGGCAGACCGCCTCGCACTCGCCCATGTTGGTGCACGAGCCGAAGAACTGCTCCATGGTGTCGACCATGTCGCTGACGCGCTGGAGCCGCTCGGGCTCGCCCTGGGGCAGCATGTTCAGGTGCGACACCTTCGACGCGGTGAACAGCTGGGCCGCGCCGTTGGGGCACGCGGCGACGCACGCCCCGCAGCCGATGCAGGTGGCGGCGTCCATCGCGCGGTCGGCGGTGTCCTTGTGCACCGGGATCAGGTTGGCGTCGGGTGCCGCGCCGGTGGGGACCGACACGTAGCCGCCCGCCTCGATGATCCGGTCGAAGGCGCTGCGGTCGACCACCAGGTCCTTGATGATCGGGAAGCCCGACGCGCGCCACGGCTCGATGGTGATCTCGTCGCCGTCGGCGTAGTGGCGCATGTGCAGCTGGCAGACGGCGGTGCCCCGCTGCGGGCCGTGTGCCTGCCCGTTGATCATCACGCCGCACGAGCCGCAGATGCCCTCGCGGCAGTCGTGGTCGAACTGGATCGGCTCGGTGCCGTCCGCGATCAGCTGCTCGTTGACCTGGTCGAGCATCTCGAGGAACGACATGTCCTCGCTGACGTCGGTGGCCTCGTAGGTCTCGAAGTGCCCGGTGTCGGCCGGTCCCTTCTGCCTCCACACGTGCAACGTGAGGTTCATGCGGTGCTCGTCACCCTTCTCGGATCGCGACGGTCGACGGGTCGACGTCGACTCACTTGTAGCTGCGCTGCACCAGTTCGACGTGCGCGTAGTGCAGCTGCTCCTTGTGCAGCGTCGGGGTGGTGCCGACGCCGTTGGACTCCCACGCGGCGACGTAGCGGTGGTGCTCGTCGTCGCGCCTGGCCTCGCCGTCCTCGGTCTGGTACTCCTCGCGGAAGTGGCCGCCGCACGACTCC
>CAYVGE010000134.1:0-11113 GCA_964450395.1 uncultured Actinomycetota bacterium
GTCGACATCGGCGGCGGCACGACCGAGGTCGCGGTGATCTCGCTGGGCGGCATCGTCACCAGCGTGTCGGTGCGCATCGGCGGCGACGAGCTCGACGAGGCGATCATGACCTACGTCAAGAAGCACCACTCGCTGATGCTGGGGGAGCGGACCGCAGAGGAGATCAAGCTGGCGATCGGCAGCGCGCACCCGCTGGGCGAGGAGCTGCAGGCCGAGATCCGTGGCCGCGACCTCGTCTCGGGGCTGCCCAAGACGGTGCTGATCTCCGACACCGAGATCCGGGAGGCGATCGAGGAGCCGGTCAGCTCGATCGTGGCGGCGGTGCGCAACACGCTCGACCGCACGCCGCCGGAGCTGGCGTCGGACATCATGGAGCGCGGGATCGTGGTCGCCGGCGGTGGGGCGCTGCTGCGGGGGCTGGTCGACCGCTTCCGTGACGACACCGGCATGCCGGTCGTCCGCGCGCCCGAGCCGCTCCAGGCGGTCGCCGAGGGGTCGGGCAAGTGCCCCGAGGAGTTCGAGGCCCTCACCCGCGTGCTGATCTCGACCTCACGGCACTGACGACGGCGCGGCCGGACGGACGGCTGCGCGGCCCGTGCGCAGCCGGGCCACAGCGCGGACCGCAGCCGATACCGTGCGGAGGTGGGTCGACGTCATCGCAGCCAGCCGCTGGTCGTGGTGCTGACGCTGATCGCGCTCGGCTGGATCACGCTGGACCTCGGATCGGCCGCCGGAGTCACAGCCGGAGCACGGCGTACGGCGCTCGCCGCGTTCGCCCCCGTCCAGCGCGTGCTGGCCGCCGCGGTGCGGCCGGTCGACGCCGGTGTGGGCTGGCTGGCCGACCAGCGGCGGCTCCACGCCCGGCTCGACGCGCTGCGCGCCGCCGACGCCGACCTGCGCGCGGCGACCGCGGTCAACGCCGACCTCGCCGCCGAGAACGCGCGCCTGCGTGACCTGCTGGACATGGCGGACAGGAGGAGCCATGGGACCGTCGGCGCGCGCGTGATCGGTCGGCCACCCGGAGATGCGACCGGTGCGGTGGTGATCACGGCGGGCACCGACCGCGGCGTCCGGCCGGACATGCCCGTCGTCGACCACCACGGTCTGGTCGGACGCGTCGTGCAGGCGACCGACGCCTACGCCCGCGTCGAGCCGATCACCAGCCCGACGTCGCGCTACGCCGTCCGCGTCAGCGACGGCAGCCGGTCAGGGCGGCTGCGCGGGGGCGGCGACGGCATGCTGCGCCTCGAGCTCACCGACACGCGGAGGTCCGCCCGCGCCGGCGCCGCGGTCGTCACCCGGACCTACGAGGGCTCGTGGATCCCCGACGGCCTGCCGGTCGGGATGGTCGTCGCCGGTGACGACGGCGACCGCGACCTCCTCGTGCGCCCCATCACCCGGCTCGAGCAGGTCGACGTCGTGCAGGTGCTGATCGACGGTGGCGCAGCGGCATTGCGGTCCGACGGCGCCCTGCCGCCACCGCCCAGGCCGGGCGAGCGGTGACCGCCCGTCGCCTCGCGCCGGCAGGCGCGCTCGTCGGCGGGGTGCTCGTCGACACGTTCGTGGCCACGGCGGACCCGACCACGCCGCCGGCACCGGTCGTCACGTTCGCCGCGGTGGTCGCGGTCGGGCTGGCGAGGGGCCCGCGCGTCGGTGCAGCGGCGGGCTTCGTGATCGGTGTCGTGCTGGATCTGCTGTCCGGGCCGGCGGGGCTCGGCGGGGCCGCCACGCTGGCGTGCCTCGCGTCGGGCGCCATCGCCGGGGTGGTCGCGGAGCGCACGCGTCCCGGCAGGTCGGGCGCTGCTGCGGCCGGTGCGGCCCTCGTGCCCTTTGGTGTCGTGTCGCAGTCCTCCGTGCACGGGTTGGCCGGGTGGGCGCCGGCCGTCCCGTGGCCCCTGATCGCGTGCGCCGCGCTTGTGGGGATGCTGGTCGCCCCTGTCGTCCGGCAGTGGTCCGGGGACCTGACCGTCCGGTCCGTTCCCTTCTCGTCGCAGCGCGCATACAATCCGCGCTGACATCGGGGGTTCCGGAGGCGACACTGTGCCTCCGGACCATTCTTCGGCGCAGAGGAACATCGGATGCGGGTGCTTGGGGTCCTTGCGGCCTGGGGCGTCCTCGCTGTGCTCGCAACCATGTGCTTCGCGCTCGGCGGGTCGATCGGCTACCGGCGCGGCGTCCGCGACACGCTGGCGCAGATCCGCGAGCGCCGCGCGGGCAAGGCCGGGTGCCGGCCGTTGCCCGCCAACCACCTGCGCCGTCGCTCCAGTGGCCACCTGCGTCCCGGTGCCCGGGCCCGCCGCGCGCGCTGGCGCACCGGCCCCGGGAGCACGCCGGTCGTCACGGCCGGCGCGACGTCGACCACCGGATCGACCTGGTCCGTGTTGACCGCCAACCGGTTGACGGCCGGGGTCGCCGCCTGCCTCGCGGGCCTGCTGCTGATCGGCGTGCCGGTGACCGCCGTCGGCGCGTCGACCGCCGGTCCCGAGGACCGCATGTACGGGGCCAAGCTGGCGCTGGAGCAGCTCCGCCTCGCTGCCGCGTTCGGTCCGGAGCGCGACGCCAAGGCGCACCTCGACCTCGCGCAGGCCCGCCTGGCCGAGCTCTCCCTGCTCGACGCGTCCGACGCCGGGCCCGAGGTCATCCACCGTGTCGTCGACGAGGTCGAGGCGCACTACGACGCCGTCAACGCCCGGGCGGCCGAGATCGACGAGCCCGAGGTGCGCGAGGCCCTCGAGCGCGACATCGCCGTGGTGGTGGACGGCCAGAAGGCCGCCGTCGACACGATGGTCGCCGCGACGGGGTGCGAGCAGCGCACCGACGGTGCGTGCGCAGCGCTCGCACAGGTCCAGGAGGAGACCGTCGCGCTGCAGGTGGACAGCGCCGCGACGGCCGGGACCGTCGCAACCGCCGACGTGGCCACCACGGCCGAGGCCGCGTCCGTCGACGCGGGCGCGCTCGGTGGGACGGCCTCCGACACCGCGACGGCGCCGTCCCGGACGGACGCCGCCGCCACCCGCGAGCAGGACGATCCTGCCGTGGGCCCGTCGAGCGGGCCGAGCGCAGCTGCGGGCGCTGCCACATCGACACCGTCGGCTGGGCCGTCCGCCGCCACGAGCAGCGAGCGGGCCACCGAGCGCGTGGCCACCTCCATGGCGGCGAACGAGGCGGCCTCGTCGAAGCCGTCCCCGAAGCCGACGAAGAAGGAGGCGACGAAGGCGACGAAGCCGACGAAGAAGCAGGCGACGAAGGCGACGAAGCCGACGAAGAAGCAGGCGACGAAGGCGACGAAGGCGACGAAGCCGACGAAAGAGCAGGCGACCAAGCCTGCGACGAAGCAGGCTACGAAGAAGTCGGAGCCCGCGACTGATGCGGGGCCCGCCAGCGAGGGCGCCTCCGACACCGCGACGACGGCCACCGCAGCCGCCAGCGCGCCACCGACCGAAGCCGCATCGGCCGCTGCCCGCGGCACCGGTCAGCTGGGCGGTGCACTGCCCTAGCACCGCCGCCGGGGCGTCGGCACGGCGCGGTGAGCGGTCACCTCCACGGCTGAAAGTAATGCTAGCGCTACTCTCCGCGACATCGTGCGTACCACGACGTTGTCGCGGCGGTCCGTCGACGAGCGCACCCGACCCCGCCTGCGCCTGTGCACCGCGCTGCTGCTGAGCCTCCTGCTCGTGCTGGTGGCGCGGTTGTGGTTCGTCCAGATCATCGACGGGGCGCGCTACGCGGCCATGGCCGAGCGCGGCCGGGTGCGCGAGGTCTCGCTGGAGGCACCCCGGGGACGCATCGTCGATCGCGACGGCGAGGTGCTGGTCGACAACCGCCTGGTCCACGTCATCGGCGTGCGCACCGACGAGATGGGCGGCCGCCGCGACGCCGTGCTCGCCGACCTCGCCGGCGTGCTCGGGGTGCGGCCCGGGGTCATCGCCGAGCGGGCCGCCGCCGGCCTCGATCCGGTACGTCCGACGCCGGTCGCGTTCGACGTGCCCGAACGGATCGCCCTGTACGTCTGGGAGCGCCAGTCGACCCGGTTCCCGGGGGTGCACGCCGAGCTCGTGCCGCGGCGCCGCTACCCCCACGGGACCCTGGCCGCCCACGTGCTGGGCTACACCGCCGAGGTCTCTGCCGAGCAGCTCGCCCAGGCCGCGTTCGACCGCTACGACCCCGGCACCCAGGTGGGCATGGCCGGCGTCGAACGCACGCACGAAGCGACGCTGCACGGTCGGCCCGGGCGGCGGCGCCTGCAGGTGGACGCGTCAGGTGACGTCGTGCGGCAGGTGTCCGATCGGCCGCCGACGGCCGGCGCGGACCTCCGCCTGACGCTCGACCTCGCAGCGCAGCGCCTGGTGGAGGACGCCCTGGCGACCGGGCTGCGGCGCGCGCGGAAGCTCGTCGACCCCGAGGGGCGTGGTGACGGCACGTTCGCCGCGTCCGCCGGTGCCGCCGTCGTGCTCGATCCGCGCGACGGCGCGGTGGTGGCGATGGCGTCGCTGCCGACGTACCGGCCCGACGACTTCGTCGGTGGCATCAGTGCGGCGCGCTACGCCAACCTCGTCGACCCCGACCGCGAGGTCCCGCTGCTGAACCGGGCGATCCAGGCCGCCCACCCGCCGGGCTCGGTCTTCAAGATCGTGTCGTCGGCGGCCGCGCTGCGGCACGGCTTCGCGACCCCGGACAGCACCCTGCCGTGCCCCGGCACCTGGCGCTGGGGCGGTGGCGAGCAGGTCTTCCGCAACTGGACGCCGGTCGACCAGGGCGTGATGACGCTGGCGACCGCGCTGGAGCAGTCGTGCGACACCGTCTACTACGAGCTCGCCCGCCGCATCTGGCTGGCCGAGGAGCGGCGCGACGACCCGCCCGACCTGCTGGCCGACGAGGCGCGCCGCTTCGGCTACGGCCGGCTGCTGGGCATCGACCTCCCCGCCGAGCGCGCCGGGATCGTGCCCGACCGCAGCTGGCGGCGCCGCTGGTGGGGGGACACCCACGACGCCAGCTGCGCGCAGGCGAGGAGCACCGCCGACCCCACCCGGCGCGCGGTGCTGCGGGAGCTGTGCTCGCCCGCGGGCGCGACGTGGCGCGGCGGCGACGCCGTCAACCTCTCGATCGGGCAGGGCGACCTGCTCGCGACGCCGCTGCAGGTCGCGACGAGCGTCGCAGCCGTGGCCAACGGCGGGACGGTGTGGCGTCCCCACGTCACGGCGGCGGCAGCCCCCGCGCGGCTCGGCGCGCTGGGCCTGCGGCGCCGCGACCTGCGGGTGCTGCGCCGCGGCCTGGAGCAGGTCACCACCGGGGGCGGGACGGCTGCGGGCGCCTTCGCGCGGTCGATGGTCGCCGTCGCCGGCAAGACCGGCACGGCCGAGTCGGCAGCGCAGCCGTTCGCCTGGTTCGCCGGCTACGCGCCGGCGGACGCGCCGCGGTGGGTCGTGGTGACGATGATCGAGGAGGGCGGAAGCGGCAGCGGTGCCGCGGCGCCCGTCGCGCGGTGGATCATCGACGGCCTCGCGGAGCTGGAGCGGCCCCGGTGATCCTCGAGCTGGTGCCGGTCCGGGGGCGGCGCACCCGGCGGCGTCGGGCCGACGTCGTGCTGGTCCTCGCGACCGCCACGCTCGCGCTCGGTGGCCTGGCGGCGGTGTCACTCGCGCTGACCGGCGGCTTCGACCCCACCGCACCGCAGGTCGTCCGCCAGGCGGCGGCGCTGGTCGTCGGCGGGGCGCTGGCCTGCCTGCTCGCGGCCGTGGACCACCGCCGGACGGCGTTGCTCGCCCCGGTGCTCTACGCCGTCGCGCTGGCGCTGCTGGTCGCCGTGCTGGTGACCGGCCCCCCGATCAACGGAGCGCGGGCGTGGCTGATCGTGGGACCGGTGCAGTTCCAGCCGAGTGAGGTCGCCAAGGTGGCCGTCATCCTGCTGCTGGCCTCGTTGACCCAGGAGCGTCGCGAGCCCGCGCTCACCGCCCGCGGCATCCGGCTGGTGGTGCTGACCGCGGCGGTGCCGATGGTCCTGATCCTGCTGCAGCCCGACTTCGGCACCTTCCTGGTGTTCGTCGCGGTGGTGTGCGTGCTGCTGCTGGTGGCAGGTGCGCGGGCACGCCACCTGGCGGTGCTGGCGCTGCTCGGGCTGGTGGCGGTGGGCCTCGCCTGGCAGCTGGACCTCGTGGAGGACTACCAGGTGCAGCGCCTCGCGGTGTTCCTGGAGGCGGGCAGCGACCCCCAGGGCGCCGGGTACAACACGCTGCAGGCGCAGATCGCGGTCGGCTCGGGCGGCCTGACGGGCCAGGGGCTGCGCAGCGGTGAGCAGACGGCGCTGGGCTACGTGCCCGAGGACCACACCGACTTCATCTTCGCCGTCGTCGCCGAGCGCACCGGGTTCGTCGGCGCGCTCGCCCTGCTGGGCCTGTACGCCGCGGTGCTCTGGCGAGGGCTGCGGATCGCGGCGGGAGCGCCGGACATGCTGGGTACGCTGCTGGCCGCCGGTGCCGTCGCGACGTTCGCGGTGCAGGTCTTCGTGGGGGTCGGCATGACGGTCGGGCTGGTGCCGGTGATCGGCCTGCCGTTGCCGTTCGTCTCGTACGGCGGGACGAACCTGATCGCCTCGCTGGCGATGGTCGGGCTGCTGGTCAGCGTGCACCGCGCCGCGCGCTGAGGCCGCCCGGATCCATCGGCCCCTGTCGGGTGCGGAGCAGCTACACTCCGCGGCACGGCGCCTGACGCGTCGCGGGACCCGACCACGTCCCCCGAGCTCGATCCCGACCCATGTCCACCACGATCCACGACTCCGTCTGGCCCCGGCTCGAGCCACTGCTCGCCGGGGTGCGCAAGCCCGCCCGCTACGTCGGCGGCGAGGACAACGTCGTGGTCAAGGACCACACCGGCACCGACGCCCGGTGGCTGCTGGTCTACCCCGATGCGTACGAGATCGGCCAGCCCAACCAGGGCATCCAGATCCTCTACGAGATCCTCAACGAACGCCCCCGTTCGGTCGCCGAGCGGGCCTTCGCGCCGTGGCCCGACATGGAAGCGGTCATGCGGGAGCACGCCATCCCGCTGTTCAGCCTCGAGAACCACCTGCCGCTCCGGTCGTTCGACGTCGTCGGGTTCAGCCTGGCGGCCGAGGTCGGCTACACCAACGTGCTGAACTGCCTCGACCTCGGCGGCCTGGCGCTGCGCTCCGAGGAGCGTTCGGACGACGACCCGCTGGTGATCATCGGTGGCCACGCGGCGTTCAACCCCGAGCCGCTCGCGCCGTTCGTCGACGTGGCGGTCGCCGGTGACGGCGAGGAGTTCGTGCTCGAGCTCGACGAGCTGATCGCCCAGCAGCGGCGCGAGACGGGCACCGTCTCCCGGGCGGCCCTGCTCACGCAGGTCGCGCAGATCGACGGCGCATACATCCCCTCGGCATACGAGCCGCGCTACACGGCCGACGGCCGCCTGTCGGGCACGTTCCCGGCGCGCAGCGGCGTGCCCTACCGGGTGCCCAAGCGCACCGTCAGCGACCTGGACGAGTGGCCGTACCCCCGCAGGCAGCTCGTGCCGCTGACCGAGACGGTCCATGAGCGCTATGCCGTGGAGATCTTCCGGGGCTGCACCCGCGGCTGCCGCTTCTGCCAGGCGGGCATGATCACCAGGCCCGTCCGGGAGCGCTCGAAGGAGACCGTCACGCAGATGGTCGCCGAGGGCGTCGCCAACACCGGCTTCAACGAGGTCGGACTGCTGTCGCTGTCGAGCGCCGACCACTCCGAGATCCTCGGCATGTGCGGCGAGCTCGCCGACACCTATGAGGGCACCGCAACCAGCCTGTCGCTGCCGTCGACGCGGGTCGACGCCTTCAACGTCGAGCTCGCCGACGAGCTCATCCGCAACGGCCGGCGGACCGGCCTGACGTTCGCGCCCGAGGCCGGCTCGGAGCGCATGCGACGCGTGATCAACAAGATGGTCAGCGAGGCCGACATGCTGCGGACGGCCGAGACGGCGTTCGCCAACGGCTGGCGCCACATCAAGCTGTACTTCATGATCGGCCTGCCCACCGAGCGCGACGAGGACGTGCTGGCGATCGCCGACCTCGGTCTGAAGGTGCTGGGGATCGGGCGGGAGTACGGGCGCAAGAACAAGGTGACCATCTCGGTCGGCGGGTTCGTGCCCAAGCCCCACACGCCCTTCCAGTGGTGCGCCCAGGACCGACCCGAGGAGCTGCAGCGCAAGCTCGGCCTGATCAGGGCGCGGGTGGCCACCGACCGCAACCTGAACCTGCGCTACCACGACCCCGAGCCGGGCGTCATGGAGGGGCTGCTCGCCCGCGGCGACCGCCGCGTCGCCGACGCCATCGAGCGCGCCTTCGAGCTGGGCGCCCGCTTCGACGGCTGGAACGAGCACTACGACCACGACCGCTGGCGCCGGGCCTGCGCAGAGACCGGCGTCGACCTCGACTGGTACTGCCACCGCGAGCGTGGCGAGGACGAGGTCATGGCCTGGGACCACATCGACTCCGGCCTCGAGCGCGAGTGGCTGTGGCAGGACCTGCAGGACGCCATCCGCGAGCAGCCGCTCGACGACTGCCGGTGGATCCCGTGCTACGACTGCGGGGTCTGCCCCGGCCTCGACCTCGCCCACCAGAACAACTTCGACCGTGCCGGCCTCGACGCCCGCTCCAAGGGGCAGTCGTCGGGACGTAGGCACCTCCCCCTGTATGCGGGTCAGAGCTAGGTACGCCAAGCAGGGGCGGCTGCGCTTCATCTCCGCGATCGATCTGGGCCGCCTCTGGGAGCGGGCCCTGCGCAAGGCCGATCTGCCGATCGCCTACAGCGAGGGGTTCACCCCACATCCGAAGGTCAGCTTCCCCGACGCGCTCGCGCTGGGGTACGGCTCGACGGGGGAGTACGTCGAGCTGACGTTCGTGGTACCGATCGCCGTCGATGCGATGGTGGCCGCGTTCAACGCCGCGGCGCCGGAGGGTCTGCGGATCCTGGCGGCCGTCGAGGTCGCCGAGGGCGCGCCGCGCTTCTCCAAGTGGTTGCGGGCGTCGCTGTGGGACCTGCGGTACCCTCGGGGGTACGCAGGCGTACTCGACCGCGGTGTGCACGCGCTCGCTGATGCGGAGCACCTGCTGGTCGACCGGGAACGCAAGGGAACCACCACGCAGCTCGACCTCAGACCGGCGCTGCACCTGATCGCATCCCGTGACCACGCCGTGCGCGTGGTCCTGCACCACACAGAACCACCGTTTCGCCCCACCGAGGTGCACCAGTCGCTGTGCGCCACCGCGGGCCTCGAGACGCTCCCCGTGCCGGAACTCGTGATCCGGGTCGGGCAGGGCAGCGCCGAGGACGACGGACTGCGCGAGGCGCTGTCCGGGCAGACGCTGCCCGTGGCGCCCCTCGACCGTGCCCCGGCGGGCTGATCGAACCAGAGGATTCCATGACCGACGAGACCACCACACGCACCCGACGTCGGGTGCGTGGCAGCAGCAGTCCCACCACCGAGGGTACCGAGCGCACCCGCCGCCGCGCGCACTCCGCCGACGAAGCCCCTGACGAGCCATCGTCGTCGACCGGTTCCACCGTGCGCCGCCGCGTGCGCCGGCGGGACATCACCGCCGACGACGGCGGTGCGTCGACCACCGACACCGCCGACGACGGCCCCGCATCGTCGTCCACGGACAGCCCCGGCACGACGGACGCGTCCGGCGATGGTGGCGGTGACGGATCGGGCGGCGGCCGCAGGTCGGGCAGCCGTCGCGGCGGCCGCGGCCGCGGCCGAGGTGGCCGGGGCCGGTCCTCGGACGGGGGCGGCGCCTCGGACGGGGGCGGCGCCTCGGACGAGACGTCGCAGCAGTCCGTCGAGGCCCCGGCCACCGACGACGGTGCTGCTGCCGACGGCGGAACGTCCGCGAGGGCGTCGGGATCGAAGCAGGCCGGCGGCCGCGACGGCACGCGCGGCAGGGACAGCCGGGACACCCGCAACGGCAACGGCAAGGGCAGCAACGGCAGGGATGCCAAGAGCAAGGACGCCAACGGCACGGACGGCAAGGGCAAGGACGACGACGACCGCTCGGGCCGCGGCCGCAGCCGGCGGGGTCGTCGCAAGCAGGCCGGCGGCTCGCCGCGCGGCGGGGTCAGCGAGGAGGTCCGCAGGGCCATCACCGAGGGCCCGCCCCGGCGCATGCTCGTGTCGGTCGGCAGCCAGCGGACCGAGGTCGCGGTGCTCGAGGAGCGTGACCTCGTCGAGCACTACGTGACCCGCAAGGAGAACGAGAGCTACGTCGGCAACATCTACGTCGGGCGGGTGCAGAACGTGCTGCCCGGCATGGAGGCCGCCTTCGTCGACATCGGCAAGGGCCGCAACGGCGTGCTGTACGCCGGCGAGGTCAACTACGACGACGAGGACGTCGAGTCCACGGGCCAGCGGATCGAGCAGGTCCTCAAGCCCGGGCAGACCGTCGTGGTGCAGGTCACCAAGGACCCGATGGGCACCAAGGGCGCGCGCCTGACCCAGCAGCTGTCGCTCGCGGGGCGGTTCTGCGTGCTGGCCATCGAGGACGGCACCGTCGGCATCTCGCGCAAGCTCACCGACGCCGAGCGTGACCGCCTGCGCGACACGCTCAAGAAGATCAAGCCCGATGGCTACGGCCTGATCGTGCGCACCGCGGCGGCCGCCGCCACCGCCGAGCAGCTCGAGGCCGACGTCCACCGGCTGCTCAGCCGGTGGACCCAGATCCAGGAGCGCCTCGAGGATGCCGCACCGCTCACCGAGGTCTACCGCGAGCCGGAGCTGGCGATGCGGGTCATCCGCGACGTCTACGGCCCCGAGTTCGCCGAGCTGATCTGCGACGACGGCGAGCTCGCCGACCAGATCGAGGAGTACCTGACCGACGTCAGCCCCGACCTGGCCGGCAGCCTCCAGCGGTACCGGGGCGACCAACCCCTGTTCGACGCCTACGAGATCACCAACCAGGTCCGCCGCGCGCTCGAGAAGAAGGTGTGGCTGGCCTCCGGCGGCTACCTCATCATCGAGAAGACCGAGGCGATGTGGGTCATCGACGTCAACACGGGCAAGTTCGTCGGTGATTCCAACCTCGAGGAGACGGTCCTCAAGAACAACCTCGAGGCCGCCGAGGAGATCG
>CAYVGE010000135.1:0-11078 GCA_964450395.1 uncultured Actinomycetota bacterium
GTTCGCGCGCGAGCAGCAGCCACCGTTGCAGCGCGTCGTCGTCGGGGAACGCGTCGGCCACCGCGCGGTCGGTCGCGGCGATGTCGGCGGGGTCGCCCGACAGCGCCACCCACCGGAATGGGCCCCTGCCCTCGCAGAACAGCGGTCGCAGGTAGGCGGGCACGAAGCCGGGGTACGCGAACGCGTCGCCGAAGCCCCCCTCGCGGGCCTCGCCCCGCAGGTTGTTGCCGTAGTCGAACACCTCTGCGCCCGCGCGGAGGAACCCGACCATCGCCTCGCAGTGCCTGGCCATCGACGCACGGGCGCGCCGGACGTATCCCGCGGGGTCCTTTGCCCGCAGCTCGGCAGCCTCGTCGAG
Source organism: uncultured Actinomycetota bacterium (assembly GCA_964450395.1). Lineage (GTDB taxonomy): Bacteria > Actinomycetota > Nitriliruptoria > Euzebyales > JAHELV01 > JAHELV01. The sequence continues at coordinate 359 of CAYVGE010000135.1, forward strand.
CGTCAACCCCTGCGGCACGTACCCGTTGAGCGGGTCGTGCGCCGACGTCTGGTCGGTCACGACGTCGAGGTCGACACCGCGCCGCAGCAGCTCGGGGAAGGCGTCGGCGGCGTTGCCGACGACCCCGACCGACAACGCGCGCCCCGCGTCCGCCGCGGCGCGCACGCGGTCGACGGCGTCGTCGAGGTCGTCAGCGACCTCGTCGAGGTAGCGCGTCTCGACGCGCCGGCGCGCACGCGCCGGATCGACCTCGACGCACAGTGCGACGCCGCCGTTCATGGTGATCGCCAGCGGCTGGGCGCCGCCCATGCCCCCCAGGCCCGCGGTCAGCACGACGCGGCCCCGCAGGTCGCTGCCGTACCGCTGCGCGGCCAGCGCCGCGAACGTCTGGTAGGTGCCCTGGAGGATCCCCTGCGTGCCGATGTAGATCCAGGACCCGGCGGTCATCTGGCCGTACATGGTCAGGCCCTGGGCCTCGAGCTGCCAGAAGTCCTCCCACGTCGCCCAGTCGGGGACCAGCAGCGAGTTGGCGATCAGCACCCGTGGCGCGTGGGGGAAGGTGCGGAAGACGCCGACCGGCTTGCCGGACTGGACCAGCAGCGTCTCGTCGTCGGCCAGCTCCCGCAGGGTGGCCTCGATCGCCGCGAGGCTGGCGTGGTCGCGCGCGGCCCTGCCCGAGCCCCCGTAGACCACCAGGTCCTCGGGGCGCTCCGCGACCTGGGGGTCCAGGTTGTTGCGCAGGCAGCGCAGGGCCGCCTCCTGCAACCATCCGCGACACTCCATGGCACCCTCCTTCAGTGGCCGGCGCCCGCCTCCAGCAGGACGCCGTCGGCGACCAGCTGCCGCGCCGCCTCGAGGTCGGCCGCGAGGAACCGGTCGGTCGGCATCGCGGGGATCCGCTCCCGCAGGCGCGCGACGGCTGCGCCCGTGCGCGGACCGGGGGCCAGCGGGGCCCGCGCCTCCACCCCGGCCGCCGCGACCAGCACCTCGACCGCGAGGATCCGCTCGAGGTTGGCGATCGACCGGCGGAGCTTGCGGGCGGCCGTCCACCCAAGCGACACGTGGTCCTCCTGCATGCCCGACGTGGGGATGCTGTCGGTGCTGGCCGGCATCGACAGCCGCCGGTTCTCGGCGACCAACGATGCCGCGGTGTACTGCGCGAGCATGAAGCCCGACTCGACGCCGGCGCGGTCGGTCAGGAACGGCGGCAGGCCGTGGGAGCGCGACCGGTCCAGCAGCCGGTCGGTCCGCCGCTCGCTGATCGCCCCGAGCTCGGCCGCCGCCATGGCCAGCACGTCCGACGCGAACGCGAGCGGTTGGCCGTGGAAGTTCCCGCACGACTCGATGCTGCCGTCGTCGAGCACCACCGGGTTGTCGACCGATGCGGCGAGCTCGACGTCCCGGGTGCGTTCGGCGGTCGTTACCAGGTCACGGGCGGCACCGTGAACCTGCGGGGCACAGCGCAACGCGTACGCGTCCTGCACGGCGTGCCGCGACGCGCGGTGCGACGCCAGGATGGGGCTGTCCGCCAACCAGCGGCGCAGGTTCGCCGCCGCGACCAGCTGGCCGGGGTGGGGGCGGAGCTGCTGCAGGCGGTCGGCGAAGGGGCGGTCGGTGGCCAGCAACGCCTCGACCGACAGCGCGCACGCCAGGTCCGCGGTGTCGGCGAGCCGGTGCAGGTCGACGATCGCGAGCACCAGCATGCCGAGCATGCCCTCGGTCGCGTTGAGCAGCGCGAGCCCGTCCTTGACCCGCAGCCGCAGCGGATTCAGGCCGGCCGCGCGGAGCGCGCCACCGGCGTCCGCCGCGGCGGCGCCTGGTCCGACGACCCACCCTTCGCCGGTCAGGACGCAACCGACGTGCGCCATGGGCGCAAGATCCCCACTGGCGCCGAGCGACCCGTGCTCGGGCACGTACACCGCCACACCGGCGTTCAGCAGCGCGACCAGTGCCTCGACGACCGCGAAGCGCGCGCCGGTGTGCCCGGCCGCGAGGGTACGCGCCCGCAGCAGCACCATGGCGCGCACGACCTCGTCCTCGACCGGTGGCCCCATGCCGGCCGCGTGGCTGCGCACGAGCGCGTGCTGCAGGTGGTCGGCGTCCTCGGCGGGGATGGCGGTGTCGGCCAGCGCCCCGAACCCCGTCGTCACGCCGTAGACCACGTCCCGGTCGGCCAGCGCCCGCTCCACCGCCGAGCGTGCCGGCGCCATCGCCACAGGCACCGCCGGGTCGATGGTGATGTGATCACCGCCGCGCGCCACCGCCACGACCTCTGCGGGCCGCACCGGTGCGGGCGTCAGCAGCATCGCTGGAGTATAGGAGCCGACGCACCCTGGTCTCGGCCGCCGGCGACGCTCTGGTCCGAACGTCCGAGCCGGACCGGGTCGATCGCCCCTGCCGGCCGTGCGCAGGACCGCTCGACTGGGTGCACCGCGGGTGCAGCGGAGAGAACGAGACGGGGCATGCCCGTCGGGCACGAGGAGCAGCCATGGCACGCATCGTCGTCGGCATCGACGGGTCACCCGGCGCGGACGCCGCCGTGCGGTGGGCCGTCGCCGAGGCACAGCTGCGGGCCGCCGAGCTCGAGCTGGTGCACGGCTACGTGGTCGAGGTGCACCGGTCCGCGCTGGCTGAGGCGGCGCGCGACGTCGCCGAGGGCACGATGCAACAGGTGCTGGAGCACCATCGGGAGCTCCTCGGCGACGTGACGTGGTCGTCCAGGCTGGTCCCGGTGCTCGGCTCGTCGTTCGCAGGCGCGCTCGTCCGCGCCGGTGACGATGCGGACCTGCTGGTGGTCGGCTCCCGCGGCCTCGGGGGCTTCCGTGCGCTGCTGCTCGGTTCGACGAGCTACCGGACCGTGCTGCACGCGACGTGCCCGGTGGCGGTGATCCGCACCGGACAGGCACCGGCGGACAACGACGTCGTCACCGTGGGCGTCGACGGCTCGCGGGTCGCCCGCCGGGCGCTGCAGTGGGCGCTCGACGAGGCAGCGCGGCGTGGAGGCACGGTGGCCGTGGTGCACGCGTACGACGCGCCGGACCCGGCGCTGGCCCTGGGGACCTACACCCCGGCACAGCTGGAGGCGGCGCGTCGCGAGGCCGATGCCGAGGCGTGCGCGCTCGTCGACCGCATGCTCGGGCTCGTCGACGTGCCCGAGGGCGTCCCTGTCGAACGCGTCGTGACGGCCGGCGTCCCGGCGCGCGAGGTGCTCGACCACGCCGTACCCGGGGGCCTGACGGTCGTCGGGACCCGGGGCCGCGGGGCGCTGGGCAGGACGGTCGTGGGGTCGGTCAGCCACCAGGTGCTGCACCATGCCGCCTGGCCGGTGGTGGCCGTCCCCTGACGCCGCGTCGGCGACCACCGACAGGAAGCGGGTCGCCGGTCCCGAGGATCCAAGGGCGATCGTCCTGACCCACGCCGGTCGTGGGGGGCACCATCATTGGTGGAGACAGGAGGCAGTCATGCAACGCTGGCTCTACCACTATGAGACGGTCCGCGGATCCATCGACGAGCTCGACCGCACGTTGCGGCAGCGCGTGCGCGACCTGCTCGCGTACGCTGTCGATGCTGACGGCGCGCAGGTCACTCCCGAAGGCGATCTGCTCGTGCGGCTGCCGGCCCACATGCTCGGCAGGGACCTGCACAAGTCGGTCCGGCTGCACACCGGCGTCGCCGAGCGTCGGGGCTCCCGGACCTGCATCCCGCTGCGGTGGCGCGCCGAGCCGGGGGGTCCGCTGTTCCCGGCGTTCGACGGCACCATCGAGCTCGAACCGCAGGCCACCACCCGGGCGCACCTGACCATCGTCGGCGCGGCGTCGCTCCCACTCGGCGCGGTCGGCGGCGCCGTCGACGCCACCGTGCTGCACGCGGTCGCCGATGGGACCGTCGCGCAGATCACCGGGCGCCTCGCGGCCGCCCTCGAGCAGTCGACCGTCGACCAGGCACCGGACGAGGTCGAGCCGGACGCGCCCACAGCGGCGCTCCGGGTCCGCGACATCATGACGCCCGACCCGCTGGTGCTCCACGAATCCATGCCGATCAAGACCGCGGCGCTGCTGCTGTTCCACTACGACGTGGCCGGCGCCCCCGTGACCAACGACGCCGGTGGGCTCAGCGGTGTCATCAGCGAGGCGGACCTGCTCGACATCGTCGCACCGCTGCGGTACGGGATGGGTCGTGACGTCGAGGCCTCGCGCCGCCGCCGCGCCGCGGCCAGGGTGGGCGAGGCCTGCTCCCGGCCGGCGCGCGAGGTCGCCGTGACGGCCCCGGTGCGCGACGCGGCCGCGATGATGCGCGACCACGACGTCGCCCGACTGGTGGTCGTCGACCGCAGCGAGGTCGTCGGCGTGGTGTCGCGCCACGACGTGCTGGGCGCGTTGCTCCGCGCCGACGCCGATGTCCAGGCGACGGTCGACCGGGTGCTCGCCGACTGCGATGACGGCGATGTGCTCGCCGCGGTCGAATGGGGCGTCGTGACGCTGCGGGGACACCTGTACGCCCGCAGCAGCGTGGGCACGTTGGCGCGCGATGTCCGGTCGATCGACGGTGTCGCCGGTGTCGACACCACGCACCTGACGTGGGACACCGACGACCTGGTGCCGCCACCGGTGCCGATGATCTGACGTCCGAGGCGCTTGCCGCCACCGAGGTGCGCTCGTCGAGATGATCGCCGGGGCGACCGACCGGGACACCGGCGGGCGCATCGGGCCAGCGTGACCGCTGCCCCCTCGGCGGCCTGTCGGGCCGGCCGCGCGTTGCTGCCGTGTCAGGTGCTTGCGTGAGCGGGCACGGTCACCGACGCTGCATGCTCGCACCGGCGGCCACGCCGCCCGGCGGACATCGGGTGCTCGAAGGAGTCGCCATGGGGCAGGCGCGGACCAGGATGTACCGGCGGGGGATCCTCGAGGCCGACGGGTTCCCGGTCGCGGACGTGTCGGAGCACCTCGCACAGCCGGACACGGTCGTGTGGGTCGACCTGTGCGCCCCGGATGCACACCAGCTGCACGAGCTCGCCGACGAGCTCGGCCTGCACGAGCTGGCGGTGGAGGACGCGCTCGAACCACATCAGCGGCCCAAGCTCGACCACTACGCGACGCACCAGTTCCTCGCGTGCCACGCGGTCCACGTCGACCCGGACGGGGCGATGCTCGCGGTGCGGGAGGTCAACGCGTTCCTCGGCGTCAGCTGGCTCATCACGGTGCGGGCGGACGAGGCGTTCCCGATCGACGCCGTGCTCGACCGCTGGGACCGCTCAGCCGACCTGGCCGTGTACGGCGTCGGGTTCCTGGTCTACGGTCTCCTCGACGTCGTCGTCGACGGCTACTTCGATGCGGTCCAGGTGTTCGACGACTACTACGACACCGTGAGCGAGGAGCTGTTCTCCGAACGCCCGCTCACGCCGCCACAACAGCGTGACTGGTTCGACATGCGCCGCGCGCTCGTGCGCCTCCATCGACTCGTGGTGCCGCTGCGTGAGACGTTGACCGCGCTCATGCGTCGCGAGCAGCACACCGTGCCGACGGAGCTGTACCCCTACTACCAGGACGTGTACGACCACATCCTGCGCGTCAACGAGTCCGCGGACACCTTGCGGGACCTGGTGTCCACGATCGTCGAGACGAACCTGAGCCTGCGTGACTTCCGCCAGAACCAGATCATGAAGAAGGTCACCAGCTGGGCGGCGATCATCGCGGTGCCGACCCTGGTCACGGGCTACTACGGCATGAACGTCCCGTACCCCGGCACCCAGGAGCCATGGGGCGTCCTGGTCGCCACCGGCCTGATGGTCGCGCTGTCCGGCGGGCTGTACCTCCTGTTCCGCCTGAAGGACTGGCTCTGACCGCACACGGCCGTCACCGCTGACCGGCGGACCGCGCAGGTCGACCAGCGCGTCGGCGCGGAGCTGCGTCGGGACCGCGTCGGGGTCGGCCATGTGCTGGAGGAACAGGCCGGCATCCACGGCGAGCGCGTCACCGGTCACCGCGTGCGCCGGCTGGCCCCGCGTCACCGCCCGGTGGCGTCCTGCTGCCGGCGCGCGCGATGGGCGGTGACGTGGGCCCGGTTGGCGCAGCCGTCGCTGCAGAAGCGCCGCCGGTTGTTCCGCGAGGTGTCGACGTACGCGTCGCGGCAGGCGGCGCCATCGCAGCGGCCGAAGCGCCCGGTCCCGCCGGTGCACAGCGCTGTCGCGAGGCCCATGGCCGCGGTGACGGCCAGCTGGTCCAGGGCTGCGGCGCTACCGGCGTCGTAGTGGATGTGCCAGTCGTGGTCGTCGTGTCCGCTGATCCGTGGACGGGCGCCCGCCTCGACCAGCACCCGGTTGATCGCCTCGACGGCCGCTGCCGCGTCGTCGGTGGCGAAGACGGCGTGCAGTCGGTCGGCCAGGCCCTGGATCGCTGCGGCGTCGTCCTGCGTGACGCCGACCGCGTCGAGGTCGTGGTCACGGAGGAATGCGCGCGGGTCGCCGAGTGGCTCGTCGCCGCGCCCGGCCGCCGTCCGCGGTGCCGTGCCGAAGGCGTTGATGAGGTCGACGGCGATGTCGACCGATGCGTCGCTGTAATGATCGTACTTCACTTGACGGCTTACCTCTCGAGGGTTAGGATGTAAGTGTCTAGTCGGATTATGACTCTTACACACGGAGATGGCAATGCACCAGTCGATGGTGGACGAGGTCGTCGAGGTGATGCTGGCGGAGCGTCGCCGTGAGGCGACCAGACAACGGCGGATCGCCGCGGCGCGCAGGGCCCACCGGATGCAGCGCCCGGTTCCCCGATGGCGTGTGCGCGTCGGGCACGCCCTGGTGGTCGCGGGATCCATGATCGGCGGACCAGCAACCGGCCACGCCGGCCTGCGCACCGCCCGCCGCGCCAGCTGATGGCCACGCCACGCACCTCCGCGCACGCGACCGTCCCCGGTCGGCTGCTGCGGCGGGCGGTTGCGCTCGCCGCCGACAATGCCGCCCAGGGGCAGTTGCCCTTCGGTGCACTCGTCGTACGCGCCGGCGAGGTGCTGGCGGGCGGCGTCAACACGCAGGTCGCCGATCACGATCCCACTGCGCACGCCGAGATCGCCGCGATCCGTGCGGCCTGCGCCGCCCTCGGATCGGCATCGCTCCCGGGAACGGTCCTGGTGTCCAGCTGCGAGCCGTGCGCACTGTGCCACGCGGCTGCGGTCGCCGCCGGCATCGGGCACGTGGTGTACGCCGCGCCGAAGGAGCTGGTACCACCGCTCGACGGGTCCACGGCGCCCGTGGACACGGAGATCCTGGACGAGCTGCAGCGACAGCTGCGCCAGATGGACCCGGGCCGGGTCGTGTACGCACCCGTCGACGGCGCCGACGAGCCGTTCCGCCGGTACGTTGATCGGGACGGCTGATGGTCGCGCTCGGTGTCAACGTGCCGAACTTCGGTCCCACCGCCACGCCGGCGAACCTGCGCGGGTGGGTCCGGTTCGCCGACGCGCACGGCTTCGACCTCGTGATGCTGTCTGACCACGTCGCACCGACCCCCGACGTGACGACGCGGTACCCACCGCCGTTCTACGACCCGTTCACGACGTTGGCGTGGTTCGCAGGGCTCACCGACCGGCTACTGCTCGGGACGACGGTGACGATCCTGCCGTACCGCCACCCACTGCTGACCGCACGTGCGGCAACCACCATCGACCAGTTCACCGGTGGCCGGTTCGTGCTCGGTGTCGGCGTCGGGTGGTCCGAGCCCGAGTACCGCGCCCTCGGCGTCGCCTTCCACGACCGCGGCCGCATCGCCGACGAGTACCTCGACGCCATCCTCGCCGCCTGGAGCAGCGACGTCGTGTCGCTGGACGGCGACTTCGCCCGGTACCACGACGTCAGCACGGGGCCCCGACCCGTCGCGTCACCGCATCCGCCTGTCTGGGTCGGCGGAGCCAGCCCGGCCGGCATCCGGCGCGCCGGCCGCCTCGGTGACGCCTGGCACCCCGTCAACGCCGAGCCCGGGTGGCTGCGCACGACGGGTCTGCCCGCGCTGCGTGCCGCGGCAGCTGCACACGGCCGGCCGACCCCCGCCTTCGCACCCCGCATCCGCGCACGACTGACCGGCCACGTCGTGGAGGGCGACCGGCCGGTCGGTATCGGCAGTGTCACCCAGATCGTCGGCGACATCGAGGCCCTCACGCACCTGGGAGCCACCCACGTCATCCTCGACACCAACCCCGACGACCCGCGCGACCGTCGGCCCGCGGAGGACGACTGGCGGACGCTGGCCGCGATCGTCCACCATCGCGACCTGGCGCACAGCCCATGATCTTCGTCGACCGCGCGGTGCCCGGGTCAGCCGGCGGCCGGCTGCCCGGACACCCGAAACAGCAGGCGGTGTCGCGGCCGACGCTGGGCGGCCCCGCGTTCCTGCGTGCGCACCTGTTCGGGAGGGTCCTGGGCGGGTGCGTCGGCGCCTCGCCCGCCCAGCACTCGAACGGCTGTGGATGACGCCGTGGGTCCATCCGGGCCGGGCGGCCGACTGGCCCTGTGCGGGCGGTCGACCTGGGCGGCCGCACCGCCCGGGGTGATCGTCGCTCTCACACCGGGCCGGTCGCTGCGCGCGGCGCTGCAGCGCTTCGGCGAACGCGCATCTCACGGCCGTGTCGGGTGCGCCCGGGAAACCGGAGATCGTCATCGAGACGAGGCGAAGCGCAGCGGAGGTCGAGGGCCATGGCCGTCAGCACGGCAGATCGGCACGGTTCGGCGTCTGCAGGCAGCCGACATCCCCGGCATCGGTCGCGGGCAGGGCCTGGTCAGGCGTCGTGGGCGGTCGGGGACGCCCACGGAACGTGACCGCACTGACGCCGGCGGCCGCGAGCGCGACGAACCCGGCGATGGCGGCGGTTGTCTCCATGCCGGCGATGAACGCGTTCCGCGCGGCCGTCAGCACGACTGCGTCGAGCCCGGCGGGCAACTGGCCGGCCACCTCGACCGCTGCGCCGAGCGTGTCACGCACGACCTCGGCGGTCCGGCCGGGGAGGGCTGCAGGCAGCGTCCCGGTGAGCTGCGCACGGTAGACGGCGACGCCGACGCTGCCGAGGATCGACAGGCCCAGCGCCCCACCCAGCTCTGCGGCGGTCTCGGAGATGCCCGATGCGGCGCCCGCCCGCTCCGGCGGCGCCGACCCGACGATCAGATCCGTCGTCAGCGTCAGCACCGGGGCCAGTCCCAGCGAGATGACCACCGAGGCGCCGACCAGCACCGTGAGGTCCATCGACCCGCCGACCTGGGTGAGCAGGCCCAACCCGGCCGCCGACAGCCCCAGCCCGACGACGAGCACCCGCCCGGCGTCGACGCGGTCGACGATGTGCGGCGCGGCCTGGGACCCGACGACGAACCCCACCGCCGACGGCACCGACCACAGCCCGGCCTGCAGCGGCGACAGGCCGATGACCAGTTGCAGGTACTGGGCGACGTACAGGAAGTAGCCGGCGGCCACGAAGATGCTGACGAGGTTCACCGCCAGCGCCGCGGAGAACCGCCGATCCGCGAACAGCCGCAGGTCGATCATCGGGTCGTCCAGGCGCAGCTGCCGACGCACGAACGCCGCACCGACGGCCACACCGACGCCGATCGTCACGACCGCCGGTAGGCGCAGCCCCTCCTCGGCGATCTGCTTGCACCCGAAGATGACCGCCAGCACTGCGGCCAGCGACAGCGCCACGCTCGTCAGGTCCAGCCGCCCGGCGGCGGGGTCGCGGTACTCGGGCAGCACCACCGGACCGAGCACGAGCAGCGCACCGATCACCGGCAGCGCCAGCAGGAACACCGAGCCCCACCAGAAGTGCTCGAGCAGCACACCGCCGAGCACGGGACCGACCGCGCTGCCAGCGGAGAAGGCCGAGATCCACATCGCCACCGCCGTCGCCCGCTGCCGCGGGTCGGTGAACATCGCGAAGATCAGCGACAGCGTCGACGGTGCGATCGTCGCGCCGGCGACGCCCAGCAGCGCCCGCGCGGCGATGAGCTGCTCGGCGCTCGACGCGTACGCCGCGAGGACCGACACGGCACCGAACGCCGCGGCGCCGATCAGCAGCAGCCGTCGGCGACCGATGCGGTCGCCCAGCGTGCCCATCGTGATCAGGAAGCCGGCCACCATGTAGCCGTAGATGTCGACGATCCACAGCAGCTGGGCACCGGTCGGCTGCAGCTGCGCGCTCAGCGTCGGGACCGCCAGGTGCAGGACGGTCAGGTCCATCACGTACAGCAGGCAGGCCAGCGTGAGCACCGCCAGGCCGATCCACTCGCGGGCGCCCGCGCGGGTCTGCGGCATCGTTGCGGTCGTCATCTCGCCTCTCCTTGCCATCGCCTGCCGCGCCGCACTGCGCCCCGGACAGGAGCGCCGCGTCGTGCGTGTGATCCAGTGCCCTGTCGACGGCCGGACCGGTCCCGACTCATCGGTGGCCCCCGAAGCCGCCCCGCGAGCCGTCGGAGCTCCTCCTGGGCCGCCTCACCCCTGCGCCGCCCTCGCACGTCGAGCAATGTCTTGCCGATGGCACGGTGCTCCTCCATGGCCCGGTGCGCCGCTGCGGCACGGGCGACGGCAGCGGAGGCGTCGTCGAGGCCGTCAGGGACCGGCACCAGCTCATCCGCGCGCGCGGTCGCGAATGCCGCGTGGCTGCCGCTCGCCGCGGTCCGGTCACGCGATCACCGGGCACGACGGCGTCGTCGGGGTGGCCGGTGTGGTGGTGGAGGGCAGTCGGCGGC
>CAYVGE010000136.1:0-11068 GCA_964450395.1 uncultured Actinomycetota bacterium
CTGCTTGACCCGCTTGAGCGTCACCAACCCGACCGGATGGCCAGCGTCGTCGATCACCGGGAAGGTCGAGTAGGGCCTGGGGAGCACGTAGACATCGATGAACTCATCGACCCGTGTCGTCGCCGGCACGGTGGTCGGGTCGGTCGACATGACATCGGCGACGCGGACGTTGGCCAACGTCGCGGTCGCCGCGGCGTACTGCTCCTCGGCGGTGGCCGCGGTCGTCAGGAACCAACCGATCAGCATGAGCCAGATGCCACCGAAGCCCGTGGACACCAGCTGGACGAAGCCGACGACCACGAGGAACCAGCCGAAGCCCCTGCCGGCTCGCGCCGCCGTGATCGCCGCGCTGGTCCGATCGCTGCGCCACCGCCACAGGATGGCGCGCAGGATCCGTCCTCCGTCCAGCGGCGCCGCCGGTACGAGATTGAACACCGCGAGCGCCAGGTTGATCGCCGCAAGCCAGACGAACACGTCCTCGACCAGGCCGGGCAGCCCGGTCACACCGCTCACGACGGCGACGATGTAGAAAACCCCGGACAGCACCAGGCTCACGAGCGGTCCCACGCCGGCGATCTGCAGCTCGGCAGCCGGATCGGAGGCTTCGCTCTCCATCCGGGCCACGCCGCCGAACAGCCACAGCGTGATCCCCTCGACCGCGATCCCGTTGCGCTGCGCCACGATCGCGTGGGACACCTCATGCGCCAGCAGGGACAGGAAGAAGAAGGCGCCCGCCGCGATGCCCGCGACGACGTACGCCACCAGGTCCAGGTCGGGGAACCGCGACGGGAACCGACCAGCGGCCAGCCCGAACGTGATCAGCAGGAAGATCGCAAGCACGCTCCAGTTGATCCCCACGGCGACGCCGGCCACCCGGCCGAGTCGGAGGTGCTCACGCACGGGACACCACCTGGGAGCGGCGCAACTCCCGCTCGCGGATGTCACGCGTCAGCATCTCGAGCACGTGTACCACGTGTCTCCCTGGGGTCACCGGGCGTGGCCGCACACCGGCATCACGACAGCCGGACCCCTAGATCCTTCAGCTCGTCCAGACGCTGCTGCGCGACATCGGAATCGACGGGAGACGTGGCGTGGAGCAACACTGCGGTGTCGTAGCCCTTGTCGACCGCGTCCTTGGCCGTCTCGTGCACACAGACGTCCTGTGCGAGCCCTACGACGACCACCCGGTCGGTGTTGTGTTCACGCAGAATGTCGTGGAGCTCGGTGTCGCCCTCCTCGCCGGTCTCCGGGTGGCGGACGCTGAACCCCGAATAGCCGTCCTCGCCTTCGGTGCCCTTCCTCACGACCGGACCCTCGACCCGCAGGTTCGGATGCAACTCGGCGCCCTCGGTGCCCTGCACGCAGTGGCGGGGCCAGACGCCGCCATGGTCCTGGAAGTGGGGCGTCTGCTCCGGGTGCCAATCCTGGGTGTAGACGACCAGCGCGCCGGCGCGCTGGGCCTTGGCGATCTCCCGGTTGGCCGCTTCGACGACCTCCTCCCCGCCCTGCACGTACAGGTTGCCGTCAGGATGGGCGAAGTCGTTCTGCACATCGACAACGATCAGCGCCGTCTCAGCGGTGTACTCGGCATCAGAAGCCATCTCGCCACCTCCGGGTGCCGGGGCCGTCCTCGTTTACCACGTCCCTGCCCGATCCGCCGATGGGTCATGCGCACCCGACGCGCCCTCGACCGACAGCGGCCGACACGGGCGACGGCCAGCCTGAGGACCACGTTATGCCTGCCGCCGCCCACAGTTGATCCTGTCGTCATGTAGGATGTGCTGCGTCACGGACGATCCGTGACTATTCGTCCGCCATGCTCGAGCCCCCGGCGGCGGCGCCCTCAGCAACTCGTGCGTCGGGGAGGATGCGAGCATGTGGTGCTCGGCCGGCGACGGCACCGATCCGTCCCACGCTCACGGACTGTGCAGTCGATCGCCGTCATCTGCCGACGCGCGATTCCTTGCCATTTGGTGCTGACGCACATGACCCTGCCCCGCCAGGCGAAAAGCGGCGGCCGCATCGCTCTGGGAGGAGCCCGCGGCCCGTCGGCCGGCACGCGACGACCGAACATCCGATGACGGTCAGGAGGCCCGAGATGACGTCCGAACCGACACCACGAGGAACAGGCGCTGCCGCCAGTCGCGACAGGCGGCTGGTCATCGCCCGCTATGACGACTACCCGTCGGCACAGCGGGCGGTGGATTACCTGTCCGACGAAGGGTTCCCCGTCGAGCACGTCACCATCGTGGGTGGTGGTCTGCGGTACGTCGAGCAGATCACCGGCCGGCGGGGCTATGGTCGCGCGATCCTGGAGGCCACCGGGACCGGCCTTGTGCTCGGAGCCGTCGTCGGCTGGTTCTTCGGGCTGTTCTCGCTGATGGATCCGTTGGTGTCCGGCCTGGTGCTGGCGTTGTGGGGGGCGATCCTCGGGGCGGTCGTCGGCGGCATCGTCGGCGCCCTGGCACACGCTGCGAGCGGCGGCCGACGAGACTTCGGTTCGATCAGCGGCTACCGCGCAGAGCACTACGAACTGCACGTCCAAGAGACCCGCGCCGGCGAAGCCGAACGACTTCTCGAGCAGATGCCAGCACGGCGCTGACCGTTCGCGTGCGGTGTATGGACCGTGGCTGGTGGGACGATGCACGCGACCGCACCCCGCGGCAGCGAACGGCGAGAGGAGCGACTGATCCGCGGTTCCGACCCTGACGACAACAACGGCACGCGCGACAGCAACGGCGATGGGATTGCCGGGATGCCCGACGCGCAGCGTTGGCGGATCGCGCTGTTCGTGGGGTTCGCGCTGTTGGTGTCGTGGGTCGCGCTGTCGACGTCGTTCGATGATCGTGGGGAGGAGCTGACCTACTCGACGTTCCTGTCCCAGGTCGACGAGGATCGTGTCGCGTCAGTCGTCATCGTCCCCGACGGGCGCATCGAGGGCGACCTCGGCGCCGCCACTCAACTGTGAATGGAGAAGCTCGTCGCCCGGGCCACGACCCGACCGGGCACGAGACTTGACTGGAGCCTACGGTCTGTTGTCAATCCGTCACCGACCTTGTCGATGCCCGCGACGGTCCCCGCGTGAGCCGGATCCGAGCGTCGACGGCTCGGACACCGGCCGGGCTCGCGAAGACGGGGTTGATGTCGAGCTCGCGCACCTCGGGCACGCCCTCGGCGAGCGACGACAGCCGGAACAGCAGGTGCTTGACAGCTGTGAGGTCGACGGGGTCGCTGCCGCGGTAGCCGGTCAGCAGCGGAAAGCCCCGCAGGCTCGTCAGCATCTCGTCGACGTCGCGGTCGGTCAGAGGATGGATGCGAACGCTGACGTCGCCGAGCAGCTCGACCAGCGAGCCGCCAAGGCCTGCGAGCAGCAGGTGCCCGAACGTCGGGTCGTGGTCGATGCCGACGATGAGCTCCACGCCCTCGGTGACCATCTCCTGGACAACGTACCCGTGGTCCGTCAGCTCCGGATGTCCTGACTCGGCGACGTCGTGGGCGATCTGCTCGACGGCGTCCGCCGCTGCCTGCGGACCGTCGAGCCCGAGCCTGACGCCACCGACGTCCCGCTTGTGGGTGGCGGCCGCCAGCTTGATGGCGACAGGTTGGCCGAGGTCACGTTGGGCATCGGACGCCTCGTCGGGGGTGTGGACGTGGCGGAACCTGGCGGTGTCGATCCCGAAGGCCCGCAACAGTCGATCGGTTGCGGCGGGATCGAGCCACACGTCGTCGTCGGTTGCGAGCGCGGCGTCGGTGATCTCCCGCGCCTCGTCGAGGTTCGCATCCCCGACCTGGACGACCTCGCCCTCGGGACGTCGACACCACTGGCCGTACGTCACGACGCGGCCGAGCGCGACAGCCGCGTCCTCGGGATAGCGGAACGTGGGGATGCCGGCGGTGCGCAGGATGTCACCCGCGGCGCCGTCCTCCATGAAGACGCTGACCAGGGGCACACCCGCGCGGATCGATGCCCGCGCCTGCGCCAGCGCGTGCGCGACCTCTTCCGCCGGGGTCACGATGGGTGGGATGAAGATCGAGATCACGCTGTCGATGTGGGGTTCGTCGGACAGCGCCTCGACCGCGCGGCGGTAGTCGTCCGCGGACGCGGACGCGATCATGTCCACGGGGTTGGCGACACTGGCGCCCTCAGGCAGGAACGACCGCAGGCGCGACCTCGTCTGCTCGGTCAACTGCGCGACCTCCATGCCATTGGACTCGCAGGCATCGGCGGCGAGGATGCCGGGACCGCCGCCGTTGGTCAGGATCGCCACACGGTTGGTCGAGGGCACCGGCTGGTGTGACAGCAGTGCTGCCACGTCGAACAACTGCTCGAGCGTGTCGGTCCGGATGACACCCGTCTGACGGAACAGCGCGTCCACGGCGACGTCGCCAGCCACGAGGGCCCCCGTGTGCCCTGATGCCGCGCGCTCACCCGCCGACGTGCGTCCGGCCTTGACGACGACGATCGGCTTGGTGCGTCCAATGCGACGGGCGATGCGTGCGAACTTGCGGGGGTTCCCGAACGACTCGAGGTACAGCAGGATCACATCGGTCGCGGCGTCGGCCTCCCAGTACTGCAGCAGGTCGTTGCCCGAGATGTCTGCCTTGTTGCCGATGCTCGCGAAGCTCGACAGGCCCAGGGCCAGCTCCTGAGCGGCACCGAGGATCGCAAGGCCCAGGGCGCCCGACTGGCTCGAGAAGGCCACCGTGCCGGCAGCCGGGAACGTCGGTGAGAACGTCGCGTTCATGCGGCGGTGCTCGGCGGCGTTGAGCACGCCCATGCAGTTGGGGCCGACGACGCGCACGCCGTACCGCCGCGCGACGTCGAGCACCTCCGCCTCCCGCCGCGCGCCGTCCTCGCCTACCTCTCGGAAGCCCGCCGACACGATGACCACCGCTGGGCAACCCGCGCGTCCCGCGTCCTCGACCGCGTCCCTGACCGCTCGCGCCGGTACGCACACGATCGCCAGACCCGGTGTGGTGGGGCAGTCGGCGATCGACCTGTACGCGGCAACGGTCTGCACGACATCCGCCGAGGTGTTGACCGGGTACACGACGCCCGCGAACCGGCCGGCACGCAGGTTGTCGAACACCATCCCCCCGATGGTCGCCGGATCTCGGCTGGCGCCCACGACCGCGACGGCGTCGGGTTCGAAGACAGAGCGCAGCGCGGCGATGGCGGCTTCCCGGTCATGCTCGTCACCGGCGGCGAGGAACTCGTTGGTCGCGGTCGTGCGGAAGCTCGTCGTCACGACCGACCCCTCGTAGCGGACGCTGGGCGACAGTCCCGCATCACGCAGGACACGCAGGAGGCGTCGGTTCTCGGCCAGGACATCACCTTGGAACCTGGTCACACCCAGGTCACGGGCGGGATCGACCACTGCCCGGAGCAGTGCCGTACCGATGCCATGCCCCTGCTCGGTGTCCTCGACCAGCACGGCGAACTCCGCCTGCTCAGGGTGGTCGGGGTCACGATCGAACCGCGCGACACCCACGATGCGCTCCCCACGTTCGGCGACCAGCGCCACGCGCTGCTCGAAGTCGAGCTCGGTGAAGTAGCGCATGCGCTGACGACTCATGTGCACCGGAGCGAAGAACCGCATCCTGATCGTCTCGGCGCTCAAACGACCCCACATGTCGAGCATCCGGTCGAGATCCGACGCGCGGATGGGGCGGATGTGGACGGTACGGCCGTCACGCGTGGTCGCATCCGAGACGTAGTCGTCGAGCGTCAGGGCAGGCATGTGCAGAGAACTCCTTCGCGGCCGGCGTCAGGCACCGCGCCGAGTCCAGCGTGCCCAGGGCTGCGGTTGCAACACCGCGGTGCACCGGAGGGCGACCGGGACGGCACGGTGACCATCACCGCCACGGGTCGCACGGTCGTCACGTCGGGTTCCGCGCGCGCACGGTCCGGCGGCCGTCGGCGCGAAGTACCGGGTTCCCTGCTCGACAGCGAGCGCTGACCTGCGGAGACATCCCGCCGCATGCCGCATATGGAGACCTGCATCGGAAACCGTGGACGACGACCCGCCTCGTCGTGGACGCTGCTGTGGCTGCGTGCTGGTTGAAGACCGATGGCCAGGTCTCGATCAGCCCCAGGGCGATGCGATCCACGCGGTGTCGGCAGACGGGCGGCGGGCGAGCCGAGGAGAGCGGACGTGCGGATGCAGGTCGAGCGTGAGCAGGTCATCGAGGCCTGCCTGCGCATGGCGGCCGACGACCTGACGGTCGGCACCTCGGGCAACGTCAGCATCCGCACCGGTGACCTGGTCGCGATCACACCGAGCGGTGTGGCCTACGCCGACCTGACGCCGGCCGACGTCTGCCTCGTCGACCTCGACGGCGCGGTCGTCGACGGTGCGCTGGCGCCGTCGTCGGAGGTCCCGATGCACACGGTCGTGTACCGGCAGACCGACGCCACCGCCGTCGTGCACACCCACCCGGTCCACGCGACCGCGGTGAGCCTGCTGTGCGACGAGCTGCCCGCCGTCCACTACATGCTCACGATCCTCGGGGGACCGGTGCCGGTCATCCCGTACATGCCGTTCGCCACCGAGGAGCTCGCCGCCGCGTCGGCCGAGGTGCTTCGCGACCGCAGCGGGGTGATCCTGAGCAACCACGGTGCGACGACGATCGGGGGCGACCTCGACGAGGCCTACACCCGGTCGTTGTACCTCGAGTGGTGCGCGCGGCTGTGGTGCACGGCGGCGGCGATCGGTGAGCCGCGGCTGCTGTCGCCGGAGCAGATGGCCGACGCGACGCGCCGCATGGCGGGCTACGGCCAGTAGTGAAGGGAATACGAGCGTCGGAGATGACCCGTGGCGTCCGCCTGTGTCAGCCGCCCAGCTGCACGCGCGCGAGGTGGTGAACGATGTCCCTGGTGGCCGGGTACAGCTCGAGGTACCTGGCGAACAGGTCGTCGTAGCGCCCCTTGTTCTCGGGGTCCGGTGTGACCGTGCTGGCGATCTGGGTCCAGTCGGTGCTCTCGTCCGCCATCCCCGCCAGCTGTGCGGCCATCAGGGCGTCACCGTAGGCGGCCCCGATCGTGAACTTCGGCAGTTCCTGCTCGATGTTGCACACGTCGGACATGATCTGCGTCCACACGTTGCCCTTGGTGCCACCCCCGACGGCGACGTAGCGCTGCCCGGACGCGCCCGCCTCCTCGATCGACGCCAGCAGGTGGCGGGTGCCGTACGACGTCGCCTCGAGCAGCGCGCGGTACAGCTCACCGCGGGTGGTGTTCAGCGACAGCCCGGCGATCACGCCGCGCGCCATCGGGTCGCTGATCGGCGTGCGCTCGCCGGCGAAGTAGGGCAGCGCGAGCAACCCGTTCGCGCCGGCCGGGACCTCGGCGGCCTCCTCGGTCAGGACCGCGTACTCTGCGCCGCCGGTGATGTCACGCAGCCAGGTCGTGAGCGCACCGCTGGCCGACAGCCCGCCGGCGAGGCAGAACGTGCCGTCGTACGTGCCGGTGTTCGACCACAGCGACGGGTGGGCCACCGAGTGGTCGGTGACCACGTCGACGACGATGGTCGAGCCGTACATGAGCATGACCTCGCCCGGGTCCTTCACACCGACGCTGAGCGCCTCGGCGAACGCGTCCACCGTGCCGACCGCGACCGGGATGCCCTGGGGAAGTCCGGTCTCGGCAGCCGCCGCTGCGGTGATGTGCCCGGCGATGTCGTTGGAGTACTTCAGCGTCGGCAGCGCCAGCCCGGGCGCGACGTCCTCGCACCACTCCGGGACCCAGTCGCGGGTCACCGGCGAGTACATCGGGTCGCACATCGACGCCGCCAGGTGGTCGAGCACGTACTCGCCGGTCAACCGGAACGCCACGTAGGTGTGCGACATGAAGAAGTAGCGCGTCTGCTCGTAGATCCACGGCTCGTTGCGCACCAGCCACAGCCACTTCGCGCCCTGGGACTGCGATGTCAGCAGGTTCCCGCAGACCTCCATCAGGCGGTCCTCGCCGTACCGCTCGGTCAGCTCCTCGACCTCCTCGTGCGCGCGCGTGTCGACGCCGTACAGGATCGCCGGGCGCAGCGGCGTGCCCTGGGCGTCGGCCGGCAGCTGGCACGGGCCGATGCCCGACGTGCACAGCCCCACGATGGGACCGTCGGCTTTGGTCAGCAGCTCACCGACGATGTCCGTGAAGTCCTTCCACCACACCCCGTCGGCGTCGTGCTCGTAGTGGCCGGGCTTGGGCATGCTGGTGCGGTGATCCCTGGCCGCCGACGCGACCACATCGCCGTTGGGGCGCACGAGCACCCCCTTCGAGCTGCCCGTTCCGAAGTCGACGCCGATCAGCAGGCCCTCAGCTGCCATGTCCGTTCCTTTCCTCGCCGTCCATGCCCGGGATGACCGCGACCTTGATCCCCTCGCCACTGGCGACGAGGTCGATCGCCTCTGACGCTCGGTCCAGCGGGAACCGGTGGGTGACCAGCCGTGCAGTGTCGATCCGGCCGCCGCAGATGAGATCGACCGCGCGCTCGTAGTGGGTGCGTGCGGAGTTGGAGGCGCCGACCACGGTCAGCTCGCGGTAGTGGATGAGGTTGGCCTCGATCTCCGCCCAGCCCTGGCCGGCCAGCCCGGCGAAGAGCGACACCCGCCCGCGCACGCGAACGAGCCGCAGCGCGTCGTTGACCAGCTCGGGGCGACCGATGCACACCACCGCCACGTCCGCGCCGCGGCCACCGGTCGCGTCGGCGACCACTCCGGGCAGGTCGTCGCTGGTGGGATCGACCGTCGTCGTGGCGCCCAGCTCCGAGGCGGCGTCACGCCGTGCGGGTGCCGGGTCGGACACGATGACGGCGGTGGCGCCGGTCAGGCGCGCCAACTGCAGGTGCAGCAGCCCGATCGGGCCGGCTCCGAGGATGACGACGGTGTCGCCGACGTCGACGCGGTACTGGTCCAGGCCGTTGATGCAGCACGACAGCGGCTCGGCCAACGCGAACTGCTCCGGTGCGATGTCGGCGGTCGCCGGGGTCAGGCGTCCGCTCCGAACCCCGGTCTCGGGGACCAGCATCAGGTCGGCGAGCCCGCCATCGACGTCGTAGCCGATGATGCTGGCCGCGGTGCACTGGTGCTCGATTCCGGTCTGGCACATGCGGCAGCGACCGCAGGGCAGGACGGGGGCGATCCCGTACAGGTCTCCGATCGCGTAGCCGTCGACGCCGTCGCCGACGGCGGCGACGGTGCCGGCGACCTCGTGGCCGAGCACCACCCCCAGGTCGATGCCCTTGGTCTTCTCGCCGCGCATGATGCGCAGGTCGGTGCCGCACACCGTGTTGGCCGCGACGCGCAGCAGGACCTCGCCGGGTCCCGGCTCGGGGTCTGGCAGGTCGTCGAGCGTTGGCGGGCGTTCGGGGCCGTTGAACACGAAGCCGCGCACCGCGCCTCCTAGGTCGTCGCGTGCACGGTCGACAGCAGCGCCTCGGTGGTCGCGACCGGATCCGCGGCTGCCCACACGTTGCGCCCGAAGATCAGTCCGCTGGCGCCGGCCGAGATGGCGTCCCGCGCCGCCTGGTGCACCGCCTCCGCATCGCCGACGGCGCCACCGAGCGTCAGCACCGGGACCCTGACCGAGGCGATCACCTGCCGCATCGACTCGACCTCGCCCGTGTACTCGGTCTTGATCACGTCGGCGCCCAGCTCGTAGGCGATGCGGCACATGTGCTGGAGGTGCTCGGGGTCCTTCTTGTCCGCGTGCCGGGTCCCCCACAGCGTCGCCTCGACGATCAGCGGGATGCCGACCCGCTGCGCCTCCCCGGCCGCGGCTGCGACGGCCGCCACGTTGTCGGCGAACATCTCGCCGGGACCCGGCCCGCCGATCAGGTACATGCAGATCGCGCCGGCGCCGAGGTGCAGCGCCTCGGACGGGCTGACCGCGACGCGGTGGAACTCGCCCGAGTCCGCCTTCCACCCCTCGTCGATCACGGTCCAGTCGGCGCGCACGACCGGCACCGGTGCGCCGCGGCGGGCGAACAGGTCGGCGTTGGCCTTCAGCATGCCGGCCGACAGCAGCACGCCGTCAGGGCCGGCCTCGACGATGGTCGACAGCACGGAGCGGGGACCGTCGCCGTCCAGCGGCAGCCGCAGGGTCGAGCCGTGGTCGTAGGCGGTGATGAAGGAGCGGCCGCTGGCTGCGAACAGCCGGCCGAGGCGGATCTCGGTTCCTGACATGCGCTACGGCCTCCCCCCGGCCCACGGTGGTTGGGCTGGCAGTCGACGATAGCAAGCACGGGTGTCGTCGAGCGATGCCTGCCAGATAAGGCCATGCCCGCAATGTCAGGCGGGTCACCGGTCGACGACCACACCCGTGGGGAGGATCTCGACGAGGTCGGGACAGCGCAATGCGCTCAGTGGCGAAGTCGTGTGGATGCGCTGGCAGGCACGGACGAACGCCTACGTCGAGTGACGCACCGCCGAAGGCTGCCAAGTACGACGAATTGGACTGTTCACCTCTGCGCTGCGACAAACTGTGTCGGTGAAACATCGACGACGCAGAGCTGGCACATTTGAATGGGTCGAATGGTACAACAAAGATGGGTAGCGGCCCACAGCCAGAGAAATGGGAGCCTCTTCCCACGCAGTGTTGACTGAGCGGCGTTGTCGCTATAGCTTGCACTGAGCTGGAAGAGTTCGAATGGCTAGTCGATCGAAGCGGCCCGCCTTCGAACAGGCGTGTGGGACGCTTTTGACCCGGCCACGAAGAAGAGGCAACGCCATGCGTATTCCGATGCAGGTACAAGCCGTGGATCGCTACTCGGTCGACGCAGTGATAGACGATGAATCCCGAGGAGTTGAGCCCTCCATCTTTGGCATCGGCCTCGCATGCAACCTCCTCTCCGAGCCAGCGAGGTCCATCTGCAACGGCATCCTCTAGCAGGTCCGTCGACCCGTAGGTTGGCCAATGCCCAACACGGGCGCACATGACCGCGCAACCGACGCCGGACTCGCACCACCGTAGCGAAGCCTGAGCGTCGCGACCGATCCGCCTACACGTTGGGGCCATTCGGTGATTGCCGAGGGTTGTCCCGCGGCGTCCTTGATGTCGCATTCCTGCTGGTCA
>CAYVGE010000137.1:0-5254 GCA_964450395.1 uncultured Actinomycetota bacterium
ATGGACTTCAAGGTCGCCGGCACGTCGGAGTTCGTCACGGCGCTGCAGCTCGACACCAAGCTCACGGGCATCCCGGCGCACGTGCTGGGCGACGCGCTGGACCAGGCGCGCGACGCGCGCATGGAGATCCTCGACGTCATCACCACCGAGATCCCCGAGCCGCGCACCGAGATGAACCCGCACGCCCCGCGCGTGATCGTCGAGTACATCCCGGGCGACAAGATCGGCGAGGTGATCGGGCCCAAGGGCAAGATCATCCGCGAGATCACCGAGGAGACCGGCGCCGACGTCGACATCGACGACGTCGACGGCCGTGGCGTGGTCAAGATCTACGCCGCCGACGCGAGCAAGGCCGAGCTGGCGCTGGAGCGGGTCCGCGCCATCGCCAACCCGGTCATCCCCCACGAGGGTGAGCGCTACTACGGCACCGTGGTCAAGAACACCGACTTCGGCGCCTTCGTCTCGCTGACGCCCGGCAGCGACGGCCTGCTGCACATCTCCAAGCTGGGTGGCGACAAGCGCCTGGCGCATGCCGACGAGGCCGTCAGCGTGGGCGACAAGCTGTGGGTGGAGGTCGTGCAGGTGCGCGACGGGCGCAAGTTCTCGCTGGACCTGGTCAGCGACGGTGGCGAGGGTGACGACGCCGACGCCGCCGCCGCGGGCGGACCGCCCGCCGCGGCCGAGTCCGAGGTGCCCGCGGCCCCGGCGGCGGACGAGGTCGGCGCGGAGGAGGACGCCGGGCGCACCCGTGAGCGCTCGCGGAGCGGTGGCGGCGACGGCGGCGGCCGCACGCGCGAGCGCACGCGCGGGGGCGACGACGACGAGGCGACGACCACCCGTCGCCGGCGTCGGCGCCGCGTCTGACGTCCGGAAGCGTCCGGCGCGATGACCGCCGCGCCGGACGAGGTCGACGCCCGCGTGCCGGGCGCCGACCGACCACCGAGCCTTTCGGGGAGGAGCCCATGAGCCAGCAGTCGACCGTGTCCTCGACGCAGGACATCCGCCAGGTCGAGCTCGGCTCGGGCGTCCGGCTCGTAACCGAGCGCATGCCGTCCGTGCGCTCGGTCAGCGTCGGCTTCTGGATCGGCAGCGGGGCCCGCGACGAGGAGGCCAAGGTCGCGGGCGCGAGCCACTTCCTGGAGCACCTGCTGTTCAAGGGCACGCAGCGGCGCACCGCTGCGGAGATCGCCGGTGAGCTCGAGGCCGTGGGCGGCGACCTCAACGCGTTCACCAGCAAGGAGTACACCTGCTTCTACGCGCGGTGCCTCGACCGCGACCTGCCGCTGGCGGTCGACGTCGTCGCCGACATGATCACGTCGGCGACGGTGACCCCGGAGGACGTGGACGCCGAGCGGGCGGTGGTCCTCGAGGAGATCCGGATGCACCGCGACACGCCCGACGACCTCGTCCACAGCGTCTTCAGCGAGGCGCTGTACGGCAGCCACCCGCTGGGTCGGGAGGTGCTCGGCTCGTCGGGCACCATCGAGACGGTGCTGCGCGACGACGTCTACGGCTACTACCGCCAGCGCTACGTGCCGCAGAACCTCGTGGTCGCGGTCGCCGGCAACGTCGACCACGACGAGGTCCGGGCCCTCGTGGAGGACGCGCTCGCCGGATGGGAGCCGGGGGGCCCGCCGCCGCAGCGCCAGCTGCTGCTCATCGACCGCCCGGCCCGCGCGGTCGGGCTGCAGCCTCGGCCGACCGAGCAGGCCCACGTCCTGCTGGGCGGCATGGGGTTCGCCCGGGACGACGACCGCCGGTTCGCGGCGCGAGTGCTCGAGCAGGCGTTGGGCGGCGGCATGGCGTCACGGCTGTTCCAGGAGGTCCGCGAGCGTCGTGGGCTGGCCTACTCCGTCTACAGCTACCTGTCCGCGCAGGCGGAGGTCGGCTACCACGCCGTCTACGCCGGCACCGCCGTCGAGCGGATCGACGAGGTCCTCGACGTCGTGCGCGGGGAGCTGACCCGGGCCCTGCGCGAGGGCCTGCACGGCGACGAGCTGGCCGCGGCGAAGGGCGCGCTGGCCGGGTCGCTCGTGCTGGGGTTGGAGGACACCGGCAGCCGCATGACCCGCCTGGGCCGCTCGGTCGTCAGCGGCATGCCGCTGCTGTCGCTCGACGAGATCATGGCCGAGATCGACGCCGTCGGCCACGACGAGGTCGCTGCGGTCGCCGAGGCGCTGTTCGGTGGTGCGTGGTCACTGGCGGTCGTCGGGCCGTTCGACGACAACGACACCGACCGCTTCGCCGGCTACAGCAACCCCCTGGCGGCGTGATCGTGCGCGCCCCGGCGGGACGGGCCCCGAAAGGCCGGGCATGACCTCCGGGCCCATCCCCGTCGCCGTCGTCGGCGCGCAGGGGCGCATGGGCACGGTCACGTGCGAAGCCGTCGCGGGGACCGACGACCTGGAGCTGGTGGCGCGGGTCGGCTCTGGCGACCTGCTCCAGGACGTCACCGCGGCCGGTGCCGCGGTCGCGGTCGAGCTGACCACCCCACGGTCGGTGTTCGACAACACCGCCTGGCTGCTCGACCACGGCGTGCACGTCGTCGTCGGCGCGTCGGGCCTCAACGAGCGGCAGCTGTCGCAGCTGACCGAGCGGACCGCCCGCGCGAACTGCCTCGTGGTGCCCAACTTCGCCGTCGGCGCGGTGCTGATGATGCGCCTCGCCGAGCAGGTCGCGGCGCACCTGCCGCACGTCGAGATCATCGAGGCCCACCACGCCGGCAAGGCCGACGCCCCCAGCGGCACCGCGCTGCAGACCGCGGCGCGCATCGCCGAGGGCCGCACCGGTGGAGCGACCGTGCCGGGTCCCGAGGACAACCCGGCACGCGGCACCCTCCACGGCGACGTGCCCATCCACAGCGTGCGCCTGCCGGGCCTGGTCGCCAGTCAGTCGGTCATCTTCGGCGGCGAGGGCCAGACGCTGACCATCCGCCACGACTCGATCGACCGCCGGTCGTTCATGCCCGGTGTGCTGCTCGCGATCCGGGGCGTCGCGGACCTGCCGGGTCTGACCGTCGGGCTCGACGCGGTGCTGTGAGGGCGGGCGCCGCGGGCTGGCGCCTGACCAGATGCCCGAGGGCGAGGCAGCAGAGGGTGGACGCGGAGCGTCGCGCGCCTTGCGGCGCGGCGGGCCCGGCGCCCCGCGAGCCTGCGAGGTGATCGAGCTGGCGGCATCCGGGTTGCAAGGTGCGCCCGGGATGCCCGGCTGGAGCGGCCCGGCGGGTGCGCATCCACTGCGGATCCCCGGCCAGCCCGCCTTCACCGACCCCGGCGCCGACCCGTACGCCGGTGCCCATCCACGCGTCCCCACCCCCCAACTGCACGCGCGCAGGCGAGCTGCACCGGATCGCGGTGCAGCTCGCGGCGGGCAGCGGTGTGGCCAGGCTGGTCGGTCAGTCAGAAGGGGAGTGCTTCGACCGGTTGCGGAAGGTCGGGTGGCGCCGCCGGTAGTGCCTGGTCCGGTGGGCGGTCGTCTGGTGGTCGGCCCCGTCCGGTGCGTCGTCGGGGTCTGCCGGGTGGGGGTGGCCCGCCGGTCGTCGGGGCGGTGGGCAGGTGGGAGTGGCTGTGCAGGGTGGTGCCGCGGCGGGTGAAGGTCATCTGGCCGGTGGTGCTGTCGAGGGTCGGGTTCCAGCCGCCCTCGTGGACGGCCCGGTGATGCTGGCCGCAGAGGAGGGCGAGGTTTGCCATGACGGTCGGGCCGCCGTCGGCGCGGTGGTGGAGGTGGTGGGCGTCGCAGACCTCGACTGGGGCGTGGCAACCGGTGAACCGGCAGCCGCCGTCGCGGGCGGCCAGCGCCGCCCGCAGGGACGCGGAGACTTTGGCGTAGGGTGCGGCGGTGCCCAGCACCCGGCCGTATTCGTCGACCAGCACGGGGCGGATGGTGGCGTCGCAGGCCAGGCGGCGGGCGGCGTGTGCGGTGAGGCGGGGTGCGGGCCGGTCGTGGCGCCACAGGACCTTCGCGACGCCGCGGGCGGGGTTGCGGGCGCCCTGGGCGTGCAGGGTGTCGGTGCCGCGCCGGTCGACACCGGCGTACGGGTCGGCGCCGGGGTCGGTGAGCATCCGGATGTCGGTGACGACGATGATCTCAGGCCGGGCGGTCGATGGCGCGGAACGCACCGTCGGCCGGTCTGCGCAGGCGCACCCGGCAGCGCCGGCGCCGTCGCCGGCGTTGTCGGTGGCGTCGGCTGCGGTCGGCTCGCCGGGCGCATCGGCGTCGCTGTCGCTGCCCGCATCGCCGTCACCGTTGGTGTCGTGGTCGTCGGTGGTGTCGGTCGACAGGGTGACGCGTTGGCGGGCGAGCGCGCGGAGGGCGTCGACGTTGGACGCGATGCGGCGACCCTTGCCGTCGCGGGCGATCCCGTCGATCGCCGCGGTCACCGCCGCGAACGACTCGGCGTCCAGCGTCGCGAACACCGTGCCGCCGGAGCCGTCGACCGACGGCTGCAACACCAGCTGCTGGGACGCGGCGGCCCGGTCGGCGCGATCCTGCTGCAGGTCGGGGCGGGCCCGGTCCGCGAGCGCTTGGGCGTCGTCGATGATCGTGTCGGCGTCGACGCGGCCCATCCGGTCAGCATCGGTGCTGATCGCGGCGTCGACCCACCGCCGCTGCCCCGCAGTCAACGACCGGGTCGCGGAGACGATGCCGCGGACGGTGCCCCAGGAGATGACACCGGTCTGGAACGCGGTGAGGGTGGCGGGCATGTCGGCCAGCCGCTCGGCGGCCGCGACGAGCATCCCCGCGTCCGCCCCGGTCCGCCGGCCGATCGATCGCAGCCACGACGGCAGCGTCTGGCCCTCCGCCGCGGTGACGGCCCGCCGGTCCGCGCGGATCAGCGTGGTGACCGCGACCGCGAGGAGCCGATCTATGGCCTGCAGCAGCTCGGCGACCCCGGCCAGCCCGCCTTCGGGGTCGGGCAGCGCCCGGTCGGCGAGGTCGTCGGCGTGCTCGGCGGCCCGCTCGACGGACACCGGGTGGCCGGTGGTGGCTGGTGCGGCGAGGATGGCGGTCATGGATCGAACATACATTCGATACCATGGTCGGTCAAATCATGTGACGGCGTTTGTGGATAACTCGCCACATGTCATGACACGCCCCCCACACGTCCGGGGCCGAGCCGCTTGGGCGCTCCACCTCGACCCCCGGCTCAGGCGTCCCGGCGGCCCACACCCAGCGCGACGTCCGTGACGTCGATGTCGTCGCGCTCGAGGCCGACCGTGACCTCCTCGATCTGCGCGGCGGCCCGCCACCGCTC
>CAYVGE010000137.1:5354-11056 GCA_964450395.1 uncultured Actinomycetota bacterium
CCCGGCGCCGCTCAGGCGGTGCGCCGGGCCTCGACGACGTGGCGCAGCTGGCGCCAGCCACGCAGGTTGCCCACCGGCGGGTCGCCGTCGGCTGCCGGCGTCGCCACGTGCTCCAGCGGGGACCAGTGGGGCGGGTCGGCGGTGACGAGCCGGCCGTAGAGCTGCTCGTCTGCCGACACGTCCCGCCGGCCGTCGTGGGTCAGGTAGCTGACGCGCGCGCAGCGGGCGGCCGAGATGCGCATGCGGGTCTCGACGGGCAGGTCGGCCTCGTCGGGACGCACGTACGGGGTGTGCCAGGCCCCGTCGGGCAGCGGGACGGGCACGCTGGCGTCGAAGGCGACCCGCATGGCGGTCGCGGCCAGGTTGATCTCCGGCTGCGCCAGGGGGCTGCACCGCTGCTGCCAGAAGCCGTCCCAGTCGGTCGCGGTGACGATGACGGTGTGCCACATGAACGGTTCGAGCAGGCGGTTGACCACCTGCTTGTGCACCCCCAGTTCGAGCAGGTCCCCGGCCGCGTCGACGGCGGCGTCGCGGGCGCGCAGCCAGGCGGCGTGGGCCTGGCCCAACTCGTCGCCGGCCAGCGGCTCGCCGGCCTGCATGCCGCGCTGGTTGGCGCCGAACTCGACGGGCAGCGCCGGGTCCTCCAGCACGCGCAGCAACTGCGTGCGCGTCGGGATCGCCCGCGACGACGCGGAGTTGCGCGAGAACGCGCGGTGGGTGTTGAGCTCGGCGAGCACGAAGCGGTGCAGGGTGACCTCGATGGTCGTCACCCGCGCGCCCCGCACGGACACGCTGTCGCGCACCACCGTCGCCCTCGGCGACGTGCCGTCGACGGTCGCGGGCTGCGTCACGGACGTGGTGCTCACGGGATCCCACCTTGCGCTCGCACGGACGGGGCGGGCCGGATCACCGGCCGCGGGGCTGCAGGCTACACGCATGCGGGGGCCGCCACGGGGGTCCGTGCCCGGGTGGCGGGCGACGATCGACCGGCGGCACGGGTGGGGTCCACACTGGGCCGCCGGCGCCGCGGCCACGGTCCACGGTGACCGGGCACCTGCCAGCTAGACTGCATCTGCGGCGTGGCGGCGCACGTTCGGCGGACCCGGCTGCGCGAGACCGTTCGCGCCGGCCCGGTCCCGCGGACCACGCGACAGGCCGGCACCGCCGGACGACAAGCTCGAGGCAACGACAACAGGTGATGACCATGCCCGCGTTCGGAACCGTGCTGACGGCGATGGCGACCCCGCTGCGGCCCGACGGCGCCCTCGACCTCGACGGCGCGCAGAAGCTGGCGCAGCACCTCGTGGAGCGGGGCAACGACGGCGTCGTGGTCGCCGGGACCACCGGCGAGTCGCCGACGCTGTCCCACCGCGAGACCCTCGACCTGTTCTCGGCCGTCGTCGACGCGGTCGGTGGGCACGCGACGGTCGTGGCCGGGGTCGGCAAGAACGACACGGCCGCCACCGTCGAGCTGGCCCGCGAGGCCGTCGGGGTGGGCGCCGACGGGGTCATGCTGGTGACCCCGTACTACAACCGGCCGTCGGTGCGCGGCCTGCGGGCGCACTTCGCCACCGTCGCCGGCGCCGTGGACGTGCCCGTGCTGCTCTACAACATCCCCGGCCGCACCGCGACCGAGGTGCCCCCGCAGCTGCTGCTGGCACTGGCGACCGAGGTGCCCAACATCGTCGCGGTCAAGGACGCCGTCAAGGACCTGGACAAGGCGGCCTGGCTCGTCGCGCGCAAGCCCGACGACTTCGACGTCTACGCGGGCAACGACATCGACTTCCTGCCGCTGCTCGCGGTCGGCGCGGTTGGCGTGGTCAGCGTGGCCGGCCACTTCGTCGGCGAGCGGCTGGCCCGCATGGCCGAGCAGTTCCCGCACGACCCGGCCGCGGCCCGCGCCGAGCACCTGGCGCTGCTGCCGCTGTTCTCGGCGCTCTTCATCGACTCGAACCCGGTGCCGCTCAAGGCGGGGCTCGGCCTGGTCGGCCTGCCGGCCGGACCTGTCCGCGCGCCCCTGGCGCCGGCCGACGAGGCGACCGTCGCCGCCATGCACGAGGCGCTGGTCGAGACCGGCGTCGTCCACCCGAGCGCCGCATGAGCGCGGCGGACAGCGGCGGCGGGCCCCTGCGCCCACGCAGGGACAGCGGCAGGAACGCCCGATGAGTGGACCCGCGCCGGTCGAGATCTCGTTCCTGGGGGGCCTGGGCGAGATCGGCGCGAACATGGCCGCCGTCGAGGTCGACGGCAGGCTCGCCCTGATCGACGTCGGCCTCATCTTCCCCGACGCCGACCACTACGGGATCGACCTGATCCTGCCGGACTGGTCGGTGCTGCGTGACCGTGCCGAGGACATCCAGTGCGTGGTGCTGACCCACGGCCACGAGGACCACATCGGGGCGCTGCCGTTCTTCCTGCGCGAGTTCGGCTCGCTGCCGGTCTACGCCAGCAGGCTGACGCTGGGGCTGCTGCGCGCCAAGCTCGAGGAGCACGACGACGTGTCGGCCGAGCTGGTCGAGGTCGAGGCGGGCGAACGGATCTCCACACCGCCGTTCGACTTCGAGTTCGCGGCGATGAACCACTCGATCCCCGACAGCCTGGCGGTCGCGGTCCACACGCCGCACGGCACGATCCTGCACTCGGGCGACTTCAAGCTCGACCAGACGCCCATCGACGGCCGCCCGACCGACCTGCCGCACCTGGCCGCGCTCGGTGACGAGGGCGTGGCGCTGCTGCTGTGCGACTCGACCAACGCCGAGGTCTCGGGGTTGATCCCCAGCGAGCGGACCGTCGGCCGGACGCTGCAGGAGGTCTTCTCCAACGCGACGGGCCGCATCGTCGTGACGACGTTCGCCAGCCACCTCCACCGGGTGCAGCAGGTGCTGACCGCGACGCGCGAGCTCGGACGGCGCGCGTGCTTCGTCGGCCGCTCGATGGTGCGCAACACCGCCATCGCCCGCGACCTGGGCTACCTGGAGTACGACGACGCCGACATCGTCGACCTCGACCGGGTCGACAAGCTGCCCGCCGACGAGGTCGTGATCATCTGCACCGGGTCACAGGGCGAGCCGTTCGCCGCGCTGTCGCTGATGGCGGTCGGCCAGCACCGCCAGGTCGACATCGGCCCGGGGGACACGATCGTCATGGCGTCGTCGGTGATCCCGGGCAACGAGCACGCGATCTTCCGCGCGATCAACAACCTGTTCCGCCGCGGCGCCACCGTGGTGCACAAGGGCGTCGCCGACATCCACGTGTCGGGCCACGCTTCGGCCGACGAGCTGCGGCTCGTGCACAACATCGTCCGCCCGACGGCGGTCGTGCCCGTGCACGGCGAGTTCCGCCACCTGGTGGTGCACGCCCAGATCGCCCGCGAGGCGGGCGTCGACCCCGAGCAGGTGCTGGTGTGCTCCGACGGCGACCGGGTCGTGCTGGTCGACGGCGAGGTCCGGCGAGGCGAGAGCTTCACGGCCGGCCGGGTCTTCGTCGACGGGCTCGGCGTCGGCGACGTGGGCAACGCGGTCCTGCGTGACCGCCACCGCCTGTCCAACGAGGGCATCTGCGTGGCGTTGATCGTGGTCGACAGCCGGGGTCGCATCGTCGGCGACATCGAGGTGACCCAGAGCGGGATCATCTACGAGAAGGAGCACGCCGACCTGCTGACCAAGGCCGCCGAGGTCGTGCAGGGCGAGCTCGCCGACCGCGGGCACGACGGGGATCCCGCCGTCATCCGCCGCCTCGCCGTGCAGACGCTCGCCCGGTTCTGGCGCGACGAGGTCGGCCGCCGTCCCGTCATCCACCCCCAGATCGTGGAGGTCTGACGATCGCCTCTCGCTCGTCCACCCGCGCGCGTTCGTCGAAGTCGAAGGCGAAGAAGGCGAACGCGCGCACGCAGCGGACGAAGGCCGCTGCGCAGGCGCAGCGCGACCTGTGGCGTGACGGCTGGGGCGTCGCGCTGCTGATCGTGGCGCCGCTGGCGGCGCTGGGGCTGTACCTGGGTGCCGCCGGGCTGGTGGGCGAGTTCCTGCGCCTGCTGTTCCGCGGCCTGTTCGGGGTGTTCGGGCTGCTGGCGCCGCCCGCGCTGGCGGCGGCCGGCGTCATGCTGCTGCGACCGTCGCGACCGGGCAACGTCCGTGCGGTGGTGGGCTGGCTGGTGACGGCGTTCTCGCTGGCGGGCCTGTGGCACCTGGCGCGCGGGGCGCCCGCGTGGAGCGCCCCGTCGCCGGAATTGCATGCCGCGGCCGGGTGGTTCGGCGCGACGGCGGCGGTCCCGCTGGTGACCGTGGCCGAGATCTGGGGCGCGGTGATCGTGCTCACCGCGCTGCTCGCGGTGGGGGTCATGGTGCTGACCGGCACGCCGCCGCGCGAGATCGCGGGCCGGACCGCGGCGTGGTGGTCGGGCGTCCGTGCACGCGTCGACGAGCGGTCGACGGCCCGCGCGGACGCGGCGACCGAGACGCTCGAGCGCGACGACGAGACCGTGCCGGTGGGCGACGACGCGCCGCCGCCCGAGCCGCCCGACGCCGACGAGCCCGCGGTCCCCGTGGCCGCCGACGACGAGGGTGACGACGACGAGGACGAACTGCTCGACACCAGGCTGCTGCCGCGGCGGGTGGATGTCGAGACCGCGGCGGCGGCCGTCGGGGCGACCCGGCTGGTGCCGCCGAACGCCGACGATCCGTGGGCCGACTACCGGCTGCCGCCCATCGAGATGCTGCGCACCGGACGGGTCGCCACGGGCAACAAGAAGAGCCGCGACCAGATGCGCCGGTCGCTGGAGCGCACCCTCGCGCAGTTCAAGGTCGACGCGTCGGTGTCCAAGGTCGCGCAGGGCCCCACGGTCACGCGGTTCGAGATCTCGCTCGGGACCGGGGTCAAGGTGGCGGCGGTCACACGGCTGGCCGACGACATCTCCTACGCGCTCGCGACGCCGGAGATCCGCATCGTCGCGCCGATCCCCGGCAAGTCGGCGATCGGCATCGAGGTCCCCAACCGCGAGCGCGACCTCGTGACGCTCGGTGACGTGCTGCGCTCGCCCGAGGCCCAGACCGAACCGCACCCGCTCGCGGCGGGCATCGGCGTCGACATCTCGACCAACCCGGTCATCATCAACCTGGCGACCATGCCGCACCTGCTGATCGCGGGCGCCACCGGCTCGGGCAAGTCGGTGACGATGAACTCGATCATCTCCAGCGTCATCATGCGCGCGTCGCCGGCGCAGGCGCGGATGATCCTGGTCGACCCCAAGCGCGTCGAGCTGTCGAGCTACGAGGGGGCACCGCACCTGCTGACCCCGGTCATCACCGATCCCAAGCGCGCGACCGAGGCGCTGCAGTGGACGGTCGAGGAGATGGAGTCGCGCTACGAGGTGCTGGCCCAGCGCGGGTACCGCAACGTCGACTCCTACAACAAGGCGGTCGTCGAGGGCCGGGTGCGCCCCAGGCCGCTGCTGCCCGGCGCGGGCGGCGGCCACGACGACGACCGCCCGGTGGCCGACGACGAGGCCCGGCCGTACCCGTACCTGCTGTTCGTCATCGACGAGCTCGCGGACCTGATGATGGTCGCCCCGCGCGACGTCGAGTCGCACATCGTGCGCATCGCCCAGATGGCGCGTGCGGTCGGCATCCACCTGGTGGTCGCCACCCAGCGGCCGTCGGTCGACGTCGTCACCGGCCTGATCAAGGCCAACGTGCCGTCGCGCATCG
>CAYVGE010000138.1:0-10946 GCA_964450395.1 uncultured Actinomycetota bacterium
GTGGACGTCGACGGTGCGGGTGCCGCCGAAGTAGTCGTAGCCCCACACCTCCTGCAGCAGCTGCGACCGGGTGAACACCCTCCCCGGGTTGTTCGCCAGGTACTTGAGCAGCTCGAACTCTCGAAACGTCAGGTCGAGCGGCTTGCCCCGCAGGCGGACGACGTAGGTCTCCTCGTCGATCGAGAGGTCGCCGATGCGGGCACGCGAGGTGCGCGAGTGACGCGCGCTCTCCAGCAGCAGGCGCAGGCGCGTCTCGAGCTCCGCCGGCCGGGCACGCGGCAGCAACCAGTCGTCGAAGCCCCAGGAGCTCTTCATGGCGGCCAGGCCGCCCTCGTCGACGACGACCAGCACGGGGCGGGGACGCTCGGAGGTCGAGATCGCCCGGCACGTGCCCGACGCCGCGGCGAGGTCGTCGGTCGCGTCGACGACGACCAGGTCGCACTCCTGGGTGTCGGTGGCACCCCGGGCGTCGAGGCTGGCGATCGACACGCTGTGGTCGAGGAACTCCAAGGCAGGCAGCAACGTCTTCGCGCTGTCACCGTCGGAGAGGATGAGCAACCTCACGGCCTCTCCCAACGTCGCAGATCGGGTCCCGCCACGCCTGAAAGGTAGCACTCGGCCCACACGGCACGCCCCGCTGACGGGGTGCCGCGCCATGACGTGCGTACCGCGATGCGCCGCGGGTACGACCCGCGCTGAGGCAGATCGGTACGCTGCGGACGGATCGCGCGAGGAAGGGCACTGGTGGCGGTCACCGTGAGGCTGTTCGCGGCGTTGCGCGAGGCTGCTGGCACCTCGCAGGTCGACGTCGAGCCCGCCCCGTTGCCGGTGATCATCGACGGCCTCTGCGAACGCTTCGGAGAGCCGTTCGCGACCCGGGTCCGGGTGGCGTCCGGGCTGGTCGACGGCCAGCGCGTGGCTCTCGGCGATGACATGGTCGTGGACGACGGGTCGGAGCTGGCGCTGCTCCCGCCGTTCAGCGGGGGATCGACCGTGACACCCCGGCAGGTGCAGGTGCACCGGCTGCTGGCGGTCGGGTCGCTGCTCGTCCCCGGCCTGCTGCTGGCAGGCCTGGCCGCGGGCCGGTGGGCCTTCGGCCTGGTCGTGATGGTGATCACGATCGGCTCGCTCGTGGACCTGCACGCGACGCTGGCCAGGACCCACGTGCGGACGGTGCTGCCGGCGACGCTGCTGCTCGGCGCGGGTCCGCCGCTGCTGCTGCTCGTGGCGCCGGCGTCGTGGGGGTCCTGGGCGGCGGGGCTCGTGGCGCTCGGGGTGATGGCGACCTTCCTGGTCGTGCTCGCCTCACCACGCCGGCAGGACACGTCGTCGATCGTGGGCGCGACCCTGCTCGTCGCGCTGCTGGTGGCGGTCGGGGCGTCGGCGCTGCTGCGACTGCACGACCTGGACGGGAGCCTCGGCGCTGGTGCGCTGCTGCTGCTCGTCGGCCTGACCGACCTCGCGGTGGTCGTGGCCGGCCGGCCGATGCGCCCTGGCCGGGTGCGCCAGCGGCTGCTGGCCGCCGTGACGGTCGCCGTGCCGACCGCCGTCGTGCTGTTCGCCACGGGCACGCGGGCCGCCGACACCGTCGCCCCGGTCGCCGGCCTCGCCGTGGTCGCGATCGTGGCCGCGCTCGTCAGCGCGCGCCTGCGCCAGGTGCTACGGCGGCCCGCCGTCGCGGAGGGCGGCATCGAGCCCGCGTTGCTGATCGGGACCGCCGACGCGGTGCTGCTCGCCGCACCGCTCGCCCTGCTCTGGCTGCAGGTGAGCGCCCGCTGAGGCCAGCGACCAGTCGCCGAGGCAGTGCTTACCGTGCAATCATGGCGCGGACGCGTCGATGATCGGCCGTGCAGGTGGTTGCCACGGTAGAAAATGCATGGAGCCCGGTTCCATGACGCACGTGCAGGACCGACGAGGCCGGACGGGAAACGACGACGATGGATGCTTCTGACGGCGCGGCGGACGACGGCGCGCAGCTGACGGTGGACCGGTGGATCCGCCGGCCCGCCGACGTCAGCACCCGCCGGGCCCTGCGCAGCACCACCCGGGCCGGCATCTACGAGCGGCTCTGCCAGATCGGTGAGGGCCGCACCGTGCGCGACGTGGCCTCGGAGTTCAGGCTGCACCCCAACGTCGCGCGCACCCACCTCGAGACGTTGGCCGACGCCGGGCTGGTCGTCGTCAGCAGCCGCAAGCACCCCGGCGGCGGGCGGCCGGCGAAGGTCTACCTGGCCCGCGCCGAGGCGGGCGCAGACGAGATCCAGGTCGATCCCTCCGCCCCGGCGACCGGGGGTCCGTCCACGCTGCTGCGTCTGCTGGGCGAGGTGATCGTCACCGGCAACGGCGCGCAGACCGGTCGGCTCGAGGCGGTCCGGCAGGCGGCGATGAAGGAGGGCGGCAGGCTCGCCGACCGCAACGACGACCAGGTCGACTCGCTCGCGGAGGCCGCGCAGGCGGTGGCGCGGGTGCTGCGCACGGAGGGCTACCTGGTGCAGCTGGAAGGTGGCGATGGTGACCAGGTGCTGCTCAGCCGGGTCGGTGGGACGCTCGAGCCGCTGCGGCCGGTGCGGGGCGGCCTGGCCTCGGCACTCGAGTGGGGGCTGCTCAGCGGCGCGTTCGCGCGGCTGTGGCGGCCGGTGCAGCTGTCGCCGGTGACCGGTACCGACGACGGGCACGGCTGGGCGGTGCGGGCGGCGTCGTCGAGTCCCACGGTCAGCCGGCTGCTGGTGACCATCGCGGGGCGCATCGACGCGCGCAACGCACCGCGCGAGACCGGCGTGGTCCGTGCGATGCGCGCCATCACCGCGCTGGAGCCCGGCACGGTGCTCGAGGTGCTCGCCGGCGGGCCCGGCTCGCCGGCGGCGTTCGCGCGGTGGGCCGACCGGGCCGGACACGAGCTCATCGGCGTCGAGCGGGCGACCGACGACCAGGGCACGCCGGCGATCCGCCTGCTGATCCGGAAGGGACGCACATGACCAGCGTGCTGCTCACGTCGCAGCAGCCCGTCGAGGCGCTCGGGCTCGCGGCGTCGTGGGCGAGCGGAGGCGACGAGGTGACGGTGGTGCTGCTCGACACCGCGACCGCGGTGCTCCGCGCCGGGCACCGGGCGGCCGGTGGCCTGCAGGCCGCCCGGGACGCCGGCGCACACGTGCTGGCCCACGACGACGCGGTCGCCGAGCGGATGGTTCCGGCCCGCGGAGTCGAGCTGGTCGATCTGGACCGGATCGCCGGCCTGGTCGCCGACACCGAGAGCCGGGTGCAGTGGTGGTGAGCAGGACCGTCACGATCGTGCTGTCCTCGGCCACCAGCTCGGCGGCCGCGTCGACGGCGCTCCAGCTGGCGGACCGCCTCCTGGCCAGGGGCCACCGCGTCACGATCTTCGCGCACGGCGACGCCGTCGACCTCGCGCTCGCGGCCGGCCCAGCCGCCGGGGCGATCGCCGCGCTGCTGCGCCGGGGCGTCCACGGCGCCACGCTCGACTGGGTGGTCGAGGGCGGGGCGGCCGGCGGGCGCCGACTCGTCGACGGCGTCGTCGTCGGCGACGACGCCGACCTGTGGCGGTTCGTCCGCGAGGCCGATGTGGTCCTCGCCCCGGGGGGAGGGCAATCATGGCCCGCCGCGTCGTGAGCATCCTGTCGGCACCGCCGGCGGCGATGTCGAGTGAGGACCCGGTGCTCGAGGCCAACATCTACGCCGTCGCGGAGGATGTCGACGTGACGGTGCTGCTGCGGGGACCCGCCATCGAGTACGCGACGGTCGCGGGAGAGGTGCCGGCCGCGACCCTGGCCGACCAGCCGCTGCCGAACGCCCGTTGCGCCCGCGACCTGCGCGGCCTGTTGGAGTCCGGCGTGCTGGTCCTCGTCGACGCGCTGACCGCGGAGGCCCAGGGCATCGGCCCCGACGACCTCGTCACCGGGGTCAGCGTCGTCGACGCCGGGGAGCAGCTCGACCTGCTGCGCCGGGCCGACGCCGTGCTGCACTGGTGACCCCGGCGACGGCCCGCCCGTCAGACCAGCGTCCTCAGGCGCGGCGACCGATCCAGCGCCGATAGGCTCCCTGGGCCGTTGGGAGTCGAGCGCCAGCGAGACGACCACGATCCCGCGCCGGCAGGCTCCCTGGCCGTTGGGGGTCGAGCGCCAGCGAGACGACCAAGTAGACTTGCGGGCTGCGCGTCGGCCACCGGGTCGGCGGGCGCACCCGACCCGATGGCCGCAGTGAACGAGGTGATCATGCAGGCCTGTGAGGTGTGCGGTTGGGACACGCGGGCGGGCGCCCGCGTCTGCTCCGCGTGCCGCCTGGAGCGCGGCGAGGCCGACGGCGGGATGACGGCTGCGGGCGCCGACCCGAACGGCTCATCACTGCTGCAGGATCTGCTGACGGCGAGCCACGAGCGGTCGGGTGGCGGTGGCACCGCGACGGCCGTGCGGCAGCTGCACGACGGAGGGGGCAGTGACGGCGACGCGACGTCGGACGGACCGCACATCAACGGTGCGGCCGCCTCGACGGTCGGAGCCGGATCCGAGGTCGCAGGACCCCGGGACGACGCCCCGCCCGGCCCAACCACGCGCACGCGGGACGACGACGCACCGGCAGATCCGCCCACGCCCAGCGATCACGGGGCACTCGCAGCGGACGGCGACGACACCCCGGTCGGTCCGGCGTCGCCCACCGACCACGGTGTGATCGCGGACGACGACGTCCCGGCGGGGCCGGCCACCGACGACGCGCACGCCGGGACGGACGGGACGAGTGAGCTCGACGTGCTTCCGCCGGTCGCGGCGACCGAGGCGGAGTCGGAGCCGCCGACCGGGACCGCTCCTGCGCGAGAGCCGTCCGTCGCACCGCCGGCCACGGGCGACCCCGAACCACCGGCCACCGACGACCTGCCGACCTCCGAGGACCACCCCGCCCCCGACGACCGTCCCGCCGCCGAGGATCGCTCCGGCACCGACGACGAGGCGCCCCGGTCACGCGGCGAGCGCGCCCGCGCCGCCTTCGAGCGCGCCGGTGCCTGGACGGGGGTCGCCCAGCTCGCCCTGCTGGTGCTCGGCATGCTGTGCGTGTTCCAGATCGTCGTGCTGGTCGTCGTGCACCAGTTCCTCTCGCAGTCCGGACGCGGCGCCGTCGCCACCGCCGACGCGCTGGCCGCCCACGGCAAGGTCACCGGCACGATGTTTCCTGTCCTGGCCGTCGTCGCACTGGCAGTGGCCGTGTTCGCGGGCTCGCGGGCGGGCCACGACAGCGGCCGGGGCGGCGTGCACCGACGCGTCGCCGGGCTGCCGCCGACGTTGTGGGTGATCGTCGCCGCTGCGACCGCCGTGCTGACGATGGGACTGCTCGACGCGACCGCGGGCGCGGCGCAGGCGCGCGACGTCACGGTGCGGGCGATCGTGGTGTGCTCGGTGCTTGGCCTGGCCGCCTTCGCCGCGCCGCGTGGGTTCGCCGCTCCGGAACCGACCGGGCATGCCGAACCGAGCTCCACGCCCGCGCAGGACGGGGCCGCCCCGACCGACGGGGCGCGCCGGCTGCTGGCGCGGGGCCGCCCGGAGCCCGGGTCCGACGAGGGCTCAGCTCCCGCTGACGACGGCGGCTGACGTCGGGTCCGATGCCTGCCGGGAGGCCAGCAACCGGCGCAGCACGGTCTCCAGCAGCGCGAGCAGGACCTCCTTGACCGACTCGCGGGACCGGGCATCGCAGCGCAGCATGGGGACGTCCTCGGCGATGTTGAGGGCGTAGCGCACGTCGTCACGCTGGTGCTTCGGGGCGTCGGCGAACTGGTTGACGGCCACCACGAACGGGATGTCACGCGACTCGTAGTAGTCGATCGACGAGTAGCAGTGGTCGAGCCGGCGGGTGTCGACCAGCACGACCGCGCCCAGGGCACCGCGCACGAGTTCGTCCCACATGAAGCCGAACCGTTCCTGCCCGGGGGTGCCGAACAGGTACAGGCGCAGGGACTCGTCGAGGGTGATCCGGCCGAAGTCCATGGCCACCGTGGTGGTGGTCTTGTCGGGCAGCGCCGTCACGTCGTCGACGTCGACGCTGGCCGCCGTCATGGCGGCCTCCGTGCGCAGCGGCACGATCTCCGAGATGGTCCCGACGAAGGTTGTCTTGCCCACGCCGAACCCGCCCGAGACGACGATCTTCGCCGCCTTGGGCTGCCCGGTGTGGACCGGGTCAGAGGGAGCGGACGCCATCGATCAGCCTCCTGATCAGGTCTTCGTTGGTGTCGGCGCGCCGGGTTGCCTGCAGCATCCCCGTCGCCACCAGGTCACCGATCAGCACCCGCGCCACGCCGGCGGGCACCTGCAGCGTCGCGGCGACCTCGGCGATCGACAACGGCGAGCGGCACGCGTCGAGCACCTGACGGTGCTCGAACACATGGGCATCGGCGTCCGCGATGCCCTGCGCCGTGGTGGTCACCAGCGTCTCGAGCGGCAGGTCCGTCCCGTGCGACCTGGTGCGACCGCCGGTCACCAGGTACGGACGGACCAGCCGGTCGTCGACCCCCTCCCCCGCTCCGTCGGTCATATCGGCAGGGCGTTCTTCAACTCGGTGATCAACGCTGGCGTCAGCGTCGCCCCGACGCGGTCGAGCAGCAGCGTCATCTCGTATCCAACCAGCCCCATGTCGCAGTCCTTGTCGGCGACGACGGCCAGCGCCGATCCGTCGCTGATCGACGACACGAACAGCACGCCCCCGTGCATCTCGACGACGACCTGCTCGACCGCGCCGTGTCCGAGCAGCTCGCCCGCACCGTTGGTCAGGCTGGTCAGGCCGGAGATGATCGCACCGAACTGCTCCACGCCCTGGCGCTCACGCCCCGCCGACGCTGCCAGGAGCAGGCCGTCGGAGCTCACGGCGACCGCCTCGTGGACACCGGCGACGTCCCTGACGAAGTTGGAGAGCAGCCAGTTGAAGTTGCGGGCGCTCCCGCTGAGGTCACCCATCGCGCGCTCCGGGGTCGTGGTGGCGGGCGGTCTGGGCGCGGCCGTGTCTGACCGCGCGCTGGAACGTGGCGAGCCGCTGACGCGCCAACCGGGCGCGACGTTCGGTGTCGGTCAGCATGACGCCGTCCTCGTCGGTCGTGGCGGGCGGGTCGGACGTGTCGGCGTCCGCGAGACCGCCACCGTCGGTCGTGCCGACGGCGGGTCGGCCGGCATCGGCGACGGCGGGGCTACCGGCATCCGCCGCAGCGGCCCTGTGTGGCTCGGCCACCGCGGGCACCTCGGCCGCCTCGGGTCGGATGACCACCCGACCGGTCGCGTCGCGACCATCACCGTTGCGCGGGCTGCGGCCGTTGGCATCCGGATCACGCTTGGACCTCCGGCGCCGGACGGCGAGCTGCGGCGGAGGGCCGCCCGTGGGCGCCGGCGCCTCCGACGCGGCAGCGTCGGGTGCCTCCCGGTCGCGTCCACCATCGTCGGTCGGGACGTCCGCATCCGGACCATGGTCGGCGGGGGTGTCGTCGACACGGTCGACCGCGTCACCGTCGGGTGCGTCCCCGGCGGCGTCGTCCCCGACGGCGGCGTCGTCGGCCGTCACGTCGACGGCGGACGCGTCCGCGGACACCTCGTCGTCCGGCTGGTCGTCGTGCAGGGCCTGCTGGACCGGCGTGAGCTCGTCGGTCGTCTCGAGCGGGCCAACGACCTCGTCACGCACGTCGATCTCGGACAGCGACCCGCCGCCGCGATCCTCCTCGCCGCCACCACCCCGGCGCCCCTCGTCGTCCCCGTCACCGGCACCGCCCCGCCGCCCACCGACGCGTGGCAGGCGCGGCCACTCCGCGTCGTCGGTCGTGGGCCCGTCCGCCCGCCGGTCAGACCGTGCGACCGTGCCCGCACCCACGGTGGCGGGTTCGGGGACCCTGGGCTCGTCGGCGTCGTCGGCCCGGTCGGTGACATCCACCCACACGGGCTCGTGGCGCCCGCCATCGGCGACGGCGGTCCCGTCGTCCACCGGCCGCGCCTCGCCGCCGGCCTCCGCTGATGCCTCGGCTGCTGGCACCGCGTCGTCGGTCC
Organism: uncultured Actinomycetota bacterium; assembly: GCA_964450395.1. Taxonomy (GTDB): domain Bacteria; phylum Actinomycetota; class Nitriliruptoria; order Euzebyales; family JAHELV01; genus JAHELV01. The sequence continues at coordinate 8,022 of CAYVGE010000138.1, forward strand.
GCGACGGCCCCGCCGGCTGCTCCTGCACGATCGCGGCCGGCAGCAGCACCTTCGCGGTCACGCCCTCGCCCTCCGACTCGACCAGCCGGACGCGGATGCCGTGCCGTGCTGCCAGCCGGCCGACGACGAACAGCCCGAGGTAGCTCGCCGGCACGCGGTCGACGCGGGGAGAGGTGTCGATGCGCTGGTTGGCGTCCTCGAACTGCTCGGAGGTCATCCCGACGCCGTGGTCGGTGACCGACAGGCTGTAGCCCTCGTCCACCAGTCGGCCCGTCACGGCGACGGTCGAGTCGGGCGGTGAGAAGTTGGTGGCGTTCTCGATCAGCTCGGCGAGCAGGTGCGACACGTCCCCGACCGCACGGCCCGCCAGCCCGACCTCCTCGAGGCCCTCGAGGCTGACGCGCTGGTAGTCCTCGATCTCGCCGACGGCACCCCGGACGACGTCGCTCAGCGGGACGGGCTCGGACCACCGGCGTGGCGGCTCCTCACCGGCGAGCACCAGCAGGCTCTCGGCGTTGCGCCGCATGCGCGTGGCAAGGTGATCGAGCTGGAACAGGTGCTCGAGGGCGTCGGCGTCGGACTCCTCGCGCTCGAGGCGGTCGATGTACTCGAGCTGCCGGCTGAGCAGGCTCTGGTTGCGGCGCCCGAGGCTGACGAACATGCGCGCCACGTTGCGCCGGCTGCGGGCCTGGTCGGTGGCCAGGCCCGCCGCGGTCTGCCCGACCGAGTTGAACGCCTCCGCGACCTCGGCGATCTCGTCGTCGGTCTGCAGCTCCAGCGACGGCAGCTGCGGGGTCTCGGCGTCCGGACGCTGCGCCTGCACCTGCGCGACGAGCGCCGGCAGTCGGGCCTCGGCGACGTCGCGCGCCGCGCTGCTCAGGCGACGCAGCGGGGCGACGATGTCCCGAGCGAGCCGCGTCGAGACGAACGCGGCGGCCGCCAACGCGAGCAGCAGGATCACCCCGACGATGACCGCGAAGCGGCCCAGCGCCCGGTCGATGTCGCCCCGCGCCGCGTCCGCGGTGGCCGGTGCGGCATCGACGGGCTGCTCGACCAGCGCCGTCCAGTCGAGCCCTCCCGAGTCGACATCGTCGTACGGGGAAAGCGCCTGGTCCAGACCGCCGTCGACCGTGGCCAGGGGCGCGAAGCCGGCAAGCGTCTCCCCGGACCGCCGGAACCCGGGGGCGCCGGCGTCGAGCGCCGCATCGACGACCGCGGCCCGGCCCTCGGCCATCTCGACGTCTGGGCTCATGATCCGCGAGCCGCGGTGGCCCGAGCCCGTCTCGGCGAGGAGCTCGCCGTCCCCGCTCAACAGCGTGATCGCGGCGTCCCCATCGGCGGCGATGCGGTCGACCTCGTCCTGCAGCGCGGTGAGGTGCAGGGTGGCCAGCAGCACCCCGAACCGCTCGCCCGACTGCGGGCTCTGGACCCGTGCCGCGATGACCATGCCGTGCGCGTTGCGCCCTCCGAGCCGGGCCACCTCGCCGATGAACAGCCCGTCCTCCCACGCGCGGCTCCAGGCGTTGCGGTTCCGCTGGACGATGCTGCCCGGCCGGTTCGCGGCGCCGACGACCAGGCCGTTCCGCTCCGTGAGCATCAACTGGCCGAAGCCCGGTACCCGCTCGGTCGCGGACCGCAGGTACCGCTCGACGCCCGAGCCCGGACGCAGGCGCCGCTGGTCGGCGTACTGCGCCTCGATCTCGTCGGTCGGCCTCGCCGCCAGCGCGTCGCCTCCGCCCGACACGGCTGCGGTCCGCGCGGCCCCGCGGATCGCCGGGGCGGCGGCCCAGTCGACGACATCGGTCACCCGCTCCGCCACCAGTTCCTCGACCTCGCGGGCCACCCCGGTGGCGTCGGCGCGCACCGCCCGACCCACGGCGTCCTGCGCCGCCCCGCCGTCGGCGGCGTCGGTGGTCGTGTCCGACGACCGCGCCAGCGCCCACAGGCTGCCCAGGGTCAACGAGCCGATCACCAGCATCGGCACCATCGAAATCAGCAGCATCCGGGTGAGCAGGCGACTCTGCAGCGACGACCGCGCCGGCCGACCGCGCTGGTCGGCCCGCGGGGCGCGGGAGGCTGATGGTGTGGTCGCTGCTGTTCGCCGCATGCGTCCGCTCACGTTGCGATGAGCCGTGCGAGGACGGCCGCGAGATGGCCTGGTTCGAGCGGTGTCCCCCGCGCGACCGCCGGTCGCCATCACGCGATGGGCACCGTCGAGGACGAGAGCCTTACATACGTCCCGATCATCCGCGAATCGGCCGACCGGGCAGCATACCCGGCCACGACCGCGGCGCCCGAGACCCGCGCGCACCGGCCGACCAGATGGCCACCCGCCCGGTCGTCGGGAGGCACGCGCCCTGCGCACGGCCCTCGCCCGCCGCTGGGCCGGCCACCGATCCTCGCCCCTGGGCCGCCCGACGGATCGGCGGCATGATGACCCCCACGACACAGGAGGACCCGCATGCGCGTCGCCGCCATCCAGCACGACATCGCCTGGGAGGACCCCAAGGCCAACTTCGACGCGCTCGCTCCGCGCATCGCGGGCGCGGCCGGCGCGGGGGCGCGACTGATCGTGCTGACCGAGATGTACGCGACGGGCTTCTCCATGCGCACCGAGGTGACCGCCGAGCCGGTCGGGGGCCCCGCGACGTCGTTCCTGGTGGAGCAGGCGCAGCGCCACGGCGCCTGGCTCGCGGGATCGGTGGCGGAGCAGGCCGAGGACGGCGACCGCCCGTACAACACCCTGGTGCTGGCCGGCCCCGACGGCACCGTCACTCGGTACCGCAAGATCCACCCGTTCACCCACTCCGGCGAGCACGAACACTTCCGGGCCGGCGACCAGCACGTGACCGTGATGGTCGACGACCTGCGGGTCACGTTGTTCGTCTGCTACGACCTGCGCTTCGCCGACGAGTTCTGGGCGAC
>CAYVGE010000139.1:0-10890 GCA_964450395.1 uncultured Actinomycetota bacterium
CGCTCATCGAGTAGTCGAGGAACGCCTGCTGCATGCGGTCGACGATGTTGACCGCCCGCACGCCGCGGTCCGACGCGCCCGCCGACGAGTCGAGCAGGCTTGGTTGGCGGCTCATGGTACGGTGCTCCGAGCTGTCGCTGACACGTCCGATTGTGCCGCGAACCCACCCCGAACCCGCTCAACCAACGCCGGCCGGCGGACGGTCAGACGTACGGAGGCTCGAGGTCCTGCTCGACCGCGTGGGGAGCGGCGCGTACGACCGCCTGCACGACCGGTGGTTCGGCGCGACGATGGCCGCCGGCGGCAGTTGAGCGGACGCCGGCCGCGGTGACGGTTGGGCGTCAGCCGCTGGCGGCGCGTGCCTGCTCGAGCCAGCCGTCGACGGTGTCGCGGTTGGCTTCGATCCAGTCCGCGGCGTCCTGGGCGATGTCGGCGTCGGTGTAGCTGTCGCCAGCGGCGTTCATCTCGGCGTTCTGCTGCGCGATGTCGTCGAGCGGGATCTGGACCGCCTCGAGCAGCGCCTCCGCCACAGGGTTCGCTGCCAGGAAGTCGTCGTTGGCGACGGCACGGATGTCGTTGACCACCCACCCGAGGTCGCACGCGTCGGCATCGGCCGCGCACCCCTCGAGCCCCTCGGCCGTGGTGTCGCCCTCGTCGTCCGGCAGCGCGGGCGACTCCAGCCACACGACGTCCTCGCCCGGTGTGAGCACATCGACCGTCCAGTTCGGCGTCCACGTGTAGAACAGCACCGGCTCTCCAGCCTCGACGCTGCTCTGGACCTCGGCGATCAGGTCGCTGTACTCACCGACGATCTGCTCGACGTTGCCACCCCAGTCGAGCTTGTCGATGTGCTCGCTGATCTGCGTGTTGCAGCCCCATCCGTCGTTGCAGCCGATCAGGTCGGCCCGGCCGTCACCGTCGTCGTCGAACGTGCTGGCGACGTCGGCGTTGGTGAAGTCCGACATGCTGGTCAGGCGGAGCTCGTCGGCGGTCTGCTTGTCGACGAGGTAGCCCTGCAGCGCACCTCCGGGGACCTGCGTGCCGACCGGCGAGATGGGCTCGGGGTTCTGTTCGCCGCTGAACAGCTCACGCTCGAGATAGATGTCGTGCAGCGGGAACCAGCCGTTGGCCCACAGGTCGTACTCGCCCTGGCCGAGCGCCGGGTAGAACACGTTGGGATCGAGCGTGGCGTCGGCGGGGTCGGACACGTCGAAGCCCAGCTCCTCGAGCAGGTCGTGGTAGATGTAGGCCTGCATGAAGCCGGTGTCCCACGTCGCCCGCGCCATCCGGATCTCCCCTGACGCCGCCGCCTCGTCACCGGCTGCGGGCCCCCCCTCACCGGAGCCGACGTCCGCTGCGGGGCCGCAGGCGGCAGTGATCAGGCAGAGGAGCAGGACGACCGCCAACGGTCGGGTCGACGATCGCGGTCGTAGTGTGCGGAGTGCGGTGACCATGACTCGGCTTCCTCCCGGCTCAGCGCTCGGTGCTCGCGGCCTCGGGGCTCGCGGTCTCCTCGGGGGTGCGGGCCTCGTCCTCAGACATGAGCGACGGGTGACGGATCTTGAACAGTGCGGCGTCGTAGTACTCCTCGAGCAGGTCGAGCTCCTCATCGAACGCCGTGTACATGCTCCACATCATGATGATGAGGATCACCGCGAAGGGCAGGCCGCTCGCGATGGCCATGGCCTGCAGTGCGTTCAGGCCGCCACCGAGGAGCAGGACCGCCGCGATGGCGCCTTCCATCACGGCCCAGAAGACCCGTTGCGGCCTGGGCGAGTCGAGCTTGCCGCCCGATGTCAGGTGGTCGACCACCAACGACCCGGAGTCCGACGAGGTCACGAAGAACGACACGACGAGCAGGACACCGACGACGGACGTCAGCTGCGTCAACGGGAAGGCCTGCAGCATCTCGAACATGGCGGTGGCGACGTTCTCGTTGACCGCGGTGGCCAGGTCGACGACACCGTTCATCTGCAGGCTGATCGCCGCCCCACCGAACACGGCCATCCAGATGAACGACAGCAGCGACGGCGCGACCATGACCCCGAGGATCAGCTCGCGGACGGTCCGGCCCTTCGAGATGCGGGCGATGAACATGCCCACGAACGGCGACCACGAGATCCACCAGCCCCAGTAGAAGACGGTCCAGCTGCCCTGCCAGCCGCTGTCACCGAAAGCCTCGCTCCAGAACGCCAGCTCCGGGAGCACCTGGATGTAGAAACCCGTGCTCTGGATGAAGACCGACAGCAGGAACAGGGTGGGACCGACCGCCACGAGGAACACGAGGAACGCCGCCGCGAGGAAGATGTTGATCTGGCTGAGCCGCTTGACGCCCGCGTCGAGACCCGCGACGACCGAGATCGTGGCCATGCCGGTGATGACCGCGATCAGCAGCACCTGGAACCCGGTTCCGGAGGGCCAGCCGAAGAGGAAGCTCAGTCCGGCGGCTGCCTGCTGGACGCCGAAGCCGAGCGACGTCGCCAGCCCGAACAGGGTCGCCAGCACCGTGAGCACGTCGATGACGTTGCCCCACGTGCCGTAGATCCGCCGGCCGAGCAGCGGGTAGAACACCGAGCGGAACGTGAGCGGCAGACCGCGGTTGAACGCGAAGAACGCGAGCGCCAGGCTGACCAGCGCGTAGATCCCCCAGGGGTGGATCCCCCAGTGGTAGAAGGTCGTTGCCAGCGCAGCCTGCGCGGCGGCATCGGTCCCCGCCTCGACGCCGAAGATCGGCGCTGGCGACGTCAGGTGAAAGATCGGCTCGGCGACGCTCCAGAACATCAGGCCGATGCCCATGCCAGCCGACAGCAGCATGGCGTACCACGCGCCGCTCGAGAACTCGGGACGGGCCTGCGGACCCCCGAGGCGGATCTTGCCGAACCGGCTGAAGGCGAAGAACAGCCCGACCAGTACATACAGGTTGGCCGCGAGGATGTAGAACCAGCCGAACAGGCCGTTGATGCCGTCGCGCATGCCGACGAAGAATCCCTCCATCGGCTCGCGGAACAGCAGGGTCACGACGAGCAGTACGACCACCAGGCCCGCCGATGTGAACGTCACCTGGGGGTGCAGGTCGAAGCCCCACCGGACGATGTTGGTGTCGCCGGGCTCGCGGTCGGCGACCTCGGGGTAGAACTCGATGTCGGGCGCGACCTGCAGTCCCTCGAACCGGGGACGGTCGATGATCGCCTGACGGCGGGCCTCGCGTTCTGCCTGCTCCTCGCGGCGATGCTCCTCCTCGGCCCGCGTGAGGTCCCTCTCGTCCCGGCTCATCAGCGTCTCCCCAGGTCCGTGGCAACAGGACCGCCGACGTCATCGCTGCGCGATCGCAACCACGATCGGGGCGACGATGCACCGGTGCGGCTGCGCCAACGCCCGGCACGCGCCAGCGTTCACCAGCCTGTGGATCGTAACACCCGTGCCCCTCGGTGCCGCAAGGGAATCTCGTACCATTTCGTCGTCCGCCACGCGAGCGCACCACAGAGCGTTGCGCATGGCGCATCCGAGCCGGGCAGCGGCTGTCAGGCGTCGATGTTGTCGGCGTACCTGGCGTTGGCCTCGATCCAGTCGCGACGATCGGACGCACTCTCGCCCATGAGCAGGCTGAACATCCGGTCGGCTTCGACGGCGTCGTCGACGGTGACCTGCAGCAACGTCCGCCGCACCGGATCCATGGTCGTCGCCCACAGCTGCTCGGCGTCCATCTCGCCGAGGCCCTTGAAGCGCATGACCTTGACGTCACCGTTGCCACGGCTGCGGAACGTCGTCCGCAGCAGCCGCTCGCGCTGGTCCTCGTCGAGCGCGTAGGCCATCTGGGTGCCCTTGCGCAACTGGTACAGCGGCGGCTGGGCGAGGTAGACGTGCCCGCCGTCGACCAGCTTGGGCATCATCCGGTAGAAGAACGTCAGCAGCAGCGTCGTGATGTGGCCGCCGTCGACGTCGGCGTCCGCCATGGCGATGATCTTGTGGTAGCGCAGCCGGCTGTAGTCGAAGTCGTCGCCGATGCCGGTGCCGATCGCCCGGATCAGGTGCTGGATCTCGGCGTTGGCCAGGATGCGCCGCAGCTGGGCCTTCTCGACGTTGAGCACCTTGCCGCGCAGTGGGAGGATCGCCTGGGTCTGGCGGTCGCGCGCGAGCTTGGAGCTGCCGCCGGCCGAGTCGCCCTCGACGACGTACAGCTCGCACTCCTCGGGCGACCGCGACGAGCAGTCGGCCAGCTTGCCGGGCAGCCCCGCCGACGACGTGTCGAGCAGGCCCTTGCGGCGCGTCAGCTCGCGGGCGTGCCGGGCGGCCTCGCGGGCGCGCGCCGCCAGCTGCGCCTGCTTGCAGATGCGCCTGCCGAGGGGGGCGTTGGCGTCGAGCCACGTGGACAGCTGCTCGTTGACGCAGCGCTCGACGAACCCGCGCATGACGGCGCTGCCCAGCTTCGCCTTGGTCTGGCCCTCGAACTGCGGGTCGGGCAGCTTGACGCTGAGCACGGCGACCAGCCCGTCGCGCAGGTCGTCACCGGTCAGCGCGGGGTCCTTCTTGCGGAACGCCCGGTTCGCCTGGCCCCACCGGTTCAGGGTGCCGGTCAGGGCCTTGCGCAGACCCTCCTCGTGGGTGCCGCCGTCGGGCGTGCGGATGACGTTGACGTAGCTGCGCGTGCGCTCGTCACCGGACGCGACCCAGTTCAGCGCCAGGTCCATCGCCAGCGACTGCCCGCCGACCTCCTCGGCGTGGGTGAGGACGACCGGGCGGTCGAGCACGGCGTCGTCCTCGCCGACGAGCAGCGAGACGAAGTCGGCCAGGCCCTTGCGGTACTCGAAGCGCTCGCGGCGGCCGTCGCGCAGGTCGGCGAAGTCGATCCGCAGCCCGGGGTTGAGCAGGCACGTCTCCCGCAGGCGCGTCGCGATGCGCTCCGGATCGTAGGTGGTGTGCTCGAAGATGTCGGTGTCGGGCCAGAACCGCACCGTGGTGCCGGTCTGCCGGCTCCTGCCGACCTGCTCGAGCGCCGCCGTCCGCTTCCCCCTGGAGAAGGCGATCTGGTGGCGCCCGCCCTCGCGGCACACCTCGACCTGGGTGCGCATCTACAACGGTTTCACCACTGAGTGGCCGACGCCGTGCAGGCCGCCCGAGACCGCGTAGGCCTGCTGGTCGAACTTGCCGCCCGCGTGCAGCTTGGTCATGACGACCTCGACCGCCGGCTTGCGCTCCTTGGGGTGCGGCCCGATCGGGATGCCGCGTCCGTCGTCGGTGACCGCCACGCCGCCGTCGGCCAGGATCGTGACGCCGATGACGCCGGCGTGCCCGGCCAGGTGCTCGTCGACCGCGTTGTCGACCACCTCCCACACCAGGTGGTGCAGGCCACGGTCGTCGGTCGACCCGATGTACATGCCGGGTCGCTTGCGCACCGCCTCGAGGCCCTCGAGGACGGCGATGGACGTCGCGTCGTAGTTCGCGGACGGCACGGCTGGTGGCACTCCTGTCGTGCGGGCAGTCAGCGTCAGTGTGCCGTGTCGCGGGCGGTTTGCCCGGCAGGCCCCGCCGCGCGCGGTGCTACAGCAGCAGCAGCCAGACGAGACCCGCGGCGACCACGAGGCCGATCAGCAGGGTGATCAGTCGGAAGGTGCGCCCGTCGTCGACCGGCGCGCTGCGCTCCCGGTCGACGAACTCCTGGAACGACGCGGTGTCGGCGCTGTCGGCCGGCGCCTCCGCGCGGTCGTGGTGGTCGTCGGACATCTCGGTCACCTCTGGGTGCTCGGTGTGGGCGCAGCGGACAGGAAGTCGGCCAGGACCGTCCGTGCGCGGGCCAGGTTGCCGGTGGGGACGAACTCGCCGGCCTGGTGGGCCTGGCCGGTCAGGCCCGGACCGTAGTTCAGCGCCGGGACGCCGACCGCGGCCAACCGGGCAACGTCGGTCCACGCCTGCTTCGCGGCCACCTGCCCGCCGGCGGCCGCGATGACGCCCTGCACCAGCGGGTGGTCCCGGTGGGGCGGAGCGGGTGGCGCCCGGTCGACGACCTCGACCGCGACGTCGTCGCCCGCCAGCGTCGCGATGCGCCCCCGCAGCTCCTCCTCGGCCTCGTCGAGGGTCCGGTCGGGGGCGAACCTGAAGTTGACGTTGATGGTGAAGCGGTCCGGCACCACGTTGTGGGCGTTGTCGGTCCACGCCCTGGTGGCGGTCAGCACGTCGCGGAACGCCAGGCCGTCGACCGTGCGGTCGACGGGCGCCACCTCACCGAGCGCGGCGAGCAGCGGGGCGGCCGCGGTCAGGGCGTTGACCCCGTGCCACGGGCGCGCCGAGTGCGCGGCGCGCCCGCGCACCACCACGTGCGCGTGCAGCCCGCCCATGCAGCCCAGCTGGACCTGCAGGTCGGTCGGCTCGAGCACGACGGCCAGTGCCGCGTCGGTCAGGTCGGCGTGGGCGTCGAGCAGCGCACCGAGCTCGTTGCCGGCGGCCGGACCCTCCTCCCCGGCGTAGGCGACCAGCCGCAGCCGGACCGGTCCGTCGCGCAGCGCCCGGTCCTCCAACAGGTCCATCGCGACGGCCAGGCCGGCCTTCATGTCGCTGGTGCCCCGCCCGACGACCCGGTCGCCCTCGACCCTGCCGGGGAGGTCGCCCGGGGTCGGGGGCACGACGTCGGTGTGGGCGACCAGCAGCACGACCGGGCGGTCGTCGACCGCCTGGGAGCCCCGCCCGCCGGCCCGCCGGCGCCCGCCCTCAGCGGGTGCGTCGACGACCAGCGAGTGTCCGGTGCGGGCCACCGCCTCGCCGCGGGCGGCGTAGCGGTCGGCCAGCCAGGTCGCGATGCGGTCCTCGTCACCGGTCACGCAGGGCAGGTCGACCAGGTCCAGCAGCAGCGCGACCAGCCGGTCGGTCACAGCGGACCGCTGTGCCGGCGCCGCGGCGGTCCCGCCGCTCACAGGCTCGCGCCGTGCTCGCGCAGCGCGTCGTTGAGCGCTGTCTTGGTGTCGGTGGACGCCGAGCGCTGCCCGACCACGAGGGCGCACCCGATCTGGTACTCCCCCGCCGGGTAGCGCTTGGGCCGCGTGCCGGGGATCACGATCGAGCCGGCCGGGACCCGCCCCCGGTGGGTGACGGGCTCGTCGCCGGTGACGTCGATGATCGGCACCGAGCCGGTCAGGACGACACCGGCCGCCAGCACCGCGCCGCGCTCGACGACGATGCCCTCGGTCACGATCACCCGCGAGCCGAGGAACGCGTCGTCCTCGACGATCACCGGACGGGCACCGGCGGGCTCCAGCACGCCCCCGATCCCCACCCCGCCAGCGAGGTGGACGTTGCGCCCGATCTGGGCGCACGAGCCGACGGTCGCCCACGTGTCGACCATCGTCCCGCTGCCGACCCGGGCGCCGATGTTGACGTACGACGGCATCAGGACCGCTCCGGCCTCGACGTGGGCGCCGTGGCGCACGACCGCGGGCGGGACGACCCGCACGCCCGCCGCCTCGTAGCCGGTCTTGAGCGGCACCTTGTCGCGGTACTCGTACGGCCCGACCTCGATCGTCGCCATCTGCCGCTGCCGGAACGACAGCAGGACGGCGCGCTTGAGCCACTGGTTGACCGTCCACCGCGAGGCGCCGTCGTCGTCGGTCCCCGCCGGCTCGGCGATCCGGACCTCGCCGCCGTCGAGCAGGTCGATCGCGGCGTCGACGGCCTGCACGGCCTCGGGGCTGTCGTGCCCGCCGTGGTCGAAGGCGTCGTCGATGACCTTGCGCAGTTCCTCGGTGTCGCTCATGTGCTCCCTCGGTGGTCCACGGGGTGGGTGCCGCCCGGACGGCAACGCCCGGGCGGACGGTCGTCGGGTCAGTCGTGGCCGGGCAGGCGGCCGCCGGCGATCGCAGCCGACCACGCGTCGACCGCGGCGTGGCAGCCGTCGATCGACGGGACGAGCGCCAGGCGCAGCCAGCCACGCCCCGCCGCGCCGAACGCGCGGCCCGGCGACACGACGACGCGCTCGCGCAGCAGCGACTGCGCGTAGGCCAGGTCGTCGCCGCCGGGGGCGCGCAGCCACACGTAGAACGTCGCGTCGCTGCCGCTGACCTGCAGCCCGGCCTGCTGCGCGAACGCCAGCATGACGGCGCGCTTGCGGTCGAACGTCGCCCGCCGCTGGGCGACGTGCTCGTCGTCGGACCACGCCGCGACCGCGGCGCGCTGGACGAACTCGGGGCTGGCGGTGCCGATGTTGGGCCGCAGCAGGCGCTGCGCGGCGATGAGCTCGGGGTCCCCGACCAGCGCGCCGCTGCGGTAGCCGGTCATGCCGGACCGCTTCGACAGGCTGAAGGCGACCAGCACGCCCGAGCGGTCGTCGCCGGCGGCCTGCAGCAGCGACGTCGGCGGCTCGGCCGCCGCGGGGTGGATGTCGACGTAGCACTCGTCGCTGGCGAGCACGACGCCCCGGTCGCGGGCGACCTCCAGGGCGTCGGCGTAGAAGTCGGCGTCGGCCACCGCGCCCGTCGGGTTGTGCGGGTAGTTCAGCCACGCCACGCAGGCGCGGTCGAGGCGGTCGAGGCCGAGCGCGCCGAGCTGCAGGCGCCATCCGGTCCCGGGCCCGAGCTCGACCGCGTCGCTGGTGCCGCCCGCGAAGCGGAAGCCCCGCTCGTAGACCGGGTAGCCGGGCGTGCCCCACAGGACGGCCGTGCGGTCCCCGCGCGGGTCGAGCAGGCCGAGCGGGAGGTGGAAGATCGCCTCCTTGCTCCCCGCGGTCGGCAGCACCTCGCGGTCGGGGTCGACGGCCACCTTGAAGCGACGCTCGATCCACCCCGCGATCGCTGATCGCAGCTCTGGCAGGCCGGCTGCGGTCGGGTACTGGCTGATCTCGGGCAGCCCCTCGAGCAGAGCGCGGCGGATGAAGGCCGGCGTCGGTTCGATCGGGTCGCCGATGGAGAAGTCGTGCAGCGGACGGCCGTCGCCGGCGAGCTCCCGCTTGAGGTCCTGGTACGCCGCGAGCGGGTACCCGCCGAGCTCGGACAGGACCGGATTCATGCGTACCTCCGTCCGGCGGCGGAGCCGGTCCTGCACCGGGCTCCGCGGTGATCGTGTGTCCGGCGGAGACCGGGCTCCGCGAAGATTCGCCTTGTGATCTCCGGGGTAAACGTGCAAGCCTACCGCCTTTGGGTAGGCTTGTAAGGTCCGCACCCGACCGGTCCGAGCAGAAAGTGCCCGGCAGCGGGAACAAAGTAGCAGAGAGAAGTGTTGGATAGATTGTGAAGACGAGCACAAGACGGAGAGAGGATCGCGTGATGGATGTCCCGGAGGACCTCCTCGACCTCTACTTCTCCGAGCTCGGTAAGGTCCGGCTGCTGACCGCAGAAGATGAGGTCCGGCTTGCCAAGACCATCGAGGCGGGTCGGGAGGCGCAGGAGCGCCTGGACGCGGGAGAAGCAGGTACAACCGGCGAGCGGATGAAGCTCGAGCAGCAGGTGCGCGACGGCCAGGCGGCGTTCGACCACTTCGTGGCCGCGAACCTGCGTCTGGTCGTGAGCGTGGCTGCGCAGTTCTCCAAGCGGTCGACCCTCGACCTCGGCGAGCTGATCCAGGAGGGCAACCTCGGGCTGCTGCGCGCGGTCGAGAAGTTCGACTGGCGGCGTGGCTACAAGTTCTCCACGTACGCGACGTGGTGGATCCGCCAGGCGATCCAGCGCGGCGTGGCCGGCAGCGAGCGCACCATCCGCCTGCCTGTCGCGCTCCACGACGCGCTGGTCAAGGTCCGCGCGGCGAGCGCGCGCCTCGAGGCCGAGACGGGCCGTGAGCCCACGGTCGACGAGCTGGCGCAGGCGACGCGGCTGACCACCGACAAGGTGCAGCGCGCGCTCGAGGGCGACCACTCGATGACCTCGCTGGACCGGCCGGTCGGCTTCGACAGCGATGCCAGCGACCTCGGTGAGTTCGTGGCCGTGTCGGACGACTCGCCCGCCGACGAGGTGGTGGAGCGGACCTTCATGCAGGACCTGTTCGAGCTCGCCCGGGACCGCCTGGACGACCGCAGCTGGTACGTGCTCCAGCGGCGCTACGGCCTCGACGGCCGCCAGACCCTGACCCTGGACGCACTGGGCAGGGAGCTGAGCCTGTCGCGGGAATCCGTCCGCAAGATCGAGAACCAGGCGCTGTCGCGCCTGCAGGAGGAGCTCGGCGTCAGCATCGCCGCCTGAGCGACCACATACGACGCACCGACGACCCGCGGCCCGACGGCCGCGGGTCGTCGTCGTTGCGCACTGATCCGTGGCATCCTGCGGCGGATGCCGACCATCGCCGCGCCGGCGGAGCCTCCGCTGCACACGACGCTGCTCGCCTCGGACCGCCTGCGCGTGGCCGACCGCATCGATGTGGTCCCGATCACCGACCGGGCCCGCCGCGGCGCGGTCGCGACACGACCGCGGAGGGGCATCGTGCGCCGCGCGGAGCCCGGGCCGCGGGGCCCGCTCGTCTACGAGGCGACGCAGACCGGCGACCAGGTCACGGTCAGCGTCTGGGGACCGCCGGCGACGGCGCCGGACACGCGTGTGGCGGCGCTGGACGCCGCCCGCGGGTGGATCGGACTGCACGATCGGCCGCCGGACATGGCGGACGTCACCGCGGGACACTCGGCACTGCACCGGGCCGCACGCCGTGTCGGCACGGTCCGGCTGTCACGGCTGCCCCGGGTGCAGGAGGCGGTGGGCCGCGCGATCCTCGGGCAGCTGGTGCAGGGCGTCGAGGCGCGTCGGTCGACCGCGCAGCTCGCCGCACTGCGGGGCACCCCGACGGCGGGCGACCTGTGGAGCTGGCCGACCGCGACCGCGCTCGGGCGGACACCGGCGCACGCGATGCGGCGGTGCGGGATCAGCCTGAAGGGCGCGACCGCCATCCACCGCTGCGCGCTGGACGACCGTCAGCTCGAACGGGTCC
>CAYVGE010000140.1:0-10799 GCA_964450395.1 uncultured Actinomycetota bacterium
ATGAGCTGGCTGCCCGACGAGGAGGACTGAGGTCGCCGCAGCGGTGGCACCGTGCCGGCCACCGGTGGTGGCCGGGTAGCCACTGTTTGCCACGCGGCCCCTGGCCGGCCACGCCGACGACCGCCGGTAGGCTGCACCCATGCCACCAGCCATCCCTGCGCTGTTGCACGCCCCGCGACCGACGCTGTCGCTGGAGTTTTTCCCGCCGAGGTCGGAGGAGGCGAAGCGTGCGCTGTGGCGCACCATCGGCGACCTGTCGGATCTCGCGCCCGACTTCGTGTCGGTGACCTACGGCGCGGGCGGGTCCACCAGGGACCGCACGCTCGAGGTCGTCGAACGGATCCGCACCGAGACCGACCTGCGGCCGGTGATGCACCTGACGTGCGTCGGCGCGACCGCCGACGAGCTCACGGCGCTGGCGCGGCACCTGCTGGACCTGGGCATCGCCGACGTGCTGGCGCTGCGCGGCGACCCACCCGACGGTCCCGGCGGTGTCTGGACGCAGGCCGAGGGCGGCTTCCGCTACGCCGCCGACCTGGTGCGTCTGCTGGCCGCCACCGGCCCCTTCGACATCGGCGTGGCCGCGTTCCCCGAGAGCCACCCCGAGTCGCCGACGCGCGGCGACGACGTCAGGCGGCTGGCGGAGAAGTGCGACGCGGGCGCGGGCTACGCCATCACGCAGTTCTTCTTCGACGTCAAGCAGTACACCTCGCTGGTCGAGGACCTCCGCGGGGTCGGGTGCACGACGCCGGTGGTGCCCGGCGTGCTGCCGGTCACCAACCCGGCGCAGACCCGCCGGTTCGCCGCCAAGGTCGGCGCGACCATCCCGGCGGAGCTCGACGAGCGGTTCCGTGCCGTCGAGCACGACCGCGACGCCACCTACGAGGTGGGGGTGGGCCAGGCGGTCAACCTGACGCTGGACCTGCTGGCGTCGGGCGCGCCGGGCGTGCACTTCTACACGATGAACCGGGTCGCGGCCACGCGCGACGTGTGCGCCGAGCTGCGGCGCGCCGGCGCCTGGTGAGGCCACCGCGCTTGTGCCGATTTTCACGAACTGATTACGCTGGTCGCTGAACCCTCCAAAGGTTGCCGTCATGCATGTCCTCGTCGCCGACAAGCTGTCCCGGGCAGGTGTCGACGCGCTCGCCGCGGCCCACGACGTCGACGTCCGGACCGGGCTGTCGAAGGCCGAGCTGCTCGAGGCGGTGCCCGCCTACGACGCCGTCGTCGTCCGCTCGGCGACGATCATCGACGCCGACGTCATCGCGGCCGCCGGGCAGCTGAAGGTCATCGCCCGCGCCGGCATCGGCATCGACAACATCGATGTCGACGCCGCCACGGCCCGCGGGATCCTGGTGTGCAACGCGCCCCAGTCCAACACCGTCAGCGCCGCCGAGCACACGATCGCCCTGCTGCTGGCGCTGGCGCGCCGCGTGCCCGCCGCGGACCGGAGCCTGCGCGACGGGGCGTGGGAGCGCAGCAGCTTCCAGGGCGTCGAGCTGCACGGGCGCACGCTCGGCGTCATGGGGCTCGGGCGCGTCGGCACGCTGGTCGCCCAGCGCTGCGCCGCGTTCGACATGCGCCTGGCCGCCTACGACCCGTACGTGTCGACCGAGCGGGCCGACCAGCTCGGCATCCAGCTGGTCGCGTCGCCGCGCCGGCTGTGCGAGATCGCCGACGTCGTGACCGTGCACCTGCCCCGCACCCCGGACACGGTCGGCATCGTCGGCCCGGCCGAGCTCGCGGCGCTGGGCCCGGAGGGGATGCTGGTCAACACGGCCCGCGGCGGCATCGTCGACGAGGATGCGCTCGCCGAGGCGCTGACCAGCGGTGCGCTGGGCGGCGCGGCGCTCGACGTCTTCTCGTCGGAGCCGATGACCGAGTCGCCCCTGTTCGGCCTGCCCAACGTCGTCGTCACGCCGCACCTGGGCGCGTCGACCAAGCAGGCGCAGGACAAGGCGGGGATCATGGTGGCCGAGGCGGTCGACCTGGCGCTGCGCGGGGAGTTCGTCCCCAGCGCCGTCAACCTGCAGGTCTCGGCCGCCGTCACCGACCAGGTCCGGGCGTTCATGGGCCT
This sequence comes from uncultured Actinomycetota bacterium, assembly GCA_964450395.1. Lineage (GTDB taxonomy): Bacteria > Actinomycetota > Nitriliruptoria > Euzebyales > JAHELV01 > JAHELV01. The sequence continues at coordinate 2,078 of CAYVGE010000140.1, forward strand.
GACCACCAAGCTGGGCCGGCTGTTCACCGCCCTGCACGAGGGCACGACCGATGCGATCACCGTCGAGTACCGCGGCCGCATCGCCGAGGAGGACACCAGCGCCCTGAACCTCGCAGCGCTGACCGGCCTGCTGGCCGACGTGGTCGACGAGCCCGTGACCTTCGTCAACGCCCCGCTGACGGCCCAGGACCGCGGGCTCAAGCTGGTGACGATGACCTCGCCCACGGCGCGCGACTACGTGTCGCTGGTGCGCCTGACCGCCGAGGGCGAGCAGGCGATCGCCGGCACGCTGACGGGCCCGAAGAACACCGAGCGCCTCGTCGAGCTGTGGGGCTTCGCCATCGACATGGTGCCCAGCGACCACATGGTCTTCCTGCGGTACATGGACCGCCCGGGGATCATCGGCAGGATCGGGACGATCCTCGGCGATGCCGACGTCAACGTCGCGACCATGCAGGTCGGGCGCCACGAGGCCGGCGGCGACGCCCTGATCGCCATGGCGACCGACTCGGCGGTGCCGGCGGACGTCGCGGAGCACATCGCCGACGAGATCGGTGCCAGCCACGTGCGAGCGGTCAGCCTGGCCTAGCTGGCCGTCCCGGGCGCCGACGCCGGCTCGGGGTAGGCTGCCCGCCCGGCGTGAGCAGCGATGACAAGGTGGCGACGTGAGTGCAGTGCCCATTGCGGTCCAGCCCCAGGGGACCCGTGACTACATCGTCGAGGCGGTGCGCTCCGGCGGCGGTGACGTGGTCGACGTCGAGCGGGCGCGCGGCCTCGTGTGGACCGACCCCGACGCGCCGGAGGCGCTGACCGAGCTGCTGTCGTCCCACGAGCACATCGAGTGGGTCCAGCTGCCGTGGGCGGGCGTCGAGCCGTACGCGGACGCCAGCGTGTTCGACAGCCGGCGGACCTGGACGTCGGGCAAGGGCGTGTACGCCGAGCCCGTCGCCGAGCACGCGCTGGCGCTGGCACTGGCGGGCATGCGGGAGCTGCCGCGCTTCGCGCAGGAGGTCACCTGGACGTCGCAGGCCGGCATCAGCCTGATCGGCGGCGCCATGACCATCTTCGGCGGCGGCGGGATCACCCGGGAGCTGGTGCGGCTGCTCGAGCCCTTCGACTGCACCATCACCGTGGTGCGCCGGCACGCCGACCCGATGGAGGGCGTCGACCGGGTCGTCGCGTTCGACCACCGCTACGAGGTGCTGAAGGGCGCCGACGTCGTCGTGCTCGCGTTGGCGCTGACGCCGGAGACCGCCGGTGTCATCTCCCGCGTCGAGTTCGAGCTGATGGAGCCCCACGCCTGGCTCGTCAACGTCGCCCGCGGGCCCCACGTCGTCACCGAGGACCTCGTCGTCGCGCTGCGCGAGGACGTGATCGGGGGCGCCGCGCTCGACGTCACCGACCCCGAGCCGCTGCCCGACGGACACCCGCTGTGGCGGCTGCCGAACTGCCTGATCACGCCGCACACCGCCAACACCGATGACATGGCCAAGCCGCTGCTGTCGGCCCGGATCGCCGAGAACGTCCGCCGCTACGGCGCGGGGGAGGAGCTGATCGGCCGGGTCGACCCCGAGCTGGGGTACTGACGACGGGCGGCGCGCGGTCAACCGCGGGCCGCGGGGTGCACCTTCGTGCCCCTGCCGGCCGGCGAGGGCGCACCCACACGCTCCTCGCGCCCCGGCAGGGGCAGACGGTAGGCGCACAGGTCGCAGTTCATCCGCGCGTCGCCGGCCAGCGCCTCGTGGTAGCGGTCGACGACGGCGTCGGCCACGAGGGGATCGGGGCCGAAGCGCCAGGCGTCGCGCACCTCCAGGCCGCGGGCCACCGCCTCCTCCGCCCAGCCGTTGACCCGGCGCTCGAGCAGCCCGGCGAGCAGCGACCACGAGAAGCGGACGACCCGCCGCACGCCGGCGCGCTCCAGGCGGGCCAGCAGCTCGTCGGCGCGCGGCCAGCTGACCCCCGCGTAGGCGGTCTCGACCCAGCGGTGCCCTGTCGCCTCGGCCAGCATGCGCGCCGCCTTGGCCAGGTCGCCGTTGGCGTCGGGGTCGCTCGAACCGGCGCCGGTGACCATCAGCACCTCGCCGTCCCGCTCGTCGGGCGGCGAGGCGGCGTCGACGCGGGCGCGGGCCAGCGCCAGCAGTGACGGGTGGATGTCGAGCACCCTGCCGTGGGTGACCGGGATCCCGGGGAACCGGGCGCGCACGTCGACGACGTCGCCCGGCACGTCGGTCTTGGCGTGCATCGCCCCGAAGTTCAGCAGCGGCAGGGTGACGATCGCATCGGCGCCGGCCTCGACGAGGCGGGCCGCCGCGGTGACGGCGTCGGGGTCGGCGAAGTCCTCCAGCCAGGCGGCGCCGACCGGCCCGCCGAGCCGGTCACGCAGGTGGTCGCACAGCGTCGCCATCTCCGTCGCGCCCGCTGGGTCGCGGGTGCCGTGGGCGATCAGCAGGAGGGCGGGGTCGGTGCCTGGCACGGGACCTGTCCTTGTCGTCGGGCTGTCGGGGCTTTCGCGGTCGGGCGGCACCTCGTACCATTGTGGTACGCGCTGCGGTCATCCGACGCGATCCGTCGGGCGGCCGCGACGGGGCACACACCGACGTGGCGTCCCGGCGTCGCGCTCCATTGAGTGTGCGTCGCATGGCGATCCCGTGCACGCACCAGCGTAAGGAGTCGCCATGACTGCTGACCATGCCGTCGACCCCCGAACCCTGCTGCCCCCCGACGAACCCCTCCAGCTCCTCGACGTCGACGGCAGCCCGATCGGCGGCACCGACCCGGCAGCCGACCTCGCCGACGAACAGCTCATCGAGCTGTACCGCACGATGGTCGTCGCCCGGCACCTCGACGCCCAGGCGATCACGCTGCAGCGCCAGGGCCAGCTCGGGGTCTACGCCTCGCTGCGCGGCCAGGAGGCCGCCCAGGTCGGCACCGCCTCGGCGCTCGCGCCGCAGGACTGGGTGTTCCCGTCGTACCGCGAGCTCGGCGTCGCGCTGGTGCGCGGCCTGGACCCGGCGATGCTGCTGCACGTCTTCCGGGGCACGTGGCTGGGCGGCCACGACCCGGTCAAGCACCGCTTCGGGCTGATCACCATCCCGATCGCCACGCAGGCGCTGCACGGCGCGGGGTTCGCCATGGCCGCCCGGCTCGACGGCGCGGACGTGGTCACCGCCGTCTACCTGGGGGACGGGGCCACGAGCGAGGGCGACGCTCACGAGGCCTTCAACTTCGCCGCCGTGTTCGACGCGCCGTGCATCTTCGTCGTGCAGAACAACCGGTGGGCCATCAGCGTGCCGCTGGCACGCCAGACGCGGGCGCCGTCGATCGCGCACAAGGCGGTCGGCTACGGGATGCCCGGCTACCGCTGCGACGGCAACGACGTGCTCGCCTGCCACGCCACCATGCGGCGGGCGCTGGACCACGCCCGGGCGGGCGACGGCCCGGTGCTGATCGAGGCGGTGACCTACCGCATGGAGGCGCACACGACCGCCGACGACCCCACCCGCTACCGCGACGCCGCCGAGCTCGAGGAGTGGCGGGCGAAGGACCCGATCGTCCGCTACGCGGCGTTCCTGCGCGCGCGGGGCCTGCTCGACGACGCGTTGGCCGACCGCGTCGACGAGGCGGCCCGCTCCGAGGCCGCCGGCCTGCGCGCGGCGATCGCCGACGCGCCCCACGGCGACCCGCTCGAGCTGTTCGACCACGTCTACGCCGACCCCACGCCACGGCTGCGCGACCAGCGCCGGATGCTCGCGGCCGAGCTGCGCGGGGAGGTGGCGTCGTGAGCACCGTGACCATGGCCGGCGCCCTGAACCGGGCGCTGCACGATGCGATGGCCGACGACGACCGGGTCGTCGTGTTCGGCCAGGACGTCGCCGCGCTCGGTGGGGTCTTCCGGGTCACCGACCGGCTGGCCGAGCGCTACGGGGACCGCTGCTTCGACACGCCACTGGCCGAGTCCGGCATCGTCGGTGCCGCGATCGGCATGGCGATGTACGGGTACCGCCCCGTGGTCGAGCTGCAGTTCGACGGCTTCACCTACCCGGCGTTCGAGCAGATCACCTCCCACCTGGCCAAGCTGCCGAACCGTTCGCGGGGGACGGTGCGGCTGCCGGTGGTCGTGCGCATCCCGTTCGGCGGTGGCATCGGCGCGGTCGAGCACCACTCCGAGAGCCCCGAGGCGCTCTACGCCCACACGGCGGGCCTCAAGATCGTCGCACCGTCGACCCCCGCGGACGCCTATGCGCTCCTGCGCGAATCGATCGCGGCGCCCGACCCCGTGCTGTTCTTCGAGCCCAAGCGGCGCTACTGGAGCCGGCAGGACGTCGAGCTGCCCGTCACGACCGAGCCGATGGGCACCGCCGTCGAACGCCGTCCCGGCAGCACTGCGACGCTCATCGCCTACGGCCCCACGGTCGCCACGTGCCTCGAGGCGGCCGAGGCCGCGACCGAGGAGGGTTGGGACCTGCAGGTGATCGACGTGCGCACCCTCGTGCCGCTCGACATCGACACGCTGGTCGCCGCCGTGGAGACGACCGGGCGCGCCATCGTGGTCCACGAGGCCAGCGTCTTCGGGGGGATGGGCGCCGAGATCGCCGCCGAGCTGCTCGAGCGGACCTTCTACGCGTTGGAGGCACCCGTGCTGCGCGTCGGCGGGTTCGACATCCCTTACCCCGCCTCGCGGCTGGAGCACTACCACCTGCCCGACGTCGACCGCGTCCTCGACGTGGTCGAGCGCAGCCTGGCCTACTAGGAGGTCGCGAGGATGGCTGGAACCCCCATCACCCTGCCCGACCTCGGCGAGGGGTTGACCGAGGCCACGCTGGTCGCCTGGCGGGTCGCCGTCGGTGACACCGTGGCCGTCGACCAGGTGGTCGCCGAGGTCGAGACGGCCAAGGCGACCGTCGAGCTGCCGGCACCGCACGCCGGCGTGGTCACCGGGCTGCACGCCGCCGAGGGCGACGAGGTCGAGGTCGGGGCACCGCTGCTGGCGGTAGACGCCGACGCGGTCGAGGCCGGTGCCGACGCGGCCGACGGGTCGTCGTCCGCGGCCACGGCGGCGGGCGGCGGCGGGGCGGCCGCCGAGGGCGACGACGGCGACGACGGCGCCGAGGGCGACGAGGGCACCGACGTGCTGGTGGGCTACGGCACCGGCGGCGGTGCCAGGCGCCGGCGCCGGGGGAGCGGCCGCACGGCGTCGGCCGCCCCGACCGCGCACGCCACGCGGCCGCGGGCCAAGCCACCGGTCCGCAAGCTGGCCAAGGACCTCGGCGTCGACCTCGAACAGGTGGGCGGCACCGGCCCCGACGGGCGCATCACCCGCGACGACATCCGTGCGGCCGCCGCAGCGGCGCCCGCGCAGGCGCAGCCGGGCCCGGGCGACGCCAGCCCGGAGCGGCGCGAGGCCGTCACCGGCGTCCGCGCCCGCATCGCGGACCACCTCACGACGTCGTGGCGGGAGATCCCCGCGGCGTCGTGCTGGCTCGAGGTCGACACCGGCGCGCTCCTGGCACTGCGCGACGAGCTCGGCGCCGACCTGCCCGACGTGCGCGTCACGCCGCTGGCGGTCGTCCTGCGGTGCTGCGCAGTGGCGTTGGCGCAGGTGCCCGCGCTCAACGCCAGCTTCGACGCCGACGCCCGGGAGCTCGTGCACCACGACCGGGTCCACCTCGGCGTGGCGACGCAGACCGACCGCGGCCTGGTGGTGCCGGTGCTGCGCGACGTCGGCGGGTGGTCGATCCCCGACCTCGCCCGAGGTGTCGCCGACCTCGCCGCCCGCGCCCGGGCGGACGCGCTGGCGCCGGCCGAGCTGCGCGGCAGCACCTTCACCGTGTCGAACTTCGGCGCCTTCGGCATCGACGGCGGAGGGCCGATCATCAACCACCCCGAGGCCGGCATCCTCGGCGTCGGCCGCATCGTCGAGCGCCCCTGGGTGGTCGACGGGCAGCTGGCGGTGCGCCCCGTCGTGCAGCTGTCGCTGGCGTTCGACCACCGGGTGTGTGACGGTGCCGAGGCCGCCGGCTTCCTGCGCCTGGTCGGCGACCTGGTGGAGCGGCCGACGCGGTTGCTGGCGCACTGAGGCCAGCGCCGGGCGGTGGACGCCGACGTGCTGGTGGCCGCGCTGGGCCGCGTCGGCGGGTGACTCCAGCCGGGCGACGCTCGCGCCGGCGACCGCTCAGCCGGGGGAGCGGTCGAGGGTCGCGGCCGGGTCGGCCGTGACCGCCCGGCGGGCCAGGCGCAGCAGCGCCTGCGCGCGGTCGCGCTCGGTGTCGGTGAACCGGTAGTCGCGCTGCAGCAGCAGGATCTCGTCGCCGGCCTCGAGCGCCAGCACGTGCCGGTCGCTGCCCGGCACCCCGCTGCGCGGCACGAAGTCGGCGCTGCGCGCGCGCAGCATGCCGCCGATCAGCGTGGCGACGCCCCGCCGCGGTTCGGCGCTGCCGTCGAGCAGCGACTCGATCGCGATCGACAGCCGGGTGACGGCGTCACCGGGCTGGCCGCGCGACGGGCCGGCGTGGATGACCGTGACGCCGTCGAGCGACCGGAGCCGCTCGAGCAGCGTGGGGACGCGCCCCTCGTCGAGGATGATCTCCAGGTCGTCGAGCGCCCGCCCGTCGTCGTGCTCGACCACGTCGACCGCATGGATGTCGCCGCCCACCGCCGAGATGGCGCTGGCCAGCCGCGCGAGGGCGCCCGGCCGGTCCGGGAGGGCGCACCGGAGCATGAGTTCCATCGAGATCCACAGCGTAGGGGACGCTGCACGAACGTGCTGTTACGTGGGCGTATCAGTTCGTGTCATGGAACAGCGAGCTCTCGTCCAGCACGATCTGCTTGGTCAGCGACACCTCGGTGCCGCTGCCCTCGTGCATCCGGAAGTCCGCCTCGTCCATCAGCATGCGCATCAGGGCGATCCCGCGGCCGCCCTCGGCCAGCGTGCCCGCCATGCGCTGGCGTCCGTTGACCACGAACCCCTTGCCGTTGTCGGCGATCGTGACCTTCGCCAGCGTGGCGTCGAGCTCGAACACCACGCGGTAGCGGTCGGTGGAGGTGGCGTGCCGCACCACGTTCGCGCAGCCCTCGGTGAGCGCCAGCTCGACGTCGGCGGCGCAGGAGCGCTCGACGCCCACCTCGGCCATCGCGCTGGCGACGATGCGTCGGACGGCCGACACACTCTCGCGGTCGCGCGGCAGCGCAAGTGAGATCTCGATGTGCACGCACCTGCCTCCCGGGCGTACTTCGTTGTACTCGTGCCTTCGGACGGTCATGCCGACGCTACCCACGCCTCTCCGGCGCCATGCGCTCGCCATACTGCGTGGCATGGACCTCACGATCGCGGTCATCGGATCCGGGACCCCCGACGCCCGACGCGACGCGCAGGCCGAGCGGGTCGGGCACCTGCTGGCCGAGGCCGGTGCCACGGTCGTGTGCGGCGGCCTCGACGGCGTGATGGCCGCGGTGTGCCGGGGCGCCCGGGGTGCGGGCGGCCGGACGGTCGGCATCCTGCCCGGCGCCGACCGCAGCGCCGCCAACCCCTGGATCGACCTCGCCGTCCCGACCGGCATGGGGGAGGCGCGCAACGTGCTGGTGGTGCGCGCTGGGCGAGCGGTCGTCGCGATCGGTGGGGGGTTCGGCACGTTGTCGGAGCTGGCGTTCGCGCGGAAGCTCGACGTCCCGGTCGTGGCGCTCGACAGCTGGCCGCTGGACGGCAACACCCGGGCCGGCACCGCCGACGAGGCCGTCCGGCTGGCCCTCGACCTCGCGCAGCGCTGAGCCGCCGCCTGAGCGCTCTGCGGCGGCGGGCCGGCCGGGTTGACATCCGGCGGGCCGTGGCGTACTACTGGCCGCCGTGCAGCAGACCCAGGTAGCAGACAGCCGCACGCGCCCGACGGGCGCGGTGCTCGGCCTGCTGCCCGTGGGGCTGCTCGGCCTCCTCATCCTTTGACGCCGCGGGGCGGACCTTCACCCAACCCCCCGCGGAGTGCGCACCGGGTCACCACCCAGTCCCGCCACCGATGAGGACGCCCCCCATGGACCCCACCGCTGTACGGATCTTCGACACGACGCTGCGCGACGGCGAGCAGGCGCCCGGCATCTCGCTCGGCGTCAAGGAGAAGCTCGAGATCGCCGAGCAGCTCGCCCGGCTGCACGTCGACATCATCGAGGCCGGCTTCCCGATCACCTCGCAGGGTGACCACGACGCCGTCCGCGCCATCTCCACCAGCGTCGGCGCCGCGACCGACGCGCCCGTCATCGCGGCGCTGGCCCGCTGCGTGCGGGGCGACATCGACCGCGCCGCCAGTGCGCTGAAGGGCGCGGACCGGTCGCGCATCCACGTCTTCCTGTCGACCTCCGAGATCCACCGGCGCGCCATGCTGCAGGCGTCCGAGGAGGAGATCCTGCGCTCCACCGCCGAGTCGGTCCGCCAGGCGCGCAGCTACACCGACGACGTGGAGTTCAGCCCCCAGGACGCGACCCGGACCGAGCACGACTTCCTGCTGAAGGTCGTCGACACGGCGGTCGAGGCGGGTGCGACCACCGTCAACATCCCCGACACGGTCGGGTACGCGCTGCCCCACGACTTCGGCGCGTTGATCGCCGAGATCGTGCGGCGCGTCGGGCCGGAGGTCGCCGTCAGCGTGCACTGCCACAACGATCTGGGGCTGGCGGTCGCGAACTCGGTCGAGGCGGTGCGCAACGGTGCGCGCCAGGTGGAGGTCGCAGTCAACGG
>CAYVGE010000141.1:0-10761 GCA_964450395.1 uncultured Actinomycetota bacterium
CCCGACGATCGTCGGTGAGTTGAAGCGGTACTTCCGCGACAAGGGCTGGGCCATCCGCGTCCCGCGGCGGCTGCAGGAGCTCAGCCTGCGGCTCAACAAGGTCGTGGCCACGCTGACCCAGCAGCTGGGCCGCTCACCGACCGTCGCCGAGATCGCCAAGTACGCCGGTGTCAGCGAGGAGGACGTCCTCGAGGCGCTCGAGAGCGGGCAGGCCTACTCCACGACGTCGCTCGACGCGCCGTCGGGGTCGGAGGAGGACGACTCGCCCATGCGGATGGACCGCATCGGCGAGGACGACATCGCGCTGGACAACCTGGAGTACTTCGCTTCGCTCGCGCCGCTGATCGCCGAGCTGCCCGAGCGCGAGCGCACCATCCTGTTCCTGCGCTTCTTCCGCGGCATGACCCAGTCGCGCATCGCCGACCACGTTGGCATCAGCCAGATGCACGTGTCGCGGCTGCTCACCCGGATCCTGGAGTTCCTGCGCCGCGGTATGGACAACGGCGACGCGAGCTTCTAGGCCGACACCAGCCGACGGACCGACGCGCCGGGAGGACGCCGTGCGGGCGCTGCTGCTCTACAACCCCACGGCGACGACCACCAACCCGGCCGTGATCGACGTGATCACCCGGGCGCTGGGTGGCCAGCTCGACCTGGAGGCCGTGCCGACCAAGCGGCGCAACCACGCTGGGTTCCTGGCGTCGGGGGCGTCCGACGAGGGCTTCGACGTCGTGATCGTGCTCGGCGGTGACGGGACGGTCAACGAGGTCATCCAGGGCATCGCCACCACCGACGTGGCGCTCGGCATCATCCCGGGTGGGTCGACCAACGTGCTCGCACGCAGCCTGGGGCTACCGGCCGACCCGATCGAGGCGACGACCGCCATCCTGCGCAACCTTGCGGCGGGGCGGGTCCGGCGCGTCAACCTGGGGCGTGCCAACGGGCGCTGGTTCACCTTCCATGCGGGCTACGGCTTCGATGCCGAGGTCGTCCGACGCGTCGAGCAGCGCTACCTGCTCAAGCAGACGGTCCGCCAGGCGTCGTTCGCCTGGTGCGCCGTGCTGGCGTTCATCGGCGCACGCGACGTCCGGTCGGCCGACATCACCGTCCGCACGCCCGACAACCCGCTGCTGGAGACCCGCCGCTGGGTGGTGTGCGCCAACGCGCGGCCCTACACGTACGTCGGCCCGCGTGCGGCGGACCTGTGCCCGACGGCCGACATCACCCACGACCTCGCGGTCACGGCGGTGTCGCGCCTGCGGCTGACCGACGTGCTGCGGATCACCCGCACCGCGGTGACCTCGGACCGCATCGGGCGGCTGCCCTTCGTCGACCTGCTGTCGGACCTGCCGATCGTGCTGCTGGAGGCCGATCGGCCGCTGCCGCTGCAGTTGGACGGTGACCACGTCGGCGACGTCGCGTCGGTCGAGCTGCGCAGCGTGCGGGAGGCGCTGGTGGTCATCGCGTGAGGTCCGCGGCGCACCGCCCGACCCGTCCCGGCGCAACCCCGTATCATAGCATCGACCCCCTGGGGGGTATCGGCCGAAAGAACAGCCTTTACCGCTTCACGGGGGCGGAGTACAGTCATGCACACAACGGGCTTGTGCTCCGTTTCACAAGGATCGAGGGGCTCCGCGACACGGCGGCGTACCAGTCGCACCTCTCGGTCCTTACGACGACTTCCGGTGAGAAGACGATCCCTCCGGTGAGAAAGCGAGCATTCTGCTATGGACTGGCGACAGCGAGCTGCCTGCCTCGATGAGGACCCCGAGCTGTTCTTCCCCGTGGGCTCGACCGGCCCGGCGCTGGAGCAGCTCGAGCGGGCCAAGCAGGTCTGCCACGGATGCGACGTCATCGAATCGTGCCTCGAGTGGGCGCTCGAGACCAACCAGGACGCCGGCGTCTGGGGCGGCCTCAGCGAGGACGAGCGGCGCTCGCTGCGCCGCAGCCGCCAGCGGCGCCGTCGCCTGGCCAGCTGACCCACCGGCGACCGCGCCCGCAGCCCCCCGGGACCCCGGGGGGCTGCGCCGTTTCCTGACCCGCTCCGGCGGGGCCCGCCCCTCCACGCGGACTAGGCTGTCCCGGTCGACCGGCTGGTGACCGAGGGAGGACCTCGATGGCGATCTCGTTCGCGCTGACGCCCGAGCAGGAGGAGTTCCGGGCCGTCGTCCGTGACTTCGCGGAGCAGGTCATCGATCCCGTCGCCGATGAGATCAACGCCGAAGGTCGCTTCCCCACCGGGATCGTCACGCGGATGGGTGAGCTGGGGTTGTTCGGCATCCCGTTCGAGGAGCGCTACGGCGGCATGGACGGCGACTTCCTGTCGCTGTGCCTGGCGATCGAGGAGATCGGCCGGGTCGACCAGTCGGTCGGCATCACGCTCGAGGCGGCGGTCGGCCTCGGCGCCGCACCGCTGCACGCCTTCGGGACCGAGGAGCAGAAGCAGCGCTGGCTGCCGGCCCTGTGCCGCGGCGAGCGCCTCGGCGCGTTCGGCCTGACCGAGCCCGGCGGCGGCTCGGACAACCTCGGCGGCACCGCGACGCGGGCCGTGCGCGACGGGGACGAATGGGTGATCAACGGCTCGAAGGTCTTCATCACGAACGCCGGCACCGAGTTGACGTCGATCATCACGATCACCGCTTGGACCGGCGACGACGAGCTGACGTCGATCATCGTGCCGGCCGGTACGCCGGGCCTGACCGTCGCCCCGCCCTACCGCAAGGTCGGCTGGCACGCGTCGGACACCCGTGAGCTCGCGTTCGCCGACGTGCGGGTGCCCGTCGACCACACGCTCGGCGAGGTCGGTGCCGGGTTCCGGCAGTTCCTGCGCACCCTCGACGACGGGCGGATCGCCCTGGCGGCGCTGTCCGTCGGCCTGATCCAGGGCTGCGTCGACGAGTGCGTGCGGTACGCCAACGAGCGGGAGGCCTTCGGGAAGCCGATCGGTGGCCACCAGGCCGTCGCGTTCAAGATCGCCGACCTCGAGGTCGCCGCGCACACCGCGCGGCACCTGTGGTGGAACGCGGCCTGGCGGCGCGCCGAGGGGCTGCCGTACAAGAAGGAGGCGTCGATCGCGAAGCTCTACGCCTCGGAGCAGGCCGTCACCGCCGCGCGCGAGGCGACGCAGGTGTTCGGTGGCTACGGCTACATGGCCGAGTCGCGGGTGGGCCGGTTCTACCAGGACGCGAAGGTCCTCGAGATCGGTGAGGGCACGTCGGAGATCCAGCGGCTGCTGATCGCCAGGGAGCTCGGCCTGTAGCCCGCGCGTACGCCGGCGCACCGGTCCGGGCGCACCCGACGCGATCGGTGCGCGTCGGGGACGCGGCGTCAGACCGGCGGCAGCGAGCGCAGCGGCACCTGCAACTCGACCGTGGTGCCGGGGTCACCCCGGCTGACCGTGAACGTCCCGTTCAGTTCGGTCTCCAGCAGCGTGCGCGCGATCCGAAGCCCGAGGTTGGCGATGTCTTCGAGCCGGGCCTCGGGCGGCAGGCCCACGCCGTTGTCGCTGACGCGGACGGTCAGCTCGCCGCCGCTGCGCGCGAAGTGCACCTCGACCCTGGCGTCGCCGGCCGGGTGCGGCCCGTCGATCGGGAACGCGTGCTCCACGCAGTTCTGCAGCAGCTCGGCCAGCACCAGCGCCAGCGGCGTCGCCACCTCGGCGGACAGCTCGTCGGGGTCGCCGGTCAGTTCGAAGTCGATCGGTACGTCAGGACCGACCAGGCCCTGCGACAGCATGTCGACGATGCGCCGCGTGATCTTGATGAATGGCACGCGCTGGCGTGCCTCCTCGCTCAGCGTCTCGTGCACCAGCGAGATCGACGTGATGCGCCGGACGCTCTCGTTGAGCGCCGCGCGGGCCTCCTCGCTGCCCAGCCGGCGGGACTGCAGCCGCAGCAGCGCCGCGACCGTCTGCAGGTTGTTCTTGACCCGGTGGTGGATCTCGCGGATCGTCGCGTCCTTGACTATCAGCGCCCGCTCGTGCTGGCGCAGCTCGGTCACCTCGCGCACCAGCAGCAGCGCCCCGATGATCCGGCCGCTGGAGATCAGGGGGATGAACCGGCGGATGACCACCGCGTCGTGCACCTCGACCTCGGCGTCGACCGGGATGCCGGTGCGCAGGCTGTCCAGCAGCTGCCGGGGCTCCGGGTCGAGCTGCTCGAGGTGGCTGCCCATCACCGAGTCGAGGCTGCCCAGCCTGCGGTACGCGCTGATCGCGTTGGGCGACGCGAAGCTGACCACGCCGTCGGCGTCGACGCGGATGATCCCGTCGCCGACCCGCGGCGCGATCTCGCGCTCGTCGCGGCTCGCACCCGAATTCGGCAGCGTGCCCTCGGCCATCATCTGCGCGAGCTCGCCGGCGGTCTGCAGGTAGGTCAGCTCCAGCTGCGACGGCGCCCTGGCGGTCGACACGTTCGACTCGCGCGTGATGACCGCGATGACGTCGTCGCCGAACCGGACCGGGATGGATTCTTCGCGCACCGGCACGCCTGTCGACCAGTCGGGGTCGGCGTCGCGGATGACGCGCTGCTCGGTGAACGCCCGGCCCACCATCGGCCGGGCGCTGACCGGGAAGACCTGCCCGACGAGGTCCTCGGTGTAGATCGTCTGGGTGGTGTAGGGCCGCATCTGCCCGACGCACAGGTAGCCGGGGCTGCGGTCGACCAGCTCGCAGCGCACCCACAGCAGCAGGTCGGCGAACGACATGTCCGCCAGCGTCTGCCACTCCCCCAGCAGCGCCTGCAGGTGGTCGACGGCGTCCTCGGGCAGGGCGCCGCGGTGCGACAGCAGGTTCTCGAGCAGCGTCACGTGGTCGCCTCGTCGGTGGGCAGGTACCGGACAGGCAGCCTATCGGCCGGTGGACGGCCGCGTTCACTCGCGCCAGCCCTCGCCCGGCCCGGCGCGCTCGGGCCCGCCGACCAGCCGCACGACCTCGGTGTGCCCCGGGCGCCACAGGTACAGGTCGCCCACGAATGGCGACAAGCCCGCGTGGTCCAGCGCCGGCCACATGCCGCCGAGCGCGATCGTGACCGTCGCGCTCACCGCGTCGCCGATCAGCCCCTGGGTCGGGTGCAGACCGCTGGGCAGGTCGACGGCCAGGATCGGCGCGCCGTGGGACCGCAGCGCCAGCGCGACGTCGAGCGCGGGCGCCCGCAGCCGACCTTCGAGCCCGGCGCCGACCAGCGCATCGACGTACAGGTCGGCCTCGGGCAGCGTGCCGACGAAGGCCACCTGCGGCACGTCGGCGACCGGCGCGTCGCCTGCCGCCACCACGGTGACGTCGGGACCGTCGGCGTGCAGCGCCGTCGCCACCGCACGGCCCACGGCCCCGGTGCCGCCGGTCCCGGCCAGGACGACCACGGAGCGCGGCGCATGGCGCAGGTGGCGCACCGCGTAGGCGACCGCGGCCCCCGCATCGTCGGCGCGCGCCGGGTCCACGACCGCCGGCCGGCCCAGCCCGTCACGGGCGAGGTCGGTGACGTCACGCAGCCGCGCGGGCAGCACCCGACGCGCCAGCCGCGGGTCCAGCCACGGCGTGACCTCCCGCTCGTCGGGCAGGTCGGCGGGATCCAGGCCGCGCCGCCAGCCGGGCGCCAGCGCGTCGAGCAGCGCGGTGACGACCATGCCCGTCGCGCCCCAGAGGACGTGGTCGTCAGCCAACGCCCAGGCCCACGACCAACCGGTGACCGACAGCCGGACCTTGCGCCAGTGGTGGGGGTCGGTCAGCAGCGCCAGCGGCGCCCGGACGATCGCCGCGACCTCCGCCTCCTGCGCCCGCAGTGGGTGGGGCTCGCGCCAGCGGGCGACGACGGGCACCATCCAGAACCGCGACGGCGGGATGAAGAACGCCGGCAGCCGCCCCAGGACCTCGACGGTCTCCGGCCGCAGCGCGATCTCCTCGGCCGCCTCGCGCAGGGCGGCGGCCTCGGTGGTCTCCCCCGCCTCGCGCCGACCGCCGGCGAACGACACCTGCCCCGGGTGCGTGGGCAGGTCGTCGCGCCGGCGCGTCAGCACGAACTCCAGGTCGCCGTCGCGCTCGGCCAGCAGGGCGAGCACCGCGCCGACGCGGTCGGCGTCGGCCGTGACCTCCGAGGCATCCAGTGCAGCCAGGTGCGCCGACAGCCGCTGCAGGCGCTGCTCGGTGCCGTTCACGTCCGGGCCGGCGTCGCGTCCTGCCCGGGAGGCCACGCCCCCGTGCCGACGGCGCCCGCGACGCCGTCGAGCAGGTCGGCGACGCGCACCCGCACGGTGCGGAACCCGAAGCGGTCGAGCAGGCGCGCGAGCAGCAGCGTGCCGGCGACGATCACGTCCTCGCGGCCGGGCGCCACCGGCGCGTGGGCCAGGCGGTCGCGCGCGGGGAGCCACGCGAGCTCCTCGGCCACGACCGCCACGCTGCGACGCGACAGGTGCATCCCGTCGACCGCCTCGAGGCGCCCGTCGGAGCGCAGGGCCACCGCGGCGATGGTCAGCGCGGTGCCGGCGACCGCCACCATCGGCTCGTCGCCGTCGGCGCAGAAGTCGTCCGGCTGCCCGTCGAGCACCGCGTCGACGTCGGCCAGCAGCGCCGCGTACTGTGCCGGGGTCGGAGGATCGTCGTGGAGGTGGCGCTCGGTCAGCCGGACGCTGCCCAGCTGGAGGCTGGTCCACCGCTGGGCGGCGCCGTCGCCGAGGACCAGCTCGGTCGAGCCGCCGCCGATGTCGCACACCACCCGCCGGCCGGCCAGCCCCGCCGACGCGCCGGCGAACGTCAGCGCCGCCTCCTGGTCACCGCTCAGCACCACCGGCTCGACGCCCGTGGCGTCGCGCACGGCGTCGCGGAAGACGTCGGCGTCGGCGGCGTCGCGCACGGCGCTGGTCGCGCTCACCGCGACGCGGTCGACGCGCGCCTCGGTCCAACGCGCCGCGTAGCCGGCGAGGACGTCGGTGACCCGGCCGATCGCCGCGGGGTCCAGCCGTCCGCCGGCGTCGACCCCGGCGCCGAGGCGGGTGATCCGCCCCTCCCGGGCGACCGGGTGCACGACACCCCCGTCGACGCGCGCCAGCAGCAGGCGCGTCGAGTTCGTGCCGCAGTCGACCGCGGCGACCAGCGCCGGATCAGCCATCGTCGACGACCTGCACGCACGGCCGGGGGCACGGCATCGGTTCGACCCGCTCGGCCACCCAGGCGCCGATCGGGTTGTCGCGGGTGGCCAGGTAGTGGCCGTAGAGCGCATGCAGGCACTTGACCCGGCCGGGCATGCCGCCGGCGCTCGGATCGCCCGGCACCGGGGGGCCCAGCTGATCCCGCGCCGCGACGTAGCGCTCGTGCGCAGCGGTGTAGTCGGCGGCCAGCTGCGGGTCCTCGGCGAGCGCGTCGGTCAGCTCGCGCATCACGCCACTGGCCTCGAGCCCGCCCACGACGCGCGACGCCAGCGGACACGCCAGCCAGAAGGTCGTGGGGAACGGCGTGCCGTCGTCGAGCTGCGGGTCGACGCGCAGGACGGCCGGCAGGCCCCACGCGCAGCGGACCGCCGCGGCGGACGCGCCGCGCAGCGGGCGACCGATCATGCGCGAGGCGAGCATCGCGTCGACCGCCGACATCGGCGCGCGGGCGAGCTGGGCCCCGTACGACGCGTCGGGCGCGGGCCGCAGCGCATCGTCGATCACGACCCCACCCCCGGCTCGCGGCGCATCGGCACGTGCGGGATCCCGTCCTCGGCGTACGCCGGCCCGGCGACGGCGAAGCCGCGGGCGGCGTACCAGCGCTCGAGCTGCCGCTGGACGTCGGCGATCACCGGTCCGGTCGCCCCCGCGAGCACGCGGTCGAGCAGCCGGCCCGCCATGCCGGCGCCCCGTGCCACCGGTGCCGTCACCACCCGTCCGATCCTCGTCACGCCGTCCGCCTCGTCGAGGGTCCGAAGGTACGCCACGACGGCACCGTCGCCGGCCTCGACCCACACGTGGCGGGCGCCCGGCTCCCGGTCACGCCCGTCGAGCTCGCGGTAGGCGCAGTGCTGCTCGACGACGAACACATCGACGCGCAGCTGCAGGATGTCGTACAGCGTCGCCGCGTCGAGCTCGGAGAAGCGCGCCTCCCGGATCGACGTGCCCCCGCCCGCCGTCATGCCCGACCGCCCGCGGGCGCTCCGTCCGACCGCGGCGGCCCCGGTCGCGGCGCCGGCCCGGCGCCGTGCGTCACGACGGCAGCATGTCGGTGACGGCGTCGAGCAGCCAGCGGTACCACGCCCGGTCCCGGCCGCCGTCGGTGGGCTCACCGTCGGTGCGCAGGTCCTCCTCGGGTGTCATCACGACGTAGGCCTGCTCGCCGGGTTTGACGAGGCCGAACCGCGTGCGGGCCAGCAGCTCCACCTGCTGGGGATCCTGCAGGCGGGCGCGGCGGTACTCCAGGTCGGTGACGCTGGCCGTCAGCTGCCGCTTCGTCGCCCGCAGGTGCTCGACGTTCT
The DNA here is from genome assembly GCA_964450395.1 of uncultured Actinomycetota bacterium. Taxonomy (GTDB): domain Bacteria; phylum Actinomycetota; class Nitriliruptoria; order Euzebyales; family JAHELV01; genus JAHELV01. The sequence goes on from CAYVGE010000141.1 coordinate 8,442, forward strand.
GGTCGGCCGCGTCCAGGCTACGGATCGGGCCGGCCGCCATGAACGCCAGCACCGCCAGCAGCGCGATCAGGCTGACCACGAACTGGCGCGACGCCCGGACGGCGGCGGTGAGCCTGCGGCCCGCCGCCGTCGTCCGGGTGCGTATGGATCCGGTCACGGAGCGGAGGGGGGAAGCCAATGGCCGCGCTCCTGGTCTCGGTCGTGTCGGTCAATCCCCGGGTCGGTGGTAGGTCCGCGGGAACGCCGAGACGCCCGCGTAGCGGGCCGCGTCACCCAGCTGCTCCTCGATGCGCAGCACCTGGTTGTACTTGGCCACCCGGTCCGTGCGGGCGGGTGCACCGCTCTTGAGCTGTCCGGCGTTCGTTGCCACCACCAGATCCGCGATCGTCGTGTCCTCGGTCTCGCCGGAGCGATGGCTCACCATGCAGGTCCAACCGGCCCGGTGGGCGAGCGCCATCGTGTCCAACGTCTCGGTTAGGGTACCGATCTGGTTCACCTTGACCAGGACGCTGTTCGCGGACCGTTCGTCGATGCCCCGCTGCACGCGCTGCGAGTTGGTCACGAACAGGTCGTCGCCGACCAGCTGCACGCGGTCGCCGACCCGTTCGGTCAGCGCCTGCCAGTGCTGCCAGTCCTCCTCGTCGAGCCCGTCCTCGATCGACACGATCGGGTAATCGTCGACCAGGCGGGCCAGCAGCTCGAGCATCTCCTGCGAGCTCAGGTCGCGGCCCTCGCCGGTCAGGTGGTACACGCCGTCGTCGTAGAACTCGGTCGCGGCGACGTCCATCGCCAGCGCGACGTCGTCACCGGGTCGGTAGCCGGCCTTCTCGATCGCCTGGGTGATCAGGTCGAGCGCCGCGACGTTGGACTCGAGCTCCGGTGCGAACCCGCCCTCGTCACCGAGCCCAGTCGACAGGCTCGACCCCTTGAGCACGCCCTTCAGCGCGGCGTAGACCTCGGCGCCCATCCGCAGCGCCTCGCGGAAGCTCGGGGCGCCCACGGGGGCGATCATGAACTCCTGGAAGTCAACGTTCGAGTCGGCGTGCGACCCACCGTTGACGATGTTCATCATCGGGACCGGTAGCAGGTGCGCGTTGGTGCCGCCGAGGTAGGCGTACAGCGGCAGCTCACGCGACGCCGCCGCAGCGCGCGCCACCGCCAGGCTCACGCCCAGCAGCGCGTTGGCGCCGAGGGTCGACTTGTCGTCGCTGCCGTCGATCTGCAGCAGCACGCCGTCGATGGCGCGCTGCTCGGTGGCGTCCATGCCGACGACCTGGGGGGCCAGGGTGTCGTTGACGTTGTCGACCGCCGTGGCCACGCCCTTGCCGCCGTACCGGTCGCCGCCGTCGCGCAGCTCGACGGCCTCGAACTGGCCCGTCGACGCTCCACTGGGCACGATCGCGCGGCCCAGGCTGCCGTCGACCAGCACGCAGTCGACCTCGACGGTCGGGTTCCCACGGGAGTCGAGCAGCTCTCGCCCGAACACACTCTCAATCTCCACTTGAGGTTCACACTCCTCGGTTGTTACCGGTGCGGACTTCGACGTAGCGTCGTGCGCCGATCACGATCTGGTCATCTAGCATCACGGTCTAGGAGAGGAACATCGGCTTGCCACCCACGTGGCGGACCTTCGGGCGGTACTGGTCGACGTCGTAGAGCGCGTCGACGTCGACGCGCTTGGCGCCCTCCCGGGTCACCGAGATGGGCACGTTGGTGTAGGTGCCGCCCCGCAGCGCCACCATCCGGCCGCGAGAACCCTCGACGGCCAGGTCCGCCGCCATGACCGCGTAGTTGGTCGCGACCATCAGGTCCAGCGAGTCGGGCGCGCCCGAGCGCATCAGGTAGCCCAGTGTCTGCAGGACGATCCCCTCCCCCGTGTGCGCTTTGATCTCGGCGCCCAGCGCCTCGCCGATGCCGCCGAGCTTGCGGTGGCCGTAGGCGTCCTCCTCGCCGGTCAGCACCATCTGGCCGCCCTCGATGGTGGCGCCCTCGGACACGGTGACCATCGCGTAGTTGCTGGGGTTGGAGCGCTTGTCGGCCATGAGCAGGTCCGACAGCCTGCCGACGTCGATGGGCACCTCGGAGATCACCGCACGGTCCACCCCGGCCAGGTACGCCGCGATCAGCGACGTCTCCCCCGAGTACCGGCCGAACAGCTCGACGACGGCGATGCGCTCATGCGAGCCGGTCGAGGTGCGCAGCGAGTGGATGAACTGCACGCTGCGCGTCACGGCGGTCGAGAAGCCGATGCAGTAGTCGGTGCCATGGACGTCGTTGTCCATCGTCTTGGGGATCGCGACCACCGGCACGCCCTCGTCGT
>CAYVGE010000142.1:0-10748 GCA_964450395.1 uncultured Actinomycetota bacterium
GAGCGGCTCGCCGCGGTCCCGGAAGCGCTTGGCGAGGTACTCGACGAGCGGGAGGTGCAGGTGGGCGAGCGTCGCCCTGATCTCGGGGTCACCCGTCTCGCGCAGCTGCGCGAACAGCGCCTTGGTGTCGTCGCGCGTGTAGCTCGTCTTCACCCTCGGCCCTCGACGTGGTCGTGCTGCCGGTCGTGCTTGACCATCGTGAGGCGCGCGCGGCCGCCGTCGACCGACGCCGACAGCTCGTCGGTGAGCGCCTGGAGGATCATCCAGCTGAACGAGGTCGGGTCGATGACCGCGGCCGGATCGGCCATGTCGGTCGACAGGTCCACCGTCAGCGTGTCGTCGCCCACCGTGGCGAGCAGCTCGAGCGGCTCGCCGTCACCGTGCCGGAGCAGCAGCACCGCCGCCTCCTCCACCGCCATGCGCAGATCGTCCACCTGCTCAAGCGTATAGTCGCGTCTGGCGGCGATCCCGCTGACGACGGTCCGTAGTAGCGTGACGTGGTCCGCGAGCGGTGGCACGCGAAGCGTCACTGTCGGTGTGTCCAACAACATCCTCCGAGGGCAGCTGCGGAGGGGAAGAATACCGGGTGGCTTGCGCTTGCACCGATGCGGGAAGCATTGCGTGCTCATGGCGGGGTCGCTGGCACGGTGTGGAGTAGACGATGGCGATCGATATCGACTGGTACTACCGCGGGCTCGCGGCCGAACGGCTGCGGGGGCTGGGCGACAACCTGCTCGGGCTCTCACGCGAGGCCGAGCAGGCCAACGCGCACATGGCCGCCATGCACCTGGCCGACATCGCCACCCAGCTCGAGGACATGGCCCGCGAGGCGTCACCGGAGTCACAGGACGCGCCCTGACGCCGGCCTGGCGGCGCGCACCTACCCTGGTGGCGCCGTCGCGCCCGGCGACCCGCGCCGGGCGCGCGCGGACGTCGCCGTGGCCCCCGCGGCGGCGGTCCCCCCGCTGAGCCGATCACGGTGCCGTGATGCCCACGCTGCCCGACCTGCTGCACGAACCGACCCGGACGTGGTTCGCGTCGTCGTTCGCGGCGCCCACCCAGGCGCAGCTCGGGGCATGGGACGGCATCGCCGCGGGCGAGCACGTCCTCGTCAGCGCGCCCACGGGGTCGGGCAAGACGCTGGCGGCGTTCCTGGCCGGCATCGACCGGCTGCTGTTCACCCCGCCGCCCGACGGTGACCGCAGCACCCGCCTGCTGTACGTCTCGCCGCTGAAGGCGCTGGCCTACGACGTCGACCGCAACCTGCGGGCGCCGCTGGTGGGCATCACCTACGCCGCCGAACGCGCGGGGGTGCAGGCGTTGCCGGTCGACGTGGGCATGCGCACCGGCGACACGCCGGCCGACGAGCGGCGGCGCCTGGCCCGGCGTCCCCCCGACATCCTGATCACGACGCCCGAGTCGCTGTACCTGCTGCTCACGTCGCGGGCGCGCGAGTCCCTGGCCAGGGTCGACACGCTGATCCTCGACGAGGTCCACGCCGTCGCGCGGACCAAGCGTGGCGCCCACCTCGCCGTCACCCTGGAGCGCCTGGAGCAGCTGCGGTCCGCGCGGGGCACGAGGTCGCCCCTGCAACGCGTCGGCCTGTCGGCGACCCAGCGCCCCCTGGAGGAGGTCGGGCGCTTCCTGGCCGGCGGCGCGGCCGACGGCGAGGGGTGGGCGCCGCGCCCGGTGCGCATCGTCGAGGCCCCCGCGGACCGGGGGCTCGACGTCGAGATCGTCGTCCCCGTCGAGGACATGGGCCGGCTCGGCGAGGTGATCGACGAACCCGCGACCGGCCCGGCCGCCGGCGGCACCGAGGTGCGCCGCAGCATCTGGCCCGCGGTGCACCCGCGGATCCTCGAGCTCATCCTCGCGCACCGCTCGACGATCGTGTTCGCGAACTCGCGGCGCCTGGCCGAGCGACTGTGCGCACGGCTGAACGAGCTGCACGTCGACGCCGATCCCGAGGCCGTCGACGGCCCGCCGCTGGCGCGTGCCCACCACGGCTCGGTGGCGCGCGAGCAGCGGCTCGGCATCGAGGAGGGCCTGAAGTCCGGCGAGCTGCGCTGCGTGGTCGCGACGTCGTCGCTGGAGCTGGGCATCGACATGGGCCTGGTCGACCTCGTCGTGCAGGTCGAGTCGCCCAAGTCGGTCGCCAGCGGGCTGCAGCGCATCGGCCGGGCCGGCCACCACGTCGGCGGGGTCTCGGTCGGCAAGGTGTTCCCGAAGTACCGCGGCGACCTGGTCGAGTGTGCGGTCGTCGTCAAGCGGATGCTGGGGGGCGAGATCGAGCAGACCCGGTACCCGCGGATCCCCCTCGACGTGCTGGCGCAGCAGGTCGTGGCGATGGCGGCGATGGACGCCTGGCAGGTCGACGACCTGCTGGCGTGCCTGCGCGGCGCCGCCAACTTCGCCGACCTCTCCCGCGGCCAGCTCGACGGCGTGCTCGACATGCTCAGTGGGCGCTACCCGTCCGACGAGTTCGCCGAGCTGCGCCCCCGCGTCACCTGGGACCGTGTGGCCGACCGCATCGAGGGCCGGCGCGGCGCGCAGCGCCTGGCGGTCACGTCCGGCGGGACGATCCCGGACCGCGGTCTGTACGGGGTGTTCATCGCGGGGGAGGGCGAGGGCCGCCGCGTCGGCGAGCTCGACGAGGAGATGGTCTACGAGACCCGGCCCGGTGAGACGTTCACGCTGGGCTCGACGACCTGGCGGATCGAGGACATCACCCGCGACCAGGTGCTGGTGTCGCCGGCGCCCGGGGAGCCGGGCAAGCTGCCGTTCTGGCACGGTGACGGGCTGGGCCGGCCGATCGAGGTCGGCCGCGCCGTCGGCCGGTTCCTCCGCGAGGCCGCCGAGTCCGACGCGGACGACCTGGCCGTGGCGTCCGGCCTCGACGGGCTCGCCGCGTCGAACCTGGCGGCCTACCTGGCCGAGCAGGGTGACGCGACCGGGGTGATCCCCAGCGACCGGACCCTGGTGGTCGAGCGCTTCCGCGACGAGATCGGCGACTGGCGCATCTGCGTGCTGTCGCCGTTCGGCGGGCGGGTGCACGCGCCGTGGGCGCTGGCCATCGAGGCGCGGATGCGCGACCGCTTCGGCGTGGGCGTGCAGACCATGCACGCCGACGACGGCATCGTCGTGCGGGTGCCCGACGGCACCGGGACCGACGTCGACCTGACCGACCTGCTGATCATCGACCCCGACGACGTCGAGGACCTCGTGGTCGGCGAGCTGGCCAACTCGGCGTTGTTCGCGTCGCGCTTCCGCGAGTGCGCGGCCCGGGCCCTGCTGCTCCCGCGGCGCCGGCCGGACGGGCGCACCCCGCTGTGGCAGCAGCGCCAGCGCGCCGCCGACCTGCTGGCCGTGGCAAGCCGCTACGGCCAGTTCCCGGTGCTCCTGGAGACCTACCGGGAGTGCCTGCGCGACGTGTTCGACGTGCCCGCGCTGGTCGGCCTGCTGCGCGACGTCGCCGCCCGTCGCATCCGCATGGTCGCGGTGGAGACGCCGCAGGCCTCGCCGTTCGCCTCCTCGCTGCTGTTCAACTACATCGCCACCTACATGTACGAGGGCGACGCGCCGCTGGCCGAGCGCCGCGCCGCCGCGCTCAGCCTTGACCGCGAGCTGCTCGCCGAGCTGGTCGGCAGCGACGAGCTGCGGGAGCTGGTCGACGCCGAGGCGCTCGCCGAGCTCGAGCTGGAGCTGCAGCGGCTGGTCGCGCCGCGCCGCGCCCGCGACGCGGACGCGGTGCACGACCTGCTGCGCGAGATCGGCGACCTGCGCACCGACGAGGTCACCGCGCGCGCCGACGCCGACGGCGCGACCGTCGAGGGCTGGCTGACCGACCTGCAGCGCGCCCGCCGCATCTGGCACGCCCCTGTCGCCGGCGAGCAGCGCTGGGTCGCCGCCGAGGACGCGGGGCGGTTGCGCGACGGGCTGGGCATCCCACCGCCGTCCGGGCTGCCCGCCGCCTTCCTCGAACCGGTCCGCCGGCCCCTGATCGACCTCGTCGCCCGCTATGCCCGCACCCACGGGCCCTTCGTGACGGCCGACGTCGCGCACCGGCTGGGCCTGCCGGTCGACGCGGTCGAGCTGGCCCTGGCCGAGCTCGCGCGCGAGGAGCGGGTGACCCGCGGCGAGTTCCGGCCCGGCGGCCTCCAGCGGGAGTGGTGCGACGGCGAGGTGCTGCGACGGGTGCGCCGCCGCTCGCTGGCGGCGCTGCGGCGCGAGGTCGAGCCGGTCGAGCCGGACGCCCTGGCCCGCTTCCTGCCCGGCTGGCAGGGTGTGGGCGGCCGGATGCGCGGCGTGGAGCGCACGCTGGAGGTCGTCGAGCAGCTGCAGGGCGCGCCGATCCCCGCCAGCGTGCTCGAGGCCGATGTGCTGCCGCTGCGGGTGGCCGACTACCGCGGCGCCTGGCTCGACGAGCTGCTGGCGACCGGCGAGCTGGTGTGGGTCGGCCGCGGCCCGCTGGGCTCCGACGACGGTCGTGTCGCCCTGTATCTGCGCGACCAGGCGCCGCTTCTCGTGCCCGACCCACCCGATGTGCTCGAGGCGCCGCTGGACGAGCCGGTCCACGCCGCCCTGCTGGACCACCTGCGCGACCGCGGCGCGTCGTTCTGGCCGCAGCTGTACCTCGCGGGCGCGGGTGCGGGCGAGCGCCAGCGGACCGGGGGCGGCGGGGACCAGACGGCTGTCGTCGAGGCGCTGTGGGATCTGGTCTGGGCCGGCCTGGTGACCAACGACGGCCTGCAGGCGCTGCGCGCGCTGCGGCGTGGCGCGCCCCGCCGTGGCGCGGGCGGCGGGCGGCGCCGTCGGCCCGGACGCGTGGCGACCCGGACGGGCCCGCCCCGCGCCGCCGGGCGGTGGTCGCTGGTGACCGACCTGCTGGCCGGCGGCCGGGTCACCGCGACCGAGCGGGCCACGGCCCTGGCGGCGCAGCTGCTCGACCGCCACGGCGTGCTGACCCGCGACGCGGTGCGGTCCGAGGACGTGGTGGGCGGGTTCAGCGCCGTCTACGGCGTGCTGCGCGCGATGGAGGAGTCGGGGCGGACGCGCCGCGGGTACTTCGTCGAGGGCCTCGGTGGTGCCCAGTTCGCGGTCCCCGGCGCGGTCGACCGGCTCCGGGCGGTGCGGACCCCCGACGTCGCGGGCGAGGACGCGGCGGTGCGCGTGCTGGCCGCGACCGACCCCGCCAACCCGTTCGGTGCCGCACTCGACTGGCCCGCGCCGGCTGGCGACGGCCGCCACCTGCCCAAGCGCGCCGCCGGCGCGCACGTGGTGCTCGTCGCCGGCGCCCCGGTCGCCTACCTCGAACGCGGCGGCCGCTCGCTGCTGACCTTCACCACCGACGACGAGCTGCTGGGCGCCGCCGCGGGCGGGCTCGGCGGGCTGGTCGACAGCGGCCGGGTCGACCGCCTGACCGTGCAGCGGGTCGACGGCGACGCGCCGACGGATCAGCCGCTGGTCGACCACCTGCGGGCGGCCGGCTTCGCCGACCACCCCCGTGGCCTCGTCCGCCGCGCGGTCGCGGCGGCACGGACGGCCCCCTGACGGCACCGGGTCGCCGGCCGCACCCGGTCGGCGCCGCCGCCGGTAGCATCGTCGGCCATGCCCGAGGGCGACACGATCTTCCGCGCCGCGCGAACGCTGCGCCTGGCCCTGGCCGGCGAGGCGGTCACGGCGGTGTCCACGACCGTGGGGCAGGTGCGGGCGCTGGGGGAGCAGCGACTGGTCGGCCAGACCGTGCGGGACGTCGAGCCGCGCGGCAAGCACCTGCTCATCTGGTTCGCCCCCACCGGCCTGGCGCTGCACAGCCACATGCGCATGACCGGCTCGTGGCACCTGTACCGCCATGGCCAGCGCTGGCGCAAGCCGCGCCACCTGCTGCGCTTCCGGCTCGAGACAGCCGACTGGCTCGCGCTGTGCTTCTCGGCGCCGGTCATCGAGCTGCTGTCGGCCGACCAGGTGGCCCGCCACCGGTCGCTGGCCGCCCTGGGCCCGGACGCGCTGGACGCCGACCCCGACCTGGCCGAGGCCCGTCGCCGGCTCGGCGCCCTGCCCGACACCACCATCGGCGAGGCGCTGCTGGACCAGCGGGTGCTCGCGGGCGTCGGCAACGTGTACAGGAACGAGGTGCTGTTCATCCACCGCGTCGACCCGTGGACGCGCGTCGCCGACCTCGACGCCACCACCCGCCGGGCGCTGCTCGACACCGCGGTGGCGCTGCTGCGCACCAACGTCCGCCCGGGCCAGGTGCGCCGCGTCACGACCGGGCAGCGCGACGGCCGCGGCGACGAGCTGCACGTGTACGGGCGCACCCGGCGCCCCTGCCCGCGGTGCCAGCGCCCGATCGCCGTGGCGCGCCAGGGCGACCAGGGCCGGCTGACGTACTGGTGCCGGTCGTGCCAGGGACCGGGCCGGGCGTGAACGGCATCGCCCTGGACCCGCCGCTGGCTGCTGCTGCTGGGCCGCGCGTCTGAGCTAGGGCTCCTCGACCACCACGTCGACCGCCTCCGGACCGCGGGCGGCCCGGGCGACGGTGAAGCTGACGCGCGCGTCGGTCGGCAGCGAGCGGAAGCCGTGCCCGGTGATCCCCGAGTGGTGCACATAGATGTCGGTACCGTCGTCGGCCGTGATCATGCCGAAGCCCTTGGGCGAGAACCACAGCACGCGACCGCGCGTGCGGGTGAGGACGCCGGCGGGTTCCACGATCGCGGTCGCGGTGGCGGTCGGCATGGGCGTCGTCCCCCTGGCGCGGCGGGCTGTCGGATGCGTCCCGGCCGCCGCGTGCCGGGGTACGGGTCCTGCTGCTGGTCGTCCGGCGGAGCCGGTCGACACGTGCTTCGTGGAACCAGGCTCCACGAATCGCATCGGCCGCCGGATGCTAATCCTTCGTGGACGCGTGCGGCGGCATGCCCCACCGTCCGCCCGGGCTGTCAGGGCGGTCAGGTCTCGCCGCGCACCCAGCTGTACACGTCCGCGTCCTGCGGCGCAGCGTCGATGTTGGGCAGCACGACCCAGCGGCGCAGCGTGCACTCGAACTGCATGCCGGCACGCTCGAGCACGGCAGCCGACCGCTGGTGCCCGACGGCGCAGTAGGCCCACACGCGGTGCACCTCGGGTTGTGCGCGGAGCCAGTCCATGACGGCCGCGAGCGCCTCGCTCATCAGGCCCCGACCCCACCAGTCGCGGCCGAGCACGTAACCGACCTCGACGCCGTGCGGCGAGTCGACGACCCCCAGCACGCCGATCGCCTGCTGGTCGGCGCGAGACACCAGCGCCCAGATGCATTCGCTGCCGTCGCGCCACCGCACCTCGGCGCCCGCGAGGAACTCCGCGGTCTGCTCGGGCGTGTCGTGGGTACGCCACGACAGGTAGCGCGTCGCCTGCGGATCGCCGGCGTACACGGCGAACAGCATCGGCGCGTCGCCGGCGACCACCGGACGCAGCAGCAGCCGCTCGGTCGCCAGGTGCTCGGGAGGGCGCATGGCCGGGCACGCTACCACCGGCCTCCGCTGGCCGGCGGGCCCCCGCCGGGCCCCCGCCGGGCTGCGACAGGCGTGTCAGGAGCCGGTCGTCAGGAGCCGGCCGCCGCCAGCCGTCGCAGGAACCGCGCGGCCACCGGCGCGGCGACGGCGCCGCCGCTGCCGCCGTCCTCCACGACCACGGCCACGGCCAGGTCGCCCTGCGCCGCGACCACCCATGCGTGGCTCGACGGCGGATCAGCGGATCCGTGTTGCGCCGTGCCGGTCTTGGCGATCACCGGGCCGCCCGGCGCGTCGGCCAGGGCCCGACCGGTGCCGTCGGTGACCACGGCCCGCAGCATCCCGCGCAGGTCGGCGAGCACCTCCGCGGGCAGGCGCGGCACCTCCTCGGCGGTGCTGGCGTGGTCGGGCAGGACGACCGGGGTGTGCCACGTGCCGTCGGCGATCGCGGCGACGACCGATGCCATCGCCAGCGGGCTGGCGAGCACCCGGCCCTGGCCGATCGCGTCCGCGGCCTGCTCGGCCGCGTCGCGCGGCGGCGGCACGTGGCCGGTGAAGGCGTGGATGCCGGGCTGCCAGAACGCCTCGAAGCCGAAGGCCGCCGCCGCGTCGGCCAGCGCGGTGTCGTCCAGGTCGCCGGCGAGCTGGACGAACGCCGTGTTGCACGACGCCGCCATCGCCCCGCGCAGCGTCGTGCGGCCCTCCGCGGCATGGTCGGCGTTGCGGAACGCGCGACCGCCGACGGTCGCGCGCCGGGGGCAGGTGACCCGCGTGCGCGGCGTGCGCCCCGCGTCGAGCAGGGCCGCGCCGGTCACGACCTTGAACGTCGAGCCCGGCGGGTACCGCCCGACGAAGGCGAGGTTCTCGCCGCCGCCGTCCGGTCCGTGTGCCACGGCCAGCACCGCACCGGTGGACGGCCGCAGCGCCACCAGCGACGACGGTCGCGACAGCGGGGCGAGCGCGGCGTCGGCGGCCTGCTGCACGGTGACGTCGAGGGTCGTGCGCAGCGCCTCACCGGGCTCGGGTGGCAGCTCGTCGAGGACCTCGAGGTCGTCGCCGTCGGTGTCGGTCAGCACGATCGTCGCGCCCGGCGTGCCCGACAGCTCGCGCTGGAAGCTGCGCTGCAGGCCCGACAGCCCGAGCACGTCGGTCGCGGTGAAGCCCTCCGGCGCCTCCGCGAGGATCTCCGCCGTCGGGGTCCCCACCCGGCCCACCAGCGCGCGGGCGAACGCGCGGTCGGGCGTGAGCAGCTGCTCGCCCTTGCGGAACTTCAGCCCGGGGACCGGCCGCAGCGTCGTCCGCAGCGGGGCGTAGTCCTCCATCCGCAGGGTGACGACCTCGACCATGTGGTCGGGGTCCGCCGCGCGCACGCGGGCACGCAGCGGTCCCGGGTCGATGCCCAGCAGCCGGTCGAGCACGCGGGTGACGCGGTCGAGGTCGTCGACGTCCCGCGGCTGGACGTACACCGTCACGACCAGCCGCTGCTCGAACAAGGGCTCGGCGTCGGCCGACAGGATCGGTCCCCGTTCGGGCGCGATCCGTCGCAGCTCCACCGTGTGCCCGTCGCCCAGCCGCGGGTGCAGGATCGCCGGCGTCCACGCGACCTTCCAGCGACCGTCGACGAGGCGCAGCGGCAGGTCGCTGTCGTAGGTCCAGTTGCCCGCCAGCAGCGGCCAGCGCCAGCGCAGCCGCGCGGTCGCGGTGTCGCCGTCGCCCGACGGCGTCGCGGCCGCGGTGGGGGCGTCCTGCGGACGCATGACCGGCCCGGCCAGCGGGACCTCGGCCGCGACGCCCAGCGCGTCGGTCAACCCGGTCAGCAGCCGCTGGGCGTCCTGCGCGTCGCCGGGGCGCACCAGCACCTCGGGTGGCACCCGGCCGTCGCGCAGCCCCTCGGCGAGGGCCTCGACCGTCGCTTCGGGCGGGGGTGTGCGGTCGAGCACGCCGCATCCGCAGGCGGCCAGCGCCATGATCACGGCGAGGAACCGCACGGTCAGCGACGGCAACCGGTGGACCCTCCCGCTCCCAGCGCGTCCGGCCTGGTGGGCGGGACGGCCACCGGGCCGCCGTCACGCACCCGTGGTCCCACACCGGCAAGTGTGGCGCCCGCGGCGATCGTGCGCCAGGTCGGACGTCGCGACACGGGGCCGCCGAGCGTGAGCGCGGGCTGCCTCTCGAGATCAGCCTGTGGTCCGCGTGGGGGCGGGCGGCAGGTCGAGCTCGGTGCCGACCAGGTGGTTGAAGTGGTTGGTCAGGATCGTGCGGACGACGTCGGCATAGGCCTCGAGGAGCTCGCGGTCGGACCAGCCGGCATCGACCGCCGTCTTCCAGGTGGCGTCGTCCACGTACCCCTTGTTCGCGGCGATCTCGCGTGCGACGGAGAGCAGGGCGGTGAGGCGCGGATCGTCCTCCACGTCGCCTTCGCGGATCTGGATGGTCTGCTCGTCTGTGAAGCCCGCCTGCTTGGATGACCCGGCGTAGGCGGCCTGACAGTACTCGCACGCGTTGACCGCGGCGACGGTGAGGTGGATCGCCTCGCGCGTCGGAGGGTCGAGCGACGACTGCTCGCTCAGGAGGTTCTCAACGGTGTCGTACATGTTGATCAGCGCTGGCGCGTGGGCCATCTCGCCGAAGATGTTGAGGATTTTGCCGACCCGGCTCGACTGGTGCTCGAGGGCCTGGCGGCCTTCGTCGGGTGCGGAGTCTTGGTCATGTACCGGAACTCTTGGCATGGATGGTTCTCCCCTCATGGCGAATGGTCTCATACGGAACCCGTGAGCCGGCGTCGTTCTTCCGTGCACGGCGACGGAGTGTCCAGGCACTCGGGTGGTTCCGGTCGCGTCGCCGCCCGGTAGGGTCAGCCGTGCGTCGTCGCCGACGCCACCCTCACCTTGGCGCTGCCGAGGTGGGGCTGCGGCGGCGCCGGAGGTGGTCGGAGATCTGTTCGCGGCCGACATCTCGGTTCCACCAGTGGTCTACGAGCGCCTCGGTGTGCCGGTGGACGCGCCCTCGCAGCCGGCCCGATCGTCCGCGCCCCCGAGGGCCGATGGTTGGCGGCGGTGCCGCGGCCGGCCAGGCGGTGACGAGCGTCACGGCTCCGCGATGGCGCGGCAGATCCCATCAGGTGTGCAGTCGTCCGGGGGCTACGGTCGCACCGACCGACGTCGAGGAGCTGACGATGATCGTGACCGTGGTGTACTTCGAGGGTTGCCCGCACTGGCGGACGGCTGACGAGCGGCTGCGGGCGCTGGCCGACGAGTGCGGGTT
>CAYVGE010000143.1:0-2694 GCA_964450395.1 uncultured Actinomycetota bacterium
ATCGTGCACCGCCCACCGCACGAGCGCCTCCCATTGGCAGGCAGGGCTGTGGAAAACGCCGGCGACCGGACGTGAGCGCTATCGCCCCAACCGCCCAGAAGCGATGTCGGCGGGCACGTCAGGACCCTGCCGGCACAGCGCTGAGCGCCTCTTCTGGCGCGCGTTCGGCCTGGCAGATCCCAGCGACGCTCGCGTCGAAGTCGCCTCGCTTACGCACAGGTTACGCACAGGCGGCGTTGAGCCCGTTTGCGTCGAGACCGCCGAATAGGGGTCTGACCTGCGGTTTCGTGTGGAGCGGGTGAGGGGAATCGAACCCCCATTGCGAGCTTGGGAAGCTCGTGTTCTGCCATTGAACTACACCCGCGGGTCGGACAGATGGTATCGGTCCGTCGCGGAGGGCGCCAACGCGACCGGGGTCAGCGGCGGTACGCCGAGGCGGCCTGGTCCGCCAGGGCGATCGCGCCGAGGACGCCGGCGTGGCCACCCAGGGCCGGCGGCACGATGAACTCGTCGACGTGCTGCGTGATGGCTGGCACGTCCAGGTAGTCGTTGAGCAGCTCCAGCAGGCGCGCGCGCAGCGCGTCCAGCAGCCCGCTGAGCTGCATGACGCCGCCCCCGAAGATCAGCCGCGCCGGCGACAGGATGTAGCTCATGGCCGCGGCCATCTGCGCCAGGTACTCGGCCTCGATCTCCACCGCCGCTGTGCGCATGCTGCCCTCCAGCTCCTGCCCCGGCGAGCCCCACCGCTCGGCGATGGCCGGCCCGGCGGCCATGCCCTCCAGGCAGTCGCCGTGGAACGGGCAGTTGCCGGAGAACTGGTCGTTGGGGTGGCGTCTGACGGGCAGGTGGCCCATCTCGGGGTGCAACAGCCCGTGGAGCAATTGACCGCTGAGGATGCCGCCACCGCCGATGCCGGTGCCGACGGTGACGTAGACGCAGGAGTTGACGTCCGTCGCGGCGCCCCAGCGCGCCTCACCGAGCGCGGCGCCGTTGACGTCGGTGTCGAAGCCGATCGGGACGCTGGCGACCTCGCGCAGCGGCCCGACCACGTCGGTGGACCGCCAGCCGGGCTTGGGCGTGGACGTGATGTGGCCGTAGGTGGCCGACGAGGTCCGCAGGTCGACCGGACCGAACGATGCGACGCCGACGCCCTCCAGGTCGTCGGCGTGCTTCGCGATGAAGGCACAGGTCCTGCCGAGCGTCTCGTCCGGCGTCGTCGTGGGGAACGTCGTGACGTCGGTCAGGTCGTCAGGCCCCGTCCCGATCGCGCAGACGAACTTCGTGCCTCCGGCTTCGATCCCGGCATACATCGGCGTCGCCACCCCTGATCGTCGTGTGCCGTGCGCATCATCGCGCATCTGCCGCATCGGTGCGCGAGGCGACCTGCTGGTGCTCTAGCATCGGCGCAGTCGCTGACTCCAATCCAAGGTGTGCCGGGCCCGATGATCCTGTCAGACCGGTCGATCCGCGAGGAGCTCGCCTCCGGGCGCGTCGTCATCGACCCGCTGGGCGACGAGGCCGTCCAACCGTCGAGCGTCGACCTGCGGGTCGACGCGAGCTTCCGCGTCTTCGCCAACCACCGATATCCGTACATCGACGTGCGCGAGCAGCAGCCGGACCTCACCGACCTGATCAAGGTCCCCGACGGCGAACCGTTCGTCCTGCACCCCGGCGAGTTCGTGCTCGGCAGCACCTACGAGCGCGTGGCGCTGCCCGACGACCTGGTCGCGCGGTTGGAGGGCAAGAGCTCGCTCGGGCGCCTGGGCCTGCTGATCCACTCGACCGCGGGCTTCGTCGACGCCGGTTGGGACGGGTGGCTCACGCTGGAGCTGTCGAACGTCGCGACGCTGCCGATCGCGATCTACCCGGGCATGAAGATCGGGCAGCTGGCGTTCTTCCAGCTGACGACACCGGCCGAGCGCCCCTACGGCACGTCGGCGCTGGGCAGCAAGTACCGCGGCCAGCAGGGCCCCACGGCCAGCCGCTACTTCGAGAACTTCGCGGAGCCCGGCTCCGCAGCACGCGGGTAGCGCCGGCCCGCCAGTCGTCCGATCCGCGCAGTCGTCCGGCCCGGGCTCAGCGCGCGGACGGGTCGGAGCTCGCCCGCGAGGGCTCGGGAGCGTCCCACCGGCCCGCCCCGAGACAGAGAAGCGGGGCCTGAGATCGCCTTCCCGCCGACGTCCTCAGGCCCCGCGACCCACCGCTGTCAGGCCGTTGCGACCATCAGCCGGTGGATCTCCTTGAGGTAGATCGATGAGTACGACGCGCCCTGCTCGGCGTCGGCCAGCGCGCGGCGCGCCACCTCGCGGACGGCGTCACGCAGGCAGTACCCCAGCGCCGTGACCTTCGCCACGTCGTGTGCTGCTGTCAGTCCCATCGCCCCGCCTTTCGTTCCTCCAGGATGCGGTCACTGTGCACCGCCGCGTCCGCGAACGCTTCATCACCATTGAGGAAGTTGCCGAAACGCCGTGCGATCGGATTGCAGATCCGGCGTCGACGTGTGTCGGTGGGTGGTCGCGCCGCTGGGGCGGGCCCGGTGGGTCGAGTTCCGCACGCGTACGTGGAGATCTCACCCCACGATGCGGTCCTGCGATCTTCCGGGTGGATCTCCGCACGCATGCGTTGCGATGTCGCCCCACACCGGTGCCTGCGCCCCACACGGGTGCCTGCGCCCCACACGGGTGCCTGCGCCCC
>CAYVGE010000143.1:2794-10725 GCA_964450395.1 uncultured Actinomycetota bacterium
CCGCGGCCACCGGGTGCGCTCAGGCGGAGGCTGAGGGGTGTGCGGCGTCGCCGTTGACCGAGGTCACCGGCAGCAGCGACTCGGCCAGGATCGATGACACATCCACCACGCGGACCTGGCCCTCGGCGAGGCCATCGCTGCCGGTGCGGTCCTGCACGGCGTCGTCGAGCATCACGAGGCAGAACGGGCAGGCGGTCGACACGATGTCGGGTTCCAGCGCGAGCGCCTCGTCGATGCGCTCGATGTTGACCCGCTTGCCGATCGTCTCCTCCATGTAGAACCGTGCGCCGCCGGCGCCGCAGCAGAAGCCCTTGTTGCGGCATCGGGGCATCTCGACCGCGTCGAGTCCCTCGACGGCGTCGACGACCGACCTGGGTTCGTCGTAGACCTCGTTGTGCCGGCCCAGGTAGCACGGGTCGTGGTAGGTGATGCGCTTGACGACGGGCGACTGCGGCGACAGCTTCCCCTCGGCGATCAACGTCGACAGCAGCTGGGTGTGGTGGACGACCTCGAAGCGGCCGTCGAGGTCGGGGTACTCGTTGCGCAGCGTGTTGAAGCAGTGCGGACAGGTGGCGACCACCCTGGTGACCCCCGCCTCGGTGAGCGTGTCGATGGCCTGCTCGGCGAGCATCTGGAACAGGTACTCGACGCCGAGGCGGCGGGCGGGATCGCCGGTGCAGGTCTCGGCCTGTCCCAGCACGGCCCAACGCAGCCCCGCGGCGTTCAGCAGGTCCGCCACCGTCTGGGTGGTCTTCTTGGAGCGGTCCTCCAGCGCGCCGGCGCAGCCGACCCAGAAGAGCCAGTCGATCTCGTCGGGCCCGACGTCCTCGCCGAGCACCTTGACGTCGCGACCCTCCGCCCACTCGAGCCGCTTGGAGGCGCCGAGCCCCCACGGGTCACCGGAGTTCTCGAGGTTGCGCAACATCCCGCCGGCCTCCGACGGGAACGCCGACTCCATCTGGGCCTGGTACTGGCGCAGGTCCATGATGTGGTCGACGTGCTCGATGTCGACCGGGCACTCCTCGACGCACGCACCGCAGGTGGTGCACGACCACAGGACGTCGTAGTCGATCACCGCCGGCGCGCCGGGCGCGTCGCCCACCAGCGGGGGCACCTCCCCGTTGGTCGGCTCGCCCGACAGCAGCGCCGGCCCCCGGTCCCACAGGTGGTCGCGCAGGTCCATGATCAGCAGCTTGGGCGACAGCGGCTTGCCGGTGTTCCATGCCGGACACTGGCTCTGACACCGCCCGCACTCGGTGCACGAGTAGAAGTCGAGGAAGCGCTTGACGCCGAACTGCTCGATCGCGCCGACCCCGAGGACCTCGTCCTCGTCCATCTCCTCGATGTCGATCCGCCGCGTCTCGAGCTTGCCGAGCGCCTTGGGCTTGCGTGACAGCGGAATGGTGAACGGGATCGTGAAGATGTGCAGGTGCTTGGAGTGCAGTGTGAAGACCAGGAAGCCGGAGAACACGGCCAGGTGGCACAGCAGCGCGACCACGCCGACCACGTGCAGCGTGTCGAGGTCCAGCGACGCGAGCTGGTCACCGACCCACGACGACAGGAACGCGCCCTCGGGGTAGGGCAGCGTGCCCTCGGCGGCGCGCACGCCGCGCAGGATCACGACCGAGTAGAGCAGCGCGAACTCGAACAGCAGCACGTACCAGCCCTGGTCGAGGTTCGAGCCCGCGAACCGGGACCGGCGACCGGTGCTGCCCGGCGACTGGGCCAGGCGGACCGACACGAACCCGATGACCGCGACCAGCACCAGCAGCGTGAACAGGTCCTGCAGGAACCCCAGCCACTCCGCGCCACCGATCAGCGGGATGACGAACTCCGGGTCGAAGACCTCTCCGACGGCCTCGACCGTCTGGGACTGCAGCACGATGAAGCCCCAGAAGATGAACGCATGGAGGACCCCCACCCCCGACCACTGCAGGATCTTGCGCTGCCCCAGCACCTCGTCGATCAGCGAGGTCCACCACCGCTTCACCGCGGCGACGCGCTCGGGCATCGGCCGCGCCACGCCGAGCAGTCGGACCAGGAAGACGATCCGCCTGGCCGCGAAGAAGCCGCCCGCACCGAGGATCGCCAGCCCGCCGACCAGCCGCACGATGTCGAGGGTGTCCATGCTGCTCCTCGTGTCCTGCTCCGAAGCTCGCGATGTGGCCCCGCACGCTACAGGTCGGCGGCGTGCCGCGACAGCCCGTCGGTGCGCCCCGGCGGTGCGGCCGCCGCCGTACCGTTGCCACATGGAGCGACGACCCCGGGTCCGCTACGCCACGCTGGCCGACTGCCACACCGCCACCGGTCTGGTGGTCGTGGTCGACGTCATCCGGGCGTTCACGACCGCCGCGCACGCCTTCGCCCGCGGCGCCGCCGAGATCTGGCCGGTCGCCGACGTCGACGAGGCGTTCGCGCTGCGGCGCGCCCATCCCGAGGTCGTGCTGATGGGGGAGGTGGACGGGGTCAAGGTCGACGGCTTCGACGCCGGCAACGCGCCGTCGCAGCTCGACGGGATCAGCTTCACGGGCAGGACGGTCGTCCAGCGCACCTCGGCGGGCACCCAGGGCGTCGCCCGCAGCCGCAACGCCGAGCGGATGCTCGTCGCCAGCTTCGTCTGCGCCTCGGCCACCGCCCGTGCGATCCACCGTCTGGCCGACGCGCAGGTCACGTTCGTCGTCACCGGGGTCGATCACCGCCGCGACGGCGAGGAGGACCGGGCCTGCGCCGAGTACCTGGCCGCACTGGTCCGCGGTGACGACCCCGATCCGGCGCCGTACCTCCGGCGCGTGTGGGCGTCGACCGCGGCAGGCCGGTTCCTCGACGACGCCGACCCCGCCTTCGACGTCGCCGACCTGCACCTGGCGACGCAGGTCGACCGGTTCGACCTGGCGATGGTGGTCAGCCGTGGTCGGCGCGACGTCATCCGGGCCGGACCCTCGCCGGCGCCCACTCCCGCCACCGACGCCGGCCGCGCATAGGGTGCTGCCATGTCCGCCCAGGCGCTGCTCCTCCTCGCGGCCGTCCTGCTGCTCGCGGCGTGCTCCGGCGCACCGGCGGCCAGTCCTGTGGACGCCCCAGGCCCCGCGGTCTCCGAGGCGACGGCCGACCCTGCGACGGGCGACGCGACCGCGGGGAGCGCGTCGCCGTCCCCCGACGCCCTGCGGCCGTCGGAGGGCTTCGAGCGGTCGCGGCTCGCCTTCGTGGACGGCGACCGGCGCGTCGAGATGCCGGTGCTGGTCGCCGATACGCCGGAGCTGCGGTCCACCGGCCTGATGGGGCGCAGCGCGCTGCCCGAGGACGCCGGCATGGTGTTCGTCTACGACGACGAGTCGCAGAGCCCGTTCTGGATGAAGGACACGCTGCTGCCGTTGACGATCGCCTACGTTGGGGAGGATGGCACCGTGCAGCAGTTGACCGACATGGACCCGTGCACCGCCGATCCCTGTCCGACGTACCCCGCCGACCAGCCGTACCGCTACGCCGTCGAGGCGAACCAGGGCTACTACGCGCGGCACGGCATCACGACCGGGTGGACGCTCGAGGTCCCGGACGAGCTCGGAGGGACGTCATGACCACGTGGGCGATGTGGCTGGTCGCCGCCGCCGTGCTCATCCTGCCGTTCGCACTGATGATCATCTTCCACGGTGACGACCTGGCCGACAGCAGGGGCCGCCGGTTGAGCAGCCGCTGGCTGCGCCGCCGGCGCTGACGAGCCGTCGGAGGATCTCGAGCGGTACCACGACGTTGATCCTCGACGCTGCGGAAGCCGCACGCCGTCGTACGCTGACGCGTGATGCTCGACTACACCGGCCGGACCGTGCTGGTCACCGGCAGCTCCCGTGGCATCGGTGCCGCCGTCGCCCGACGCCTGGCCAGCCTCGGCGCCACCGTCGTGGTCCACTACGTCAGGGACGACGACGGCGCCGCCCGGACGCTCGCCGCCCTGGCCGGCGGCGGGCACCGTGTCGTGCAGGCCGACCTCGCCGATCCGGCGGCGGTGGCGGGCATGGTAGACGGGATCGTCGGTCTCCTCGGCGGCATCGACGTGCTGGTCAACAACGCGGGCGTCTACGCGGCGCACCCGCTCGACGCTGTCGACTACCAGGCGTGGCAGGGCGCGTGGCGCCGGACGGTGGACATCAACCTCCTCGGCGCCGCCAACCTGACCTGGTGCGTCGCGCGGCACATGATCGACACGGGGCGGGCCGGACGGATCGTCAACGTATCGTCGCGAGGGGCGTTCCGCGGGGAGCCCGACCACCCTGCGTACGGGGCGAGCAAGGCCGCGCTGAACAGCATGGGCCAGTCGCTCGCGCAGCACCTCGCGCCCCACGGCATCACGGTCACGACCGTGGCGCCCGGCTTCGTCGAGACCGACATGGCGGCTGACGTCCTCGACGGCCCCGAGGGCGATGACGTCCGCGCGCAGAGCCCGCTGGGGCGGGTGGCGACCCCCGACGAGATCGCCGACGTCGTCGCGTTCCTGGGATCGGACCGGGCGGTCATCGCGACCGGCGCGATCGTCGACGCCAACGGCGCCTCGTACCTGCGCACCTGACCCGGCGGTGGCGTCACCGCGACGGCGTCAGCCCGAGGCGACGACCAGGCAGAACGGGTGGCCGGCCGGGTCGAGGAACACGCGGAACGCGTCGGGTTCCGGCTGCACCCCGGTCTTCACCGCGCCGAGGGCCAGCATTGCCCGCTCGCCGACGTCCGAGGTCGTCGACCTCGAGGTCGAAATGCAGTTGCTGCGGGGGCGCGGGATCGGGCCACTGCGGGGGCCGGTGGTCGGGCGCGAGCTGGAAGGCGAGCCTCGCGCCGCCGCCGGCGTCGAGCTGCACCCAGTCGTCGTCGCGATGCCGACCGGCCAGCCGGTGACAGCGCTGTAGAAGGCCGCCAGCGCCTCGGGATCGGGGCAGCCGAGCGCGGTCAGCTGGAGGCGGGCGATCGGTGGCATCGGCGCACGATACCGTCGGGACCCCGCGCCAGAGCACGAGGAGACGCCGCGCGCACGACTGGAGGACGTCCGTCCATGGCCGACCGCTCCGACCGCCCGTTCGACGTGGTGGTCCACGGCGCCTCCGGCTTCGTCGGGCGCCTCCTCGCCGCGCACCTCGCGGCCAACGCCCCGGACGGCGCGCGCATCGCGTTGTCCGGCCGCTCGGCCGACCGGGTCACCGCCGTCCGCGACGAGCTCGGGCCGGGCGCCGCCGACTGGCCGGTGGTGGTGGCCGACGCCCACGACAGGGTGGCGCTGGCCGACCTGGCCGCGAGCGCGCGGGTGGTCGCAACGACCGTCGGCCCCTACGCCCGTCACGGCATGCCGCTGGTCGCGGCCTGCGCGGCCGCCGGCACCGACTACGTCGACCTCGCCGGCGAGGTGCTGTTCGTGCGTCGCAGCATCGACGAGCACCACGCCACCGCGGAGGCGACGGGCGCCCGGATCGTGCACGCGTGCGGATGGGACTCGGTGCCGTCGGACCTGGCGGTCCTGGTGGCCGCCGAGCGGGCGAACGCCGACGGCGCCGGTGATCTGGCGTGGGCGACGCTCGAGCTGGTGTCCGCGCGCGGCGGCGTCAGCGGCGGCACGATCGACTCGTTGCGCGCCCAGCTGGCCGAGGTGCGCGCCGACGCCGACGCGCGGCGGCTGGCCGCCGACCCGTACGCGCTGAGCCCCGACCGCGGGGCGGAACCCGACCTCGGACGGCAGCCCGACGTGGTCGGGCCCCGGTGGGACGCCGAGCTCGGCGCGTGGACCGGGCCGTTCGTCATGGCCGTGTACAACACCCGGATCGTCCGGCGCAGCAACGCCCTGACCGGCTGGGCGTACGGCCGGCGCCTGCGCTACCGCGAGGTCACGGGCTTCGGGCGTGGCGTGACCGCGCCGCTGCAGGCGGCCGTCATGACCGCCGGACTCGGGTTGCTCGTAAGCGGGCTGTGGTACGGGCCGACCCGGCGGCTGGCGGGCCGGGTGCTGCCCGGTCCGGGGGAGGGACCCGACGAGCGGACCCGGCGTGGCGGGCACTTCCGCTTCCGGTTGCACGCCGCCACGGTGCGCGGCACGCGGTACCGGGTGACCGTCGCCGCCCGGGGG
The DNA here is from genome assembly GCA_964450395.1 of uncultured Actinomycetota bacterium. GTDB lineage: Bacteria > Actinomycetota > Nitriliruptoria > Euzebyales > JAHELV01 > JAHELV01. Next base: position 8,892 of record CAYVGE010000143.1, read on the forward strand.
GACCCGGGCTACGCCGCCACCGCGGTCATGATCGGCGAGGGCGCGCTGGCGCTGGCGCTGGACGGGGCGGCGCTGCCCGATCGCGCCGGTGTGCTCACCCCGGCGACCGGGATCGGCAGGCCGCTCGTCGACCGCCTGCGTGCAGCCGGCTTCGAGATCACCGTGGAGCGCGCGTGACGGGGGCAGTGTGAAAAGCTGAGCCTCATACGCTCAGACTTCCTTGCGACATCCGTGACCGCGGCTATGCTTGGAGCAGGATTCCCTGCCCGGGGGACCCACGTCCGCCGGGCTCGAGCAGATTCACGTGTCCACACGAGACAAGGAAGCGCATCCATGGCACGAGCAGTAGGCATCGACCTCGGCACGACGAACTCCGTCGTCGCGGCGATGGAGGGTGGCGAGTCCGTCGTCATCCCCAACGCCGAGGGCTCCCGCACCACACCGTCGGTCGTCGGCTTCTCGAAGTCCGGCGAGATCCTGGTCGGCGAGGTCGCCAAGCGCCAGGCGGTCACCAACCCGGACCGCACGATCCAGTCGGTCAAGCGCCAGATGGGCACGGACTGGGACGTCGAGATCGACGGCAGGTCCTACACGCCGCAGGAGATCAGCGCGCGCATCCTGCAGAAGCTCAAGCGCGACGCCGAGGCGTACCTGGGCGATGCGGTCGAGCAGGCGGTCATCACCGTCCCCGCCTACGTCGGCGACGCGCAGCGCCAGGCCACCAAGGAGGCCGGGCAGATCGCCGGTCTCGAGGTCCTGCGGATCATCAACGAGCCGACGGCCGCGGCGCTGGCCTACGGGCTCGACAAGGAGGCCGAACAGACCATCCTCGTCTACGACCTCGGTGGCGGCACCTTCGACGTGTCGATCCTCGAGATCGCCGAGGGCGTGTTCGACGTCAAGGCCACCTCGGGTGACACCAACCTCGGCGGCGACGACTGGGACCAGTCGGTCATCGACTGGATGGTCGGCCGCTTCAAGGACAACCACGGCGTGGACCTGTCCAAGGACCGCATGGCCCTGCAGCGTCTCAAGGAGGCCGCCGAGAAGGCCAAGCGTGAGCTGTCGACGACGACCGAGGCGTCGATCAACCTGCCGTTCATCACGGCGACCGCCGACGGCCCGCTGCACCTCGAGGAGACGCTGTCGCGCTCCGCGTTCCAGCAGATGACGTCTGATCTGCTCGATCGCACCCGCGAGCCGTTCCACGCCGCGATCCGCGACGCGGGCGTCAAGCCGGGCGACATCGACCAGGTCATCCTGGTCGGCGGCTCGACCCGCATGCCCGCCGTCGTCGAGCTGGTCAAGGAGCTGACCGGCGGCAAGGAGCCGCACAAGGGCGTCAACCCCGACGAGGTCGTCTCGCTCGGTGCCGCGCTGCAGGCCGGCGTGCTGAAGGGCGACGTCAAGGACGTCCTGCTGCTCGACGTGACCCCGCTGTCGCTGGGCATCGAGACCAAGGGCGGCGTCATGACGCGCCTGATCGAGCGCAACACGACCATCCCGACCCGCAAGTCCGAGGTCTTCACCACGGCCGAGGACAACCAGCCGCAGGTGGAGATCCACGTGCTGCAGGGCGAGCGCGAGATGGCGACGTACAACCACACGCTCGGCAAGTTCCAGCTGACCAACATCCCGCCCGCGCCGCGTGGCGTGCCCCAGATCGAGGTCACCTTCGACATCGACGCGAACGGCATCGTCAACGTGTCGGCCAAGGATCGGGGCACCGGCAAGGAGCAGTCGATGACGATCACCGGACTTGAGGAAGACTCTACGTGGTCCAATGGATCTGACGTAGGAGTCGTCGACATCCCCGAGCCAGACTTCGATTAGC
>CAYVGE010000144.1:0-10453 GCA_964450395.1 uncultured Actinomycetota bacterium
GTCGCCATGACGACGCCGACTCGGCCGGTCGCATGGGCGTACCCCTCGGCCATGTGTCCCGCGCCCTGTTCGTGACGCGCCAGAACGTGACGCATCGACGAGTCGAGCAGCGGGTCGTACGCCGGAAGGATGGCGCCACCCGGATGCCCGAACATCACCTCGACCCCCTCGGCCTCGAGGGTTGCGATCACTGCCTGCGCACCGGTCATCTGCATGGTGGGCGGTCCTTTGCTGCTGCCAAACAAAAAGCCCTTCGCCGTTCGGCGGAGGGCTGGCTCGATGTTGCGCGGACGCTACCGACCTCCGACCGAGGGCACGATGCGTACGAGGAGGTCCAGCGGCAGGCGGCGGCTGCGCTGTTCCAGGCCCATGGTTGCCATCCTCGTCTTCGTACCTCGGGCGGCGCGACGGCGCGCACCGCTTGCAGTGTGCGCCGCACGGCGGCCGATTGCAACCCGGCGCCGCGGACGGCGCACCGCGGCGGGACATGTCGAGAAGTCGAAAAGTGTCCGAGCGACCAGTGCGCGCGTCGCCCCTTCTGCACCTTCCCGCGGGCTGCGCATCGGATAGAGTGGTGGCTACCGCAAGGCACCATGCGGGGGGCGGGTTCCCGCCCCCTCCCCCCGCAGCCGGTGCCTCTTGCGGTTCCAGGGGTCTTGTGCAGCGGTGCGGTGCGCGCAGCCCCGACGTCAGCGGACGAGCCCGTGGCGCATCGCCGTCACGACGGCCTGGACGCGGTCGTCGGCCTTGAGCTTGCTGTAGATCCGCGACAGGTGGCTCTTCACCGTCTCCTCGCTGATGCACAGCACGTCGGCGATGTCGCGGGTGGTGCCACCGGTCGCCATGACTTCGAGCACCTCCTGCTCGCGGTGGGTCAGCGGCTCGATGCCGGCGTGGATGGCCAGCGGACCGACCCGCTCGAGGAACGGGCGCGTGACGTCGGGGTGCAGGAAGCCCTTGCCGGCCGCCACGGCGCGGACCGCCTGGATCAGCTCCTTGCGGCGGACGTTCTTGGGCAGGTAGCCGGCCACCCCGGCCGCGACCGCCCTGGTCACGGTGTCGTGGTCGATGAACATCGTGAGCGCCATCATGCGGGTGGCGACGTCGTGCTGGAGGATCTGCCGCACGGCCGTCAGCCCGTCCATGCCGACGAGGTTGACGTCGACGAGGGCGAGGTCGGGCCGTTCGGCGAGCACGATCTCGACCAGCTGCTCGCCCGACGTGACGATCGACTGGACCTGCATGTCGTCCTCGAACGACAGCATGGTGGCCAGGCCATCGGCGACGACGCCGTGGTCCTCGGCGATCACGATGCGGATGACCGCGCTGCCCGTGGGCGTCGGGTCGATGACGGGGGTCGCGAAGGTCACCACGTCGGCACCTCGAGACGGACGGTCGTCCCGGCACCTGGTGCACCGGAGATGTCGAAGGAGCCGCGGGCGAGCTCGGCGCGCTGCCGCATCAGCGCGAGCCCGTGGCTGCGCCTGCCGATCGCCGTCGGGTCGAACCCTCGACCGTCGTCCTGCATGAGAACCACCAGCATACCCCCGTCGCAGCTGAACCCGACCTGGACCGTGGTCGCCCCTGCGTGCTTCTCGACGTTGGCGAGGCACCCACGCACGGTCTCGTACGCGAGCAGCTCCACGGCGAAGGGTAGCTGCGGCATGGGGTCGGGCGCAGCGACCGACGTGCGCACCCCGGTCCGCATCTGCAGATCGCCCTGCAGGCGCTCGACCGCGGGCACCAGCTCACCGGGCGTCAGCGTGCTCTGGCGCAGCTCCTCAAGGGTCTCGCGCAGCGCGGTGATGCCCGACCCGACACCGTCGAGCGACTGCTCGACGGCGGCGCGGGCCTTGTCGCGCTGGTCCATCTCAAGCAGCACGTCGATGTTGTCGATCTGCATCTGCGCGGCGGCGAACAGCGGCAGCACGTCGTCGTGCACCGCCATGGCGATGCGGCTGCGCTCGTGCGTCGCCTCCTCCAGGATGCGGGACGTCAACGCGGTGCGCGCCCGCTCGTTCTCGGCGAGCTCGGCCTCGACCTCGAGCCGGGTCAACGTGAGCCCGATCAGCGCGGCCGCCGCCTCGAAGACCGCTGTCGAGCCGTCGTCGGGATCGCCACCGATGACGATCGCCGCGTCGTCGGCTCCGGGGATCGCGACCCGGCGGCGGCCGGCGGCGTCGTCGTCGGCACCGGCACCGGCACCGGCACCGGCACCGGCAAGTGCGATCGTGGCAGACACCCCTGCGCCGTCAACCGTCCGTCCCAGAGCGCCGTCAGCGATGTCCTTGACGCTCGTCGGGTCATGAAGGCTGAGCAGACGCCCGCTGAGGTCGTTGAGCATCTCGAGTTCGCGCACCCGCGCTGCCAGCTGTTCGGCCCGGTCCTCGGCCTGCCTCGCGGACCGTTGCGCGCTGTGGGCCAGCCACATCGGTATCACCACGAGGATCACGGCCCACCGCCCGACGTCGCGTACCAGGAGCGCAATCAACAGCGACAGCATCGACGATACGCCAGCGTTGAGCGCGAATCGGGGGAACGGGTTGGCACCCTCGAGCGCGGCCTCACGCCAGGACGAACGTCGTCGGACCACCAGGCTGGTGGCTATGAAGAAGCTGTTGGCCACCTCGAACACGACGACCGCGGCGAGTGCCGCTGGGATGATCCGCCAGCTGTCATCACCACTCACCGAGCTGACGAGCTGCACCGTCATCGACGCCAGCGCGCCCGCCAGAGCCATTTGTGACCGGTTGAACAGCGACATTACGACCGGCGCCTGCCCGTGGAGCTCCCGCCAGTAGACGAGACCGATGAGAGCGAACAACGCCACAGACGATGGCGGGAAGAGCAACGCTGCCGCGACGACGCAAACGGATCCGAGCGATGCGTCGAGGCCGAGTTCCTTGAGCGTCGATATTTCGGTGAGGTTCGCCGCGGCGATGACGGCGATCCAGAAGACGATGTCCGAGGCGGGGGCCACCGGGCCGCCACCAACGATGATCGCGACCACAAGCATGGTCAGCGTGCCAGCGTAGATCGCCATGGGCAGCTGCGATCCCTGCCGTGACGTGAGTCGACGGCCAACGTCGGCAGATGGACGGCTGGTCACCAGGCGATCCTAGAGCGTCCGCCAGTAGGAGGAAGCTGATGACTCGCTCATGTGTTCGTTCGCGGCTGCGGTGACGTTGATCGTGGGCGTGGTCAGCGGGGCGGGAGGGTTGTATCTTTCGCCCGGAGTCGATTGGGCATCAAGCCGCAGGCGCGTCGGCGCAGCATTATGAGGGTCGGGGCGGTCGTAGCCGGCGAGTGCCTTGGCGACGAGCGCGTCGAACACGCCGGCGGCGATCCAGGCGTCACGGCGTCGCCGCAGGGTGGTGGCCGACGCGACGCCGAGCGGCCCGCGACGGCCCACGAGCAGCCGGTGACCAGCCGCAGCAGGATCGCCTCGAAGCAGGCGCGGTCGGCGATACGTGGGCGGTGGCAACCCAACGGGTGCTCATCGACCGGTGGGGCGGGCAGCAGCGGCGCGACGGCGGCCCAAACGGCGTCGACGATGCGTGGTGCCAGCCGCCCGGGTGCTGTGTTGCGATGGACCCGGCGCCTTCTCGTCAAGGAGCGTGAGCTCAGACGTGCGACAGCGCCTCACCGGTGGGCCAGGCGCTGTCGCTGTGTGCATGGGCCATCGGGACCTACCAGGCTGAGCGACCACGCTTCATACTCGTCACCTCCCCATAGGAACCTGCGAACGCTGTACTCATCGGATGACAACTACCGTCAGTAGTCGTTCAATCGCTACAGGTTCAACATATCCCCCGATGGCGCGTAGCACGACACAGTTCTGTTAAACAAGCCCTCAGATCGCGCGGCGTGCGTTGGTACTGCGCGAAAGTGACTAGTCCTTTAGGCCGACTTCTGCGGCATCTCGCGTGTATTCGGTGTCCGTGATGTGGTCTCCGAGCGGTGCTCTGCGCGCGCGCCAATCACCGGCGGTCATGTGCGGGGACTGCACCGGCCGGAGCGGTAGCGTGGTCTGTCGACGCCGGACCCAGCAGGGGATCATCGATGTTGCTCCAGACCATCCGCTCTCCACGTGACGTGCGGGGCCTCGACGCCGGGCAGCTGACGGCGCTCGCCGCCGAGATCCGGGCGTTCATCGTCGAATCGGTGTCGCGAACCGGAGGGCATCTGGGGTCCAACCTTGGCGCCGTCGAGCTGACGCTCGCGCTGCACCGCGTGTTCGACTCGCCCCACGACGTGCTGCTGTGGGACACCGGGCACCAGGCCTACGTCCACAAGATGCTGACCGGCCGCCAGGACGGCTTCGCCACGCTCAAGCAGGCGGGCGGGCTCGCGGGCTACCCGTCACGCGACGAGTCGGAGCACGACTGGGTCTCCAACAGCCACGCGTCGACGATCCTGAGCTACGCCCACGGCATGGCCACCAGCTTCGTCCGGCAGGGCTCGGACCGACGGATCGTCGCGGTGATCGGCGACGGGGCACTGACCGGCGGCATGGCGTTCGAAGCGCTCAACAACCTGGGGCACAGCGGCCGCCGCGTCGTCATCGTGCTCAACGACAACGGCCGGTCCTACGCACCCACCATCTCCCGCCTGGGCGAGCACCTGGCCCGGGTGCGCGCCAACCCGTCCTACGTGCACGCCCGCCGGATGATCGAGGAGCGCCTGCGGTCGCTGTCGGGGGTCGGTGAGGTCGCCGCCCAGGGCATCAACGGGCTGTCGGCGGCGCTGCGCGAGATGATCGAGCCGCACGCCTTCTTCGAGGCGCTCGACGTGCGCTACACCGGCCCGTTCGACGGCCACGACGTCCCCCGCGTCGAGCAGGCGCTGCGTCACGCCGCGAGCTACGACGGCCCGGTCGTCGTCCACGTGCGCACCCAGAAGGGCCGCGGCTACGCCCCGGCCGAGACCGACGTCGAGAAGCACCTGCACGACGTCTCGGCCTTCGACCCCACCACGGGCCGCAGCGCCAGGTCGGGCAGCGGGCCGACCTACACCCAGGTGTTCTCCGAGACCATGCTGGACCTGGCGGAGCGCCATCCCGAGCTCGTGGCCCTCACCGCCGCGATGCCCGGGTCCACCGGGCTCCTGCCACTCGCCGAACGCCACCCGGACCGGGTGATCGACGTCGGCATCGCCGAGCAGCACGCGGTGACGTCCGCCGCCGGCATGGCCATGATGGGGTTGCGTCCGGTGTTCGCCGTCTACTCGACGTTCCTGTCCCGCGCGTTCGACCAGATGAACCTCGACGTCGGCCTCCACGGGCAGCCCGTCGTGTTCGCGCTCGACCGCGCCGGCATCACCGGGCCCGACGGTCCGTCGCACCACGGCGTGCTCGACCTCGCGCTCAGCCTGCGGGTGCCGGGCATGACCGTGTTCGCGCCCTCGTCCGCCGGGGAGCTGCGACGGATGCTGGGCGACGCCGTGACCCTGGACGGGCCGGCACTGGTCCGCTTCCCCAAAGGCTCGGCGCCGGAGGTGCCCGACGAGCAGGTCGGCAGCGGCCTCGCCGCGCGGCAGGTCAGGTCGGGCACCGACGTGTGCCTGCTGTCGGTGGGCAAGGTGCTCCAGGCGGTCGAGCAGGCCGCCGACGAGCTCGAGGCCGAGGGCGTGTCGACGACGGTGTGGGACGTCCGGGTCGTCAAGCCCGCCGACCCGGCGATGCTGGCCGACGCGGCCGGGCACGACCTGGTCGTCACGATCGAGGACGGCGTGCGCACCGGCGGGGCGGGGTCGTACCTCACCGACCTGCTGGCCGACGCCGCCGAGGACGGCCGGACACCGCGGACGCTGCGGCTGGGCACGCCCGACGCCTACGTGCCCCACGGCAGCGCCGGCCGGATCCACACCGACCTCGGGCTCGACGCCACCGGCATCGCCGCCGCGACCCGCAAGCGGCTGCCGGGGGCCGCCGACCGCGACTAGGCTCCGGCGGGCACGCGCCGCGGCCGCCGGACCAGCTCGCGTGCCGCCACCGCGACCTTGCGGTGCACCGGCACCGATGCCCGGTGGGCGAACACCTGCCAGTCCTGCGCCTCGATGCGGTCGAGGATCTCGCCGTACAGACGGTGGGCGATGCGGATGCAGGCCTGGCTGCGGGGCTCGAGCATCCCCCACCCGACCTCCGCGCGCCGGTACAGGGCGCGGGTGCGTGCCGCCTCGAACGCCAGCAGGCGTCGCACCTGCGGCGTCACCTCGCGACGGGCGAAGTCGGCCTCGGTCACTCCGAAGCGCTCGAGGTCCTCCAGCGGCAGGTAGATGCGGCCGCGGTCCCAGTCCTCGGCGATGTCCCGCAGGAAGTTGGTCAGCTGGAACGCGATGCCGAGGTCCATCGCCCGTGGCCGCGCGTCGGGGTGGCGCGCCCCGAGCACCGGCAGCATCATCGCGCCGATCACGGCCGCCGAGCCGTAGACGTAGCCGTACAGGTCAGGGTAGGTCGGGTAGCGCGTGACCGTGAGGTCCATCGCCATCGACCGCAGGAACGCCCGCAGGTCGTCGTGGCGGATGTCGAGCTCGTCGACGGTGGCGACCACGGCCTTGAGGATCGGATCGTCGCTGTCCCCCCGCTCCAGCGAGGCCAGGAAGCCCTCGCTCCAGCGCTCCAGCGCCGCACGGCGGCGGGCGTCCGACCAGTCGAGCTCGAAGTGGTCGACCAGGTCGTCGGCGTAGCGGGCGAACCCGTAGAGCGCATGGACGTGGTGGCGCCGATCCGCCGGCAGGAAGCGGGTGGCGAAGTAGTAGGTGCGGCCGTGCGCCGCGTTCAGCCGCCGGCACAGCTCGTAGCTGGCGGCCAGATCGACCTCGCCGCCGGCCGGCAGCCCGTCGGCCACGATCGCGGTCGACGGCGCCGGGTGGCGGTAGCCGGGCACGCCCACGGCCCCCCGCTCCCCCGCGCCGCCCGCCGACGGGGTCGCTCCGCTCACCGTCCCAGCACCCGCTGGGCGGCGAGCTTGCCCGACACCAGCACCATGGGCACCCCGACGCCGGGGACGGTGCCCGAGCCCGTGAAGACCACGCCGTCGACGGTCGGCGCGACGTTGCGGGGCCGGAACGGGCCGGTCTGGCCGACGTGGTGGCTGGCGGCGAACGGCGTGCCCGCCGCCATGCCCATGTCGCGCCAGTCGGCGGGCGTGACCACCGCGCTCGTGGCGACGTCCGGCGCGCCGTAGCCGGCCTGCTCGAGGCGTTCGATCGCCGCGTGCAGCTCCCGGGGCGCCTGGGCCTGCCAGTTGATGTCGTCGCCCTGCAGGTTGGGCGTCGGCAGCAGGTAGAAGCCGACCGCGCCACCGGGCGGGGCCATCGCCGGGTCGCTGACGGTCGGCACGGTTAGGAACCACGACGGGTCGCGCTGCATCCGTCCGGCCAGGATGTCGTCGAACGACTCGCGGTAGCCCTCGGCGAAGTGGATGTTGTGGTGGGCGGCGTCCTTCAGCGGGCTCGACAGGCCGAGGTGCACCACGACGCACGACGGCGAGTAGCGCAGGCGCGCGATGCGCCGGGGGGTGAGGTCCGGGCCCAGGAGGTCGCGGTAGGCGATCGGCAGGTCCGGGTTCAGCACGACGCGGTCCGCCGCGACCAGCTCGCCGTCGGCGGTGCGCACCCCCACCGCCCGGCCGCTGCGGACCTCGACGGCCTCCACGCCGGTGCCGTAGCGCACGTCGACGCCGCAGCGCGCCGCAAGGTCCCCCAGCGCCCGGCTGACCGCGAAGATGCCGCCCTCCGGGAAGTACACGCCCGCGACGCTGTCCATGTAGGCGATCACGGCGTAGACACCCAGCGCCTCGTACGGGCTCATGCCCGCGTACATCGCCTGGAAGGTGAACATCCGGATCAGCCGCCAGTCGCGCAGGTGGCTGGCCACCAGCGGGTACAGCCGGCGGAACCCGCCGAGCCGCAGCAGCCGGGCCATCACCGCGGGCCGCGCGAGCTGGAGCACCGAGTCGAAGTTGGTGTCGATGAAGTGGTCGTACTCCGCCTCGTACAGCCGCCGCAGGTGATCGGCGAACGCGACGAACCGGTCGGCCTCGGCGACCCCGCACACCGCGGCCACCTCGTCGCGCATCGCATCGACGTCACCGCGGATCAGCAGCTGCGAGCCATCGTGGAACTGCGCGCGGTAGGCGGGGTCGAGGCGCTCGAGGCGGAGGTGATCAGCCATGCGCTCGCCGGCGAGCTCGAACAGCTCGGCCACCAGCTCGGGCATGGTGAGCACGCTCGGGCCGGTGTCGAAGGCGAAGCCGTCGCGCTGGATCCGCCCGGCACGCCCACCGGGGATCGTCGCCTGCTCCAGCAGCGTCACCTCGCGGCCCGCGCAGGCCAGGCGGATGGCCGCGGCGAGGCCGCCGAGGCCCGCGCCGACGACGACGATGCGGTCGCCGCCGGGCTCAGCCATCACGGAACAGCGCGCGGTCCGCCAGCTCGGCCAGCGCGTCCCGGGCGGGGCGGCCCACCAGATCGAGCGCCGCCAGCGCCCGCTCGTGGTGCCGGGCCACCCGCCGCTCGACCTCCGCCAGCGCCCCGCAGTCGCGCACCACCGCGCGGACGCGCGCGGCGTCGCGCTCGTCGATGTCGGGGTTGCCCAGCGCGGCGTCGAGGACGCGGCGCTGCCGGTCGTCGGCCAACGCGAGCGCCTCCAGCATGACCATCGTCCGCTTGCCCTGACGCAGGTCGTCGAGCACGCCCTTGCCCGTGTCCCCCGGATCACCGAACAGCCCGAGGACGTCGTCACGGAGCTGGAACGCCACGCCCACCGCGTCGCCGTAGCTGACCAGCGCGGCGTCGAGCTGGGGGTCGACCCCCGCCAGGGCGGCGCCGACCTGCAGTGGTCGGGTGACGGTGTAGCGCCCGGCCTTGAGCAGGGCGACACGCAGCGCCTGCGCCGGGTCGGCGTCGACGCTGGCCGCCAGCAGCAGGTCGAGGTACTGGCCGGCCATCAGCTCGGTCCGCAGGTCGGTGAACACGTGCCGCGCCCGCTCGCGGTCCGCCGTGTCGACGGGGGCGGCGTCGAACAGCTCGTCGGCCCAGACGAACGCCAGATCGCCCGCGAGGATCGCGCCGCCGACCCCGAACCAGTCGCCGTCGCCGCGCAGCGCCGCCGCGTCGTGGTGCGACGCCAGTGCAACGTGGACCGCGGGCCGGCCGCGGCGGCGGACGCTGCGGTCCATCACATCGTCATGGATCAGCGCGAAGCTCTGCAGCAGCTCGAACGCCGCGGCGGTGTGCCACAGGCGCTCGGTGTGGGGCGCGCCGCCGGCGCGGTAGCCCCAGTACACGAAGGCGGCGCGCATGCGCTTGCCACCGGCCAGCACCAGGTCCCGGACCGACCGGACCACGGGTGCCAGGCGGGCGTCGAGCGCGACCAGCTGCTCCTCCCGCGCCGTCAGGAAGTCGGCCAGCAGCGCGTTGACCGGGGCCCGTACGACCCCGAGCGGGTCGGTGCCGGCCTGGACCGGCAGCGTCGAGGAGGTGTCAACCACGGGCGGGCTCGCGCACGGCACGGGATCCGGTCATGTCGGCAATGGTAGGCGCACGCCGCGCCGACGTTCAGGCACCGTCGATCAGCCGCCGGGAGAGCATCTGGTTGACCAGCGCCGGGTTGGCCTGGCCCCGGCTGGCCTTCATGACCGCCCCCACGAGAGCACCGATGGCCTTGTGGTTGCCATCGCGCACGCGCTGGGCCGCGTCGGGCTGCGCGGCGATCGCGTCGTCGACCATCCGCTCGAGCTCGCCGGTGTCAGACACCTGCTCCAGGCCGCGTGCCTGCGCGACCTCGCGAGGCCCCCCCTCGCCGGCGAGCACCCCCTCCAGCACCTGCCGGGCGAGCCTGGTCGACAGCGTCTGGTCGCCGACCATCGTGACCAGCTCGGCGAGGTGCGCGCCGGTCAACGAGACGTCGGCCGGCGCGACGCCGTGCTCGTTGCTCCAGCCCAGCACCTCGTTGGTCAGCCACTTGGCGGCGTCGCCGGCGGGCGCGCCGGCGGCGACGGCGTCGTCGAGCACGCCCGACAGCTCGGCGTCCACCAGCGTCGCCGCCCGCTCCGCGTCGAGGCCCTGCGCGCGCAGCCGCTCCCGCGTGGCCGCCGGGAGCTCCGGCAGATCGGCACGCAGCTCGTCGACCCAGGCGACGTCGGGCTCGACCGGCACGAGGTCGGGGTCCGGGAAGTAGCGGTAGTCGAAGACCTCCTCCTTGGCCCGCAGCGTCGAGGTGCGGCCGGCGTCCTCGTCCCAGTGCCGCGTCTCCTGGGTGACCTCCACGCCGTCGGTCAGCAGGTCGCCCTGGCGCTCGATCTCGTAGGCGACCGCCCGGCCCAGCGAGCGGATCGAGTTGAGGTTCTTGACCTCGACACGGGTGCCGAACACCGTGCGGCCGCGCGGGCGCAGCGAGATGTTCGCGTCGCACCGCATCGACCCCTCCTCGAGCTTGGCGTCGCTGATG
>CAYVGE010000145.1:0-10294 GCA_964450395.1 uncultured Actinomycetota bacterium
GGCCGACACCTCACCGCCTATGACCACTGACACCACAACGGAATCAATCATCTAGTTGCCGATCGATGCGGGGCGCTCGCCCAGCGTGACCGTGGTCTGCCGCTCCTCGCCGTCACGCACGTAGCGGACGGTGACCTCGTCGCCGGGCTGGCGCAGGATGACGCGGCTGCTCAGCCCGAGCATCGAGTCGATCTCCTCGCCGTCGAACCCGACGATGACGTCCTCGGCCTGCAGGCCCGCCTGTGCGGCGGCGGAGCCCTCGGTCACGTTGACGATCACGGCGCCCTCCGGCACGCCGAACGCCTCCGCGGCCTCGGCGGTCACGTCCTGGCCCTCGATGCCGAGGAACCCGGAGTTGACCTCACCGGTGTCGATCAGCTGGTCGGCGAGCGCGGTGACGGTGGCGGCCGGGACCGCGAAGCCGACGCCGGAGTTCGTGCCCGAGCCGGAGTAGATCGCGGTGTTGATGCCGATGATGCGCCCCCGGTCGTCGGCGAGCGCCCCGCCGGAGTTGCCCGGGTTGATGGCCGCGTCGGTCTGGACCAGCCCGCCGAGGCTCCCGCCGCCGCCCCGCAGATCGCGGTCGGTGGCGCTGATGATCCCGGCGGTGACGGAGGCGTCGAGGCCGAACGGCGAGCCGACCGCGACGGCGGTGCTGCCGATCTCGGGGAGGTCCTCGGCGAAGGTCGCGGCCGGCAGGTCCTGCTCGTCGATCCGCAGGACCGCGAGGTCGGCCTCCGGCGCGGTGCCGACGACCTCGGCGTCACGGCGCACGCCGTCGGCCAGGATGACCTGGATCGGTCCGGCGATGCCGCCCGACTGCGTGTTCCGGGCCTGGCCGCCGCCGGCGATCACGTGGTTGTTGGTGATCAGGTAGCCGTCGGACCGGTAGATGACCGCCGACCCCGAGCCCTGGCCCACCTCGACCTGCGCGACCGACGGCAGGACCGTGCGGGCGATCTCGGGCACCGGCGACGGCGCGTCGAGCGTCGCCGGGGCCTCGTCGACGGCGGCGTCCTGCTGCTGGCCGGTCTCGGCGACCCGCGTCGTGTCGGCGCCGCCGCCCGAGCGCTGCCCCGCCGGGTACGCCACCGCCGCGGCGACCAGCGCGACGAGCACGACGAGCAGCAGCGTCGGCAGGCGGCGTCGCGGCTTCTGCGGCGGCGGCGGCAACGTGGGGGGACGGGTGTCGGCCTCGTCCGCCGACGCCATGCGCTGCGTCGACTCGACAGAGGTGTAGTCCGTCATGCCCATGCCTTTCGTGGTCCGTCGTCGGAGATCGGCGGGGAACCTGCCCCGCAGCCCACGGTAGGCGGACACCTTCAAGCGCATAGTGTGGGGCCGCAAAGATCAGGTAAAGGTCACCCGATGGGGTTCGATCGCACGACATCAGCGTGAGGACTCGGGCACATGGAACCATCGAGCGGACACGCACCCTCGATCCTGCTGGTCGAGGACGACGACGGCATCGCGAAGCCGCTGGTCGCGGCGCTGCGCAGCAGTGGCTACGACGTGACCCGGGTGAGCTCTGGCCAGCAGGCGCTGGCCAACGCGGCCGGGGTCGACGCCGTGGTGCTCGACCTGGGCCTGCCGGACCTCGACGGCGTCGAGGTGTGCCGGCGGCTGCGCCGTCGCGCCCCGCAGGCCCGGGTGCTGATGCTGACCGCGCGGACGACCGAGGCGGACGTCGTGGTCGGCCTCGACGCGGGTGCCGACGACTACGTCACCAAGCCGTTCCGCCTGGCCGAGCTGCTCGCGCGGCTGCGGGCGCTGCTGCGCCGCGGCGGTGACAGCGGCCTGCCCGAGCGTTCCATGCTCCACGCCCAGGACGTGCGGATCGACCCGGCGGCCCGCCGGGCCTGGCGGGGTGACGAGGAGCTCGAGCTGACCCCCAAGGAGTTCGAGGTGCTGCGGCTGCTGGTCGAGCACGCCGGGCGCGTCGTCTCGCGCGAGCAGCTGCTGCGCGACGTGTGGGAGACCACCTGGGGTGGCTCGTCCAAGACCGTCGACATGCACCTGTCGTGGCTGCGCAAGAAGCTGGGCGACGCCGCCAGCGCGCCCCGCTACATCACCACGATCCGTGGCATCGGCTTCCGCTTCGAGGACGAGGCCGGCGCTCAGACGTCGGAGCCGGCGGGGTGAGCGGGCGGGCGCCCGTGGCGCGCGCCGGCGCCACCTGGCACGAGCGGGTGGAGGCGCTGACGGGCGTCCGGCGGGGTCCCGGGGGCGCCGAGATCCGCAAGCGCCTGACCATGTGGATGCTGGTCGCGGTGGGCATGGCCGTCCTGCTGCTGGGCGTGCCCCTCGCGGTGATCGCCCGGGAGTGGATCTACTCCAGCAAGGTCGCCGAGATGCGGCGCGACGCCGAGCGCCTGATGGCCAACGCGGGCCCCCAGCTGCTCGACGGCGAGTTCCCGATCGGTGCGCAGATGCTCGAGGCGCGCCTGACCGTCCTCGATCCCCGCGGCCGGGTGTGGCGCGACTCCGGCAACGTCCGCCAAGGCACGCAGTTCGACGACGAGGCGGTCCGCGAGGCGATGGCCACCGGCTTCGGCGCGCACGTCGCGGGCGATGTGGTGGTGGTGGCCACGGCAGGACTGGCCGGCGGCACCCCGGTCATCCTGCGCCTCGCCGAGCCGGCCGGTCCGGCGATCAGCGCGGTCGGCACGGCGTTGCTGTCGATCCTCGGCCTGGCGGTGTCGGCCCTGGCGGCCGGTGCAGCGCTGGCGTCGTGGCGGGCACGCCACCTGGCAGAGCCGCTCGAGGCGCTGGCCGAGTCCGCCCGGCGGCTGGGGGAGGGCGACTTCAGCCAGCGTGCCCCGCGCAGCGACATCGCGGAGATCAACCACATCGCGACGGCGCTGGACACGACCGCGGACCGGCTGCGCACGGCGCTGGGGCGGAGCAGTTCGTTCTCGGCCGACGCGTCGCACCAGCTGCGGACCCCGCTGACCGCACTGCGGTTGAACCTCGAGGCGCTCGAGCTGCAACTGCCGGACGGACATCCGTCGCTGGAGGCCGCGGGGGCCGAGGTGGACCGGCTCGAGGCGACCATCGGCGAGCTGCTGGCACTCGGCGACGCAGGTGTCCAGCCGGCGGAGGTCGACCTGCGGGCGCTCGTGCTCGACCGGTTGGGCGCGTGGCGGACGCTGGCCGATGCGGCGGGGCGGGCGGTCCGTGTGACCCGCGAGCCCGTGCCGCTCGCGCGGGTGCGGCCCGCCGCCGTCGGCCAGGCGCTGCAGGTGCTGCTGGACAACGCGCTGATCCACGGCACCGGCGACGTGACCGTGTGGCTCGAGCCCGTCCGCCGACGCGGGCGGGTCTGGGTGCGCCTGTGCGTGGGCGACGAGGGCCCGGGCGTGCGGCCCGGGCACCTGCAGGGCGGCGACGGCCGGGGGCTGCCGCTGGCACGATCGCTGGTGGAGGCCGAGGGCGGGGCGCTGGTCCTCGACGCCGATCACGGCAACCGCGTCTGCCTGCTGCTGCCGGCTGTGGACGACCGGGTGGGTGCACCTGTGGACGAACCTGCCCCCTGACGTGCCAAACGGCCCCCGGGACCGGCTCGCAACCCCTTCCCCTTGGGCTACGAACCGAGTCCGATCGAGGGCCGATTGGAACGACATCGACAGTACGGCGCGCTCCCGTCCCGCGTCAACCGGGTTATCCACAGGCGGGTCCACAGCCTGTGGATGTTCGATGTGGACTGCTGGGCAAATCCACACCGGCATGGGGACAACCGCTGTGGACAAGCTGTGGACGACGTCGGCGGGTGGTACCGAAACCCGCGTCTGAGCAGCACAGATGGTGGTTGTGCGAACCGCGTGGGAAAAAATTCTGACGCTGCGGAGACGCCCGGACGATCGAACACCTCGCCGTCGATCCGGCGTGCACGACGCGTGACCGCGGACCGTCCGCTCAGCGGACTGCGTGCCCCGACCCGGGCGTGCCGGGCACGTGCACCGCGGTGGCGTCAGCCCGGCGAGGGGCCCTCGTCGTCCCCGTCACCCGCGTCGTCGCCGTCGTCCGGGTCGAGGTCGTCGCCGGGGTCGTCGAGGGTGTCGAGGACCTCGAGATCGGCGAGGTCGTCGGAGAGGTCGACGTCGTCGGTCCCGCCACCCGCAGCAGGATCCTCGAGCTCGATCGCGGCCATCCGCACGAGCCAGCGGCTCGGGTCGTCGAAGTCGGCGGTGGTCGGCAGCCGCGCGGCGTCGCGCCAGACGCGGTCGAGGCCCTGCTGGCCGCGGGCGGCCAGCACGGCGTCGCAGAACGCCCGGGCCGAACGGATCTGGCGGGGCAGCAGGTCGAGGCCGATCAGCTGGTGCAGCGTCTGCTCACCCGGACCGTGCGCGGCGCGGCGACGGCGCATGGCCTCCTCGATCTGCGACAGCGCGCCCAGGCGGCCGCCGGCCGCCGCGGTGACCACCAGCTCGGCGTAGGCCTCCACGAACGCCACCAGCGCCTGGAGGCGGTCGAGCACCTGCTGCTGCGCCGCGGTCGGCTCGACCGTGAAGTCGGAGCTGCCCAGGGCGTCCGACAGCGACTCCAGGTTGCCGGGGTCCAGCCCGCCGGCGCCGAACTGCTCCATCAGCTGCTCGGGGTTGAACTCGGCCGCCCGCGCGAAGTCGGCGATCAGGGCGGACAGGTGCGGCTGCAGCCAGTCGACGCCGGCCCAGATGCGGCGGAACACGGCCTCGCGCAGCGCCAGCCAGTAGCGCATCTCGGCGGGCTCGACGTCGTAGTCGGCGGCGAACCGCTCGAGGCCGTCGCCGACGGTGGCGACGGTGCGCGCGTCGATGACCGGCACGCCGAGGTCGTAGGCGCCCAGCAGCTGGCCCGACAGGTTGCCGGCGACCGTGCCGACCTGGACGCCGTACATCATGGCGCCCAGCGCCCCGAACGAGCGCTGGAGTGCGTCGCCGAAGCCGGGCTGCCCCTCCATGCCGCGCAGCTGCTCGGGCATGCCCTCGGCCAGCGCCTGGCCCATGCCGGCGGCCAGCGGCTCGACCAGCGAGCCCAGCCCGGTGCTCGTGGCGGCGTCGGCGACCCACTCGCGGGGCGTCATCGCGCGCGCCGGGCCGGGGACCGCCGCCAGACCGGTGGCCTGGTCGAGCCACAGCTCGGCGACGTGCACAGCTTCGGCGAACTCCTGCTCGGCGCGGTCACCGCGGGGCGCCGCCGACCCGGTGATCGACTCGGCGGTCTGCAACGCCAGGTCCCAGTTGACCGGGCCCCCGGTCCATGACATGACCTTCGCCAGCTCGCGGAACAGGGGCACCTGCTCGAACATCCGCGGATCGAAGCCGCCACCGAACGGATCACTCATGCGGTTCATGGTAGACCCGTGGAGCGTCCGGCGGGGCGGCCGATCATCGTGGGAGGATGCAGACACCATGCCCGCAGCGACCACCCACGGCGACGCCGCGGTGACCACCGTGGTGGTCGCCGGTGCCGACGGCGTCGTCGGACGGGCGCTGCTGCGCCAGCTCGCCGGCGCGGAGGGTGTCGACCGGGTGGTCGCGGTCGACCGCACCGTGCCGAGCGAGGTGCCCGCGGGCGTCCGCTTCGTCAGGGCCGACCTGCGCGACGCCGTGCTGGCCCGGGTCCTCGCCGACGCCGACGTGGTGGTGAACCTCGAGTTCGCCGACGACCGCACCACCGAGGACGTCCAGCAGCTGGCCGCACAGGTGCAGGGCACGCGCCGGCTGCTCGACGCCGTCCGCGACGCGGATGTGCCGACCGTCGTGCACCTGTCGTCGGCACTGGTCTACGGCGCCTCCGAGCGCAACCAGGTGCCGCTGGGTGAGGCGCAGCCGCTCCGGGGCGAGCCGCGGTTCGCCTCGGTGCAGCACGCGTTGACCGCCGACGAGGCCGTGCGCGCGTTCGCCGGGGACCACCCCGCATGCCGGACGGTCGTGCTGCGCTCGGTGCCGCCGCTCGTGCCGGCGGTCGACTCGGCCGTCACCCGCCACCTCGAGAGCCCCCTGCTCCCGCAGGTCCGCACGTTCGACCCGCCGGTGCAGTTCGTCGACGTCGACGACCTGGCGGCGGCGGTGGCGCTGGCCGCGCTGGATCCGCGGGCACGCGGTGTCTACAACGTCGCGGCCGACGGCTGGCTGACCAGCAGCGACGTGCGCCACATCCTCGCCCGCCCCGCGCTGCACCTGCCGGAGCAGGCCGCGGTGGGGGCGGCGACGGTCCTGCACCGCCTGGGCCTGCTGGGGGTGCCGCCCGAGGCGCTGCGCTACCTGATGCATCCGTGGGTGGTCGACACCGCGCGGCTGCGGGCGCTCGGGTGGACGCCCACGGTCTCACAGCGCGACGTGCTCCACCGCTTCGTCGCCGAGCACCGTGGGTGGCTGAGCCTCGGCCGCGTGCGGGTGCGCACCACCCGGCTGCTGGCCGCGGCCGTCGCGGGGTGGACGCTGCTGACGGCCGCCGCTGCCTGGCTCGGGTGGCATTGGTGGCGTGCCCGCACCGGCGGGGGGTCGGGCATGCCCGGCTGACTACGATGGGCCGCATGAGCGCCCGTCTGCACACCAGCATCACGCACGACCCGCTGTCGGTCGATGACGCGCACGGGTTCGTCGGGGACCCGGGTGCGGGTGCGGTCGTGGTGTTCGCCGGGACGGTCCGCGACCACGCCGAGGGCCGGCAGGTCTCGGGGCTGACCTACGAGGCGTACGAGCAGGAGGCGTCCGCACAGCTGGCCGCGCTGGCCGACGACGTCGCCGGCCGCTGGCCGTCGGTGCGGGCGGTCTGGATGACCCACCGGCTCGGCGCCCTGGGCATCGGTGAGCCGTCCGTCGTCGTCGGTGTGTCGGCCGACCACCGCGAGGAGGCGTTCGCCGCGGCGCGGCACGGCATCGATACGCTCAAGGCGACGGTGCCGATCTGGAAGCAGGAGCACTGGGCCGCCGGTGGCGCGCACTGGCCGGGCACCGACTAACGAACGATGACAGCGCGGGCCGGATGCTTGCATCGAAATCACTATGCGTTATGCTGTGACTACAGCGAGGTGAACGGCTCAAGCCCCCGCGGCCGTCACCTTGCTCCGACCGTCCGGGCGAGCGCCGACGCCCGGACGGTCACTTTTTTGTCTGGACATCTCACGTACACTGCCGTCTCCGTCGGTCCGGCGCCGGGATCGTGCGCTGTCCGACCGTCGGGCCTCGCCCATCCGGCGACGACGATGGCCGGTTCGGTGACGGCACGGACGATCTTCGGCGAGGATCCATGGTGGGTGGCACGCGGGACTTCAACACGTCGTTGCTGGGCTACGACCGGCGGGAGGTCGACGCCTTCCGGGACGAGATGGACGGCGTGGTCGGCGAGCTGCGCAACCGCATCGACGAGCTCGAGGAGGAGCTCGAGCGCATGCGCCGCGAGAAGCCGATCACCGCGGACCAGGCGTTCGCCAACGTCGCCCGCGAGACCCAGCGGATCCTGCAGTCGGCCCAGGAGGCCGGGGCGCGGATGCTCAAGGAGTCCCGGGAGCAGGCCGAGAGCGAGCTCGCCCACGCCCGACGCGAGCGCTCGCAGATCGTCGGCGACGGCTACCGGGCCCGGGACGAGATGGGTGAGCAGCTCCGCGACCTGGCCCAGGCCCGCATCGCGCTGATGCGCCGCCTGGAGGAGGCGACCGCGGAGGTCGAGCGGGTCTGCGCCAGGGTGGCGACCGACGACCCGACGACCGATGCCCGCCGCGCCCTCGAGCGGGCGCGGACCGGCACCGAGACGTCACGCGCCGGAGCGCGACCCGTCGCCTCCGGCGCCGCGCTGCGGGTCATCTCGGGTGACGACGACGGGCGCGCGGACCGGGGCCGCCCACGCCGGCTCCGGCCCGCGCGGTCGCTGCCCGACGCGCCTGCCGGCGACCCCCTGGTCGAGAAGCGCGACCAGCTCGCGTCGCTGCGGGTGGGGCTGATCGAGCGTCTGACCGACGAGCTCGGCGCGCTGCGCGACGAGCTCCGCGAGCGGATCCGACGCCTCAGCGACGCCGGGGAGCACGCCGCGGCCGTCGACGTCGACGCGCTCGTCGGTGCCGTCGCCGAGTCCGGCGCGACCCACCTGCGCCAGGCGTTCGAGTTCGGCGCCGGCGTCGCCGCGGCGGACGTCGCCGACCTCGAGCCGGCGCAGAGCGCCGACGACGCGGACGAGCCGCTGCTCGAGGTGTTGCGCGAGCGGGTCGGCGCGCCCGTGCGCGAGCTGCTGGCCGAGGCCAGCGCCGCCGACGACCCGCCGTGGGTGCTCGTGGAGCGGATCGACGGGATCATCTCCGACGCATCCGCGGCTATGGTGGCACCGATCGCCGAGAGCCGGCTGTCCGACGCGTACGAGCGCGGCAAGCTGGCCACCTGGACAGGTGGTGATGTCACCGCGCGACGTTGGATCGTCGGCCCCCGGGGTCACCGATCCGATGAGCTCTGTCGCGCGAATGCCCGGGCAGGAGCGATCGACGTCGGGGCGCCGTTCCCCTCGGGTGACCAGGCGCCGCCACGATTCGACGGCTGCAGCTGCACCACCGCCGCAGCGACCAAGGAGACCGACCCCTGATGAACGCGTTGCAGGCACTACGACAGCGGTGGTGGCTCGTCCTCGGCATCCTGCTGATCGTCGTGATCGCCCTGTCGACCCGGCTTGCAACCTTCTACACCGACGTCCTGTGGTTCGAGAGCATCGGCTTCGTCCGGGTGTTCTGGACCCTGTTGTCGACCCAGTTCCTGCTCGGCCTGGTCGCCGGGCTCGTCATGACCGCGCTGCTGGCCGGCAACCTGCTGCTGGCCCGGCGCCTCGCCCCGCGCTACCGCATCCCCACCCAGGCCGAGGAGGTCGTCGAGCGCTACCGCGCGCTGATCGAACCGATCGCCCGGCCGCTGCTGATCGTCGTCGCGGTCGTCGTCGGCGTCCTGTCGGGCCTGAACATCGCGCCGCAGTGGCAGCGCTACGTGCTGTGGGCGAACTCGAGCTCGTTCGGCCAGTCCGACCCGCAGTTCGGGCGTGACCTCGGGTTCTTCGTCTTCGAGCTGCCCTTCCTGACGCTGATCAACAGCTGGCTGTTCACCGCCCTGGTCATCACCGTCCTGATGACGCTGGTCGCCCACTACGTGTTCGGCGGCATCCGCCCGCAGGCCCAGGGCCAGCGGCTGACCCCGCAGGTCAACGTGCACCTGTCGGTGCTGCTGGCCGCGCTGGTGGCGGTGCGCGCCTGGGGCTTCTGGCTCGACCGCTACATGCTCAGCTACTCCGAGCGGGGCCAGGTCACCGGCCTGTCCTACACCGACGTCAACGCCGAGCTGCTCGCGCTCCAGCTGCTGACGATCATCGCGGCGGTGTGCGTGGTGCTGTTCCTGGTCAACGTCCGGTTCCGGGGGTGGCTGCTGCCCGCCGCCGGCGTCGGCATCCTTCTCGTCGCCGCGGTCGTGCTCGCCGGCATCTACCCGGCGATCGTCCAGCGCCTGCAGGTCGACCCGCAGGAGCTGCCGCGTGAGCGGCCCTACATCGAGCGCAACCTCGAGCTCACCCGCTTCGGCTTCAACCTCGCCCTCGACGAGGTGAGCTTCGAGGACTTCCCGGCCAACGAGGAGCTGTCGGACCAGGCGGTCGCCGACAACCAGACCACGCTCGAGTCGATCCGGCTGTGGGACCCCGCGACGCTGCAGAACACCTACCAGCAGCTGCAGGAGCTGCGGCCGTACTACGACTTCCGGGACGTCGACGTCGACCGGTACGAACTCGATGGCGATGTGCAGCAGGTGATGCTGAGCGTGCGCGAGGTCGCCACCGCCGACCTGCCCGACCAGGCCCGGACCTGGCAGAACCAGACGCTGGTCTACACCCACGGCTACGGCCTGGTGTCCAGTGCGGTCAGCACGCGCCGCGACGACGGCCAGCCGGTGTTCCTGCTCAACAACATCCCGCCGGAGGGCGTCGAGGAGCTCGAGGTCGACAACCCCCGCATCTACATCGGCGAGGCGCCCCCGCCGTACTCGATCGTCGGCACCACCGAGGACGAGCTCGACTACGACCTCGGGCAGGGCCAGCCGGTCGAGCGCTTCCGCTACGACGGTGACGACGGCGTGTTCGTCGGTTCGCCGCTGCGCCGCCTGTCGTTCGCGCTGCGGTTCGGCGAGCCCAACATCCTGCTGTCGAACCTGATCACCGATGAGTCCAAGGTCCTCTACAACCGCACGGTGCGCGATCGCGTGCAGAAGGTCGCCCCATACCTCAAGCTCGACCACGACCCCTACCCGGTCGCCGTCGACGGGGGCATCAAGTGGATCGTCGACGCCTACAC
>CAYVGE010000146.1:0-10260 GCA_964450395.1 uncultured Actinomycetota bacterium
GATCGACGACGCTGGCCATCCGGTCGGGTTGGTGACGCTCAAGCGGGTCAAGCAGATCCCGGCGGGCCAGCGTACGACCACGACGGTCCGTGAGGTGGCCTGCCCGATGGACGATGTCCCGGTCGTGCGTCCCGACGATCCGGCGGCTGAGCTGTTGCCGCAGATGTCTCGTGGCGACGACGGGCGGGCGCTGGTCGTCGAGGACGACCGCGTTGTCGGGCTCGTCGCGCCGACCGATGTGATGCGCCGGCTCGAGGTCGCCGGACTCTCCGGCCGACGGACGGATCAGCACATCTGACCGCCACCCGCGCCGCCTGGCACGGCCAGGACGTGTGACGTGCGCGGGGGTCCTCGACGAGGAGATCGACATCGTCGTCGACCCGGCGGCCGGCTCGTGACGCAGACGACATCGAGCGAATGCATACTGCCGACACGGATCGCTGGACCAACGGGAGGCAGCCTGGTGGCCCGTCGAGCACCAGCCGAGGCGTGGTCGGACGGCGACGCCTACGAGGCGTACATCGGCCGGTGGAGTCGGCTCGTCGCACGGGACTTCCTGCGGTGGCTCGGCGCGAGCGGTCACCTGCGGTGGCTCGACATCGGTGCCGGCACCGGAGCGCTGAGCGCGGTGATCCTGGAGACCGTCGAGCCACGACAGGTCCTCGGCGTCGACCCCTCGAACGGTTACGTCGCCGCGGCGCGACGTCCCGTGGTCGGCGCTCGAGGTGGTCACGCGATTTCGCGACTTCGATGATGTCTGGTCACCGTTCCTCGGTGGCCAGGGCCCGGCGCCGGCGTACCTCGCATCGCTCACCGGCCCCGAGCAGGTCGCGTTGCGCCACGCCGTGCGGGCGTCGCTGCCCATCGCCGCCAACGGCACGATCTCCTTGGTCGCGCGGACATGGGCGGTGAAGGGCCGGACGTCGTACCGCGCGGTGCTGTAGCCGAGGACTTCCCAGGCTCACGAGCGACGGACAGCCGTGCTCTTGGTGGTGAGCGGCGTCATGTGTCCGTCCCGCTGTCGTGGTGTGCCGTCGGGTCCGGGCACCCCCGTCCTGGTCTGCCCGCCAGGCCGCGCTCGAGGACGCTGTACGGCATGTCCGCCCGGGACCCGTCACAGCCGCCGGGCTGGATGGACCGCATCCAGTTGTTCGCAGTCGTCAGCGCGCTGCTGGGAGACCTGATGGTGCGTCACACCTCGAACGGGACCGGGGGCAACCGCACGAAGTCCACGATCCGGATGTCCTTGCCCCGCAACAGGTCATCCACCGTGCCGCCGGGATCGGACACGCGGACCTGCTCGACGAACACGCGCTCGTGGATGAACTGCTCCACCCGTCCTGCCGCGATCCGTGCCGCGAGGGCGTCCGTCCTCCCGCTCGCCGTCGCCCGTACATGCGCGTCGGACCGCACCTGCTCGAGCACGTCGAGCGGGACGTCCGCGCGCGTGAGGTACTGGGGCCGGCAGATCTCCACCTGCCGCGCCAGCGTCGGTCCCAGCACCTCGACCCAGGGCCCGTCCGCGAGCGTGACGAGCCCGAGGTCGGGAGCCGGCCAGCTGCGCTCCTCGGGGACGTCGTCGGCCGCGTGCCCACCGGTGGTGGGCACGTCGGACGTCGCGGCCCGGCGGGCGGCGATCCGAAGGGTGCGCTCGCTCGGGCGCCGCTCGGTCAGCCGATCGGCGAGCAGCCGCAACCGCCGGTCGGGTGCGGTCGCGGCACTCGCGTCGATGGTCCGCCACGCGTCGGCGACCTCGAGCTGGCCGAGGGCGTCGACGGCGGCGACGCGGACGTCGGCGTCGGGGTCGCCGACCGCGTCGGTCAGCGCGGGCAGCGCCGGGTCGGCCGTCGGTGACCCGAGGTAGGCGAGGGTGTCCGCCGCGTGCCGCCGGACGTCGGGCCGGCCGGACCGGAGCGCTGCCGCGAGCCCCGGGACCCCGGCGCTGCCGAAGTCGGTGAGCGCGACGGTCAGGCTGTTGCGGTGCTCGGCGTCGCCTCGTGACAGCTCCGCGAGCAGCGCTGAGGTGACCACCGGGTTGCCGCACTGCGCGACGGCCCAGTAGGCGCGGGCGGCGACGCAGTCCACGGGGTCGGCGACCACCGGGACGAGGAGCTCGGCGTCGTTGGGGTCGCCGAGCTTGCTGAGTGTGTGGGTCGCCTGCAGCCGGGCCAGCCAGCGCGGGCTGCGCAGCGCCGCCCGCACCAGCGGCATGGCCGCGTCGGGCATCCGGAGCGTGGCCCACGTGAGCGCTTCGCGGATGAAGAAGTCCCGTTCCCTGCCGAAGCGGTCGACCAACGCCGCGGCGGACTCGGCGTGTCGACCCCGGCCGAGCTCGTGGACCACCCGGAGGCGGACCTCCTGGTCGGCGTCCCCGAGCAGGTCGATGCACGTCTCGACCGGGAGCGTCGGGGCGGGCGTCGTCGTGACGGGGAAGGGTGGCTCGTGCATGGTGGTGGCTCCGATGACCGACGCGGTCCTGTCTGGCACGACGGTCCGGGGTCGTTGGGTGGCGGTGGCGTCAGTACTGCTGGAACGCGGTGATGAGGGCGAGCAGTGCAGTGGCATCCGCGATCGACCCGGTGATGACGACGCGCAGCCGTTCCCGGTCCGGCTCGTGGACCAGGTGCACGCCGAGCTTCGGGTGCTCGCCGTCGCCCGTGCCGGCCGCCCCGAGAACCAGGGTGGTGAGACGCTGCGCGTCGTTCTCATCGATGGGCTGCAGGTCGACGACGCTGGACACGTCGGCGCGAGGTCGGCCGCGCGACGGCTCGAAGTGGCTCGTCTCCAGCGGGCCGTCCAGGAGCGCCTCGAGCGACTCACGCGAGATCCGGTAGCGGTTGCCGACCCGGACAGCATCGAGCCGGCCCTCGCGGATGTACCGGCGGACGGTCCGCACGTGCAGCCCGAGCAGCTCTGCAGCCTCGTGGGGCGAGAGCAGGCGCTGTGTCGCGTCGGAGTGCATGGCTGTTGTTCGCTCGCGTTACGTTTTTGTCTGGTTGCAACGTAACAATACGGAACTCGAGTGCACTCCGCAGGTTGGCAGGGCGGAGCGCGCGTGCCAGTTCCGGCACGTCGGAGCTTCCGGAACACAGCAGCGTCCACCACGCCACAGCAGCGTCCACCACGCGAGGTGGGTGACGGACACGGCGGGTGGACCCACTGGCTGGCGGTGCCTCGTGTATCAGCGCGGCGAGTCCGGTGTTCTGCTGAAACACGTGCAGACCCGAGCGATCCATGCCGTGAGATCGGCACCGTCATGAGGCCACCCGACCTCCGCAGGTCCGCGAGCCCGGTCGATCCGAAGCTGCGCCTCATCGGGAAGGCCAGCACGCCGGTCAGCGTGAAGCGGGCCGAGCACGCTGCGGCCGTGCGCGCGCTTGACGACGAACAGATCGATGCGACGCCGCTCGCCCGGGGCGACGACGTCGCACTGGTGCATGCCGAGGAGCTGAGCGAGGCCGAGAGGGCGCGGCCCCGACTCGAAGGCCACGTGCCCGAGATCGAGGTCTCGGTGTTCGTTCGCCTGCGCGATCCCAACACGATGCCGGTCGTCCCCGCCTCCGATGTCGCTCCGCACGATGGTGGGAGGGTCACGGCACAACGCGACGACCTGTTGACGGCCGAGCTGACGGTGGATCAGGTCGCGCAGCTCGCACAGCGACCCGAGGTTTCCTACATCGAGCCCGGCCAGCCGCTGTCGGCGCCGGTTCCCGACCGCTCGCCTCCCGCGCAGATGGCGCCCGAGCCAGCCGACCGTGATTTCGGGGATCCCAATGCGCACCGCTACGGACGGGATGTGCTCATCGGGATCATCGACGTTGAAGGATTCGACTTCGCACATCCCGACTTCGTCGCCGGTGGCGAGACGAGGTTCGTGCGCATCTGGGATCAGGGTGGCACCGCGCGGATGTCGCCGGCGACCCGGCGCGATGCATGGTCACCAGGCATCCACGACTACGGCGCGGAGTTCCACAAGGCCGAGCTCGATGGCGCGCTCGCGGTCGAGCGTCAGGGCGGTCTGCCGGCGTGGCGGCTGGAGCCACAGTCCCAACGGGTTCCCGGTTCCCACGGCACGCACGTGGCCAGCATCGCCGCCGGCGCCCGCGGTGTGTGCCGCAACGCGCCGATCGCGGCGGTCCTCCTGGCCCTCGATCCAGACGCCGACGATCGTCGGCTGTCGTTCTACGACTCGACCCGGCTCGCCCACGCCGTGGACTACCTGTTCGCGATGGCACGCGAGATCGGATCCGAGCGGGGTCTGGACCGGCCGCTGCCGGTGTCGATCAACATCAGCCTGGGGACCAACGGCCACGCCCACGACGCGTCGAGCGCCGTCAGCCGGTGGATCGATGCGGCGCTGGCGACCCCGGGCCGGGGGATCTGCGTCGCGGCGGGCAACTCGGGCCAGGCAGCCCCCGAGACCCCCGACGGCCTCGGCTTCATGATGGGCAGGATCCATCACCACGGTCATCTCGCGGCCGCCGGCCTGGTCGCCGAGCTGGAGTGGCAGGTCGTCGGCAACACGGTCGCTGACGTGTCCGAGAACGAGCTCGAGGTGTGGTACTCGTCACAGGACCGATTCGAAGTGTCTGTCAAGCCGCCGGGCCGGCCCTGGGTGGGACCGATCGCCGGAGGCGAGTACGTCGAGAACCACCAGCTGGCCGACGACACGCTGCTCAGCATCTACAACGAGCTGTACTACCCGGCCAACGGGATGAACCGCATCTCCATCTTCCTGACACCATTCTTCGCGCCCGGTGGACAGGTGATTGGCATCGGCGCCGGGACGTGGCTGGTGCGGCTGCACGGTCATCACATCCGCGACGGTCGCTACCACGCGTGGATCGAGCGGGACGATCCGCGGCGACTCGGTCCCATCGGTCCGCAGGTCGAGGCGTGGCGGTTCCCGTCGTTCTTCTCGACGCGGACCCACACCGACGAATCGACGGTCAGCTCGCTGGCATGCGGACACCGCGTGGTGTCGGTGGGCAACTACGACGACCTGCGTCGCAGGATCAACAGCAGCAGCAGCGACGGACCGACCGGTGACGGGCGGTCCAAGCCCGACCTCGCCGCGCCGGGAACCGACATCGTCGCCGCCAACGGCTTCGCACCACGCGATCCTGACGACAGCCGGTGGATCGGCATGACCGGGACGTCGATGGCGAGTCCGCTGGTTGCGGGCGTCGTCGGGCTCATGCTCGCCATCGCCCCGAACCTGACGGGCGCGCAGATCGGCGGGATCCTGCGCCGCACCGCCCGCCCGCTACCCGGCGCGGACTACCAGTGGCGCAAGGACGCGGGCTACGGCGTGATCGACCCCGACGCCGCCATAGCGGAGACCGACTGGTACAGCAGACTGCCGGGGCGCTGAGGAGCATCGCGCATGAAGCTGGAGTTCTTCAACGCCGCTGACGGGGACGCGTTCCTGGTGACCAGCAACGACCGTCATCTGCTGGTCGATGGCGGCCGGAAGGGCGCGTTCGAGGAGCACGCACTGCCACACCTCGACGCCGTCCGCCTCCGTGGCGAGGTCATGGACGCGGTGTGCGTCTCACACATCGACGCCGATCACGTCACGGGGCTCCTGGGCCTGTTCGAGCTGCTCATCGACTGGAAGGTGTTCGACTACCACCACCACACGATCGGTCACACCGACTTCCCCGAGCCGTCGCGGTGGAGGCCGCCCGACGTCGGCCGGGTCTGGCACAACGGCTTCGAGGCGCAGACGGGCATGGATGCGCGTGACCCGACCAGGCTGCTGCAGGCCGCCGCGATCATCCTCGCCCCCGCAGACCAGGACCGGATCCGGCAGGCCGCCGAAGCATGCGGAACGATCGCCACCAGCATCAGGCAGGGTATCGAACTGGGCCTCCAGCTGGGCCCCGAGCAGTTGAACATCCCCCGGAACCCGGAGTATGCGGGCGGGTTGATGGTCGCCGAGCCTGGTCGACCGCCGCTGCGGCTCGGCGACGCGAGCCTCACGGTCCTCGGGCCGACCCAGCAGCAGCTCGATGACCTCCGCGACGAATGGACCTCATGGGTCGCGAAGAACCAGGCCACGGTCGACGAGCTCAACGAGCAGTCCCGGCGCGACGCGGACCGGCTCGGCCTCGCGGCCTCCGACGCGTTCTTCGAGCTGCGGACCGAACGCGCGGCGGCCCTTGCGGACCGCGCCGATGTGACGGTCCCGAACCTCGCCTCCATCATGTTCCTGGTTCGCGAGGGCCAGCGCAGCGCCATCCTCACCGGCGACGGCTTCGCGGCCGACGTCGTGTCCGCGCTCGAAGCGGAAGGCGTGCTCGGCGGCGACGGACTCCATGTCGACGTGCTCAAGGTGCCGCACCACGGGTCCGAGCACAACAGCGACCACACCTTCTACGAGACCGTCACGGCCGACCACTACGTGATCCCGTCCGACGGGTCGCACCACAACCCCGACCTGCGTGTCGTCGAGGACATCCTGGCGTCCCGCGTCGGCGAGCGGGCAGCGTCCACACGCACACCGCAGGCCGGCGACCCGTTCACCATCTGGATCACCGCCTCGACGGACGGCCCCGACACCGAAGGCACCACGCACCTGCGGGACGTCCGTCAGCTCCTCACCCAGTGGCGGGACGAGCATCCGGCCAACGTCCGCTTCAACTTCCTGGCCGACTCGTCATTCGTGCTGGCGCTCGACTAGGCGAAACCTCGTCCGGTGTCCCGTCGCAGGACGCGCGACCTTCGCTTTCGCTAACGGGCGATCCGCGGTCGATCCTGGTTCGCGCGGCGTCGGCCGCGGGCCATGATCGTCGCGACCGACACGTCGCCGGCGATGACGGCGGCGGCGACGTCGCGGATGCGTCGGTTGGTGTTGCGGCTGTAGCTGCGGAGCATCGCGAACGCCTCGTCCATGTCCAGGTCGCCGCGTTCGGCCAGCACGCCCTTGGCCTGTTCGATCACGACGCGGGAGCCCAGCGCGGTCTGCAGGTGCCCCGTCAGGTCCCGCTCCTGCTGGAGCGCGCGTTCCTGCAGGATCCCGATCGTCGCCATGTCCGCGAACGCCTGCACCGTGCCGACGTCATCGTCGGCGGCCCGCCCCGGTTCGTTCCAGAACACGTTGAGCGCACCGAGCACCTGCCCGCGCAGTCGCAGCGGGAAGGCGATGACTGAGCGGTAGTCCTCGCGGATGGCGAGCTCGGTGAACGCCGGCCACCGCGCGCACGTCGCGAGGTCGGACTCGGCGACGCGGGACCCGGTGGCGACGCTGTCGATGCACGGTCCTTCGTGGCGCTGGAGCTGGAAGAGCTCGACCACGTCCATGCGGGTACCGGTGTAGGCCAGCAGCTCCAGGGGGGTGTGTTCGTCGCCGGTGCGCAGCAGCACACCGCCGGCGGTGCTGTCGAGCACGGTGGTCGACGCGGTCAGCAGCTTGTCGACGTAGTCGGTCAGGTCGTAGTCCGACACCAGCGTGTCGGCCAGCCCGATCAACATGGCCGCCAGCTGCCGCTCACGCGTCACCATCTCGCACCCCCGGAACGTATGCGCTTGCGGACCGCATCCCACCGGTCAACACCGTGAGCGCGAGCCATCCGTGGGTCTGGAGACGGCCGGGACCAACTGTCCGTATGGACCCCCGACTTTACCGTGTGCGACCGGCCCCGCAGACCCCGGTTGATGTGGCGGTCGCGTCCAGCGCTGGTCACCACGCGGACGTCGCAGCGCGGATCGACACCAGTGCAGCGCACCGGTAGGATGACATCGGACGCACGTCGCGACGTCGATCCGACTCAAGCCCTCGGTCTCATTGGCGCCAAGCTCGCACCGAGAGGCCGACCGCCATGACGACCCGGATCACCGTGACGTGCCGCTGCGGCGCTCGCATCGGCCGCCGTCGTGGCTGAGGACCGGCTCACACGGCTGTACCGAGCCGTCGCCAGCCGCGACGGTGATCCCCGCCCGTTTCACCGGCTACAGGCCATCTGCCATGCCAGCGTCGACCTGCTCGGCGTGACCGGCGTCGGGGTGATGCTCATGGCCGACCGGATGCATCAGGGTACCGCCTACGCCACGGACCCGACCATCCGCGTTCTGGAGGACCTCCAGAACGCGGCTGCTGAGGGCCCCTGCATCGATGCGTACAACCTGGGTCGGCCGGTCCTCGAGCCCAACTTGGAAGGCGCTGGCCAGCGCTCCTGGCCGCTGCTGGCCCGCGCCGCGGTCGACGCCGGCATGTGTGCGGTGTTCGGCTTCCCGCTGCAGCTCGACGACACCAGCATCGGCGCGCTCGATCTGTACCGCGATCAGCCCGGGCGCTTGTCTGACGAGCAGGTCGCCGACGCCAGGCTGCTCGCCGCGATGGCCGCCCGCCAGGTCTTGGCGATGCAAGCCGACGCCGCGCCCGGATCGCTGCCCGCGCAGATCGCCGACCTGTCCGGCGACCGTACCGCGATCGAGCAGGCCACCGGCATGATCTCCGTGCAGATCAACGGCTCCATGTCCGACGCTGCGACGAGGCTGCGGCAGGTCGCCGGCGAACAGGACCGCGCGCTGGCAGCCGTCGCCCACGACGTCATCGCCCGTCGGCTCCGCCTCAACTGAGCGGTACACCAGCAGACATCCGCCGACCGATGCGCCTCGTGCGCTCATAGCTGTCCACCGAGACCCTCCGCTGGCCGCCAGGCGGTTCATGTCGCTCACCGCGGTGTTGTGGTCGTCGGTGGCGGCCACCAGGGGGCCGGTGACCGCCACCGCGGCCGGTCGGCGCTACAGCCCGAAGTTGCCGCCGAACTTGCTGAGCAGCTGCTGCGGGTCGATGTTGAACTTCTGGAGCAGGTTCTGGTGCTCGCTGTTGTCGGTGTCGACCTGCTGGGGCAGTTCCTTGTCGGCCTGGTCGGCCTTGCTCGAATCACCCTGCTGGTTCTGGTCGCGCAGCATGTCCATGATCTGTTGCTTGGGGATCTGCATGGTGCAGTGCTCCTCGTCTCTGGTGCGCGGCCGGCGGGCGCCGGCCGCGGTTGTGCGGTCCTGCAGTGATCAGCGCCGGCGGCCGTCCTCGACGTCGCCCTCGACCTCGACCTCCTCGTGCGAGACGTCCTCGGTGACGGTCTGCTCGTCGGTGACGACGTCCTTCTCGAGGCTGACGCGCTCCTTGGGAACGGTCTTCTTGCTCACCTGCACCTCTTCCTCGGACAGGGTGATCTCGACGTCCTCCTCCGACAGGGCAGGCCCGTCGAGTGCCGCGTCGCGGTTGGCGTCGCTCACGGGCTCGCGCTCGATCCGCGCGATCTCTCGCTCGACGGGCACGTTGACCTGCTGCTGCTCGGTGACGATGTGCTTGCGCAGCCGCACCCGGCCGCCCGCGGCCTCGTCGCGGGTCTTGTCGACCTGCAGTTCCTCGCCGCTGACCGTCATGGCCGAGTCGGTCTCGCGGCCCGACGTGTCGTTGGCGATCGTGCCGCGGTCGCCGTCGGCCTCGCGGTCAGTGCTGTAGGCCAGGCCGTAGTGGTCGTACAGCCGCTGCTCCTCCTCGCGGCTGAGCTCGGCGTCGGGCTCGACGTCGGGTGCGTCCTTGACCGTCGCCGTGTCGTGGGCGACCTGCAGGGTGCCGTTGGTCTTGCTGGCGCCGTCGAGCGGCACCAGGCTGACGTTGCTCCCGAAGAAGCCGGTCTTGACCGACACCCACTCGGGGTCGCCGCTGTCGTTGTCGAGGTAGACCTGCTCCAGCGAGCCGATCTTGTCGCCGTCGTTGCCGTACACGTCTTCGCCGCGCAGTGCGGTGAGGTCGTCGAGGGTCATGGTCGTGGTCATGTGGTGCTCCTTGGTTGCGTCATGTCGGGTGTGTGCGACGCCGGTCGGCGTCGCCCGGGGGGTCTTGGTCAGCGGCGTCGCTCGTCGGCAACGCGGTCGGCGCGGTAGGCGGCGCCGTCGTCGGCGGACGTCGAACCGGCGGTGCGGCGACCCGAGCCGTCGCCGTCGTCGGACGAGGCCTGCTGCTTGCGTTGCTGCGCGCGCTGCTTGATGTCCTCTCTGGAGCCCTGCGCCTCGTCGCGGATCTTCGTCGACTCCTCGCTGGCGCGGTCCAGCGCCTGTTCCCAGTAGGCGCGTAGCGGGACGATGCCGGATCCGCCGATCGCGACGATTGCCGAGCCGGCGACGATGGCGAGCAGCGCGTAGAACAGGCCGTTGACGATCGCGGGGGCGATCTCGATCTGGTTGAGCGCCGCGAAGATCCCCACGCCGAGGATCAGCACGCCCGCCGTGGTGGCCAAGGCGTTG
>CAYVGE010000147.1:0-5074 GCA_964450395.1 uncultured Actinomycetota bacterium
CGGTACGCGCCGACACCGCGAGCCCGCCGACCAGCGCGAATGCAGCGGATTCGCGCTCCAGCTGTCGCAGATGCTTCGGAGGGCGTCACCAAGTGGGGTCATCGCGGGACGCGGGTGCTTGGCCTGCCGGCGCCGTCACCATGTTCAGCCCCCGGCCGCGTCTGCAGCCAGTCCGTCAGGAGATCGTCGATGACGTCCTCGGACGCGTCGGGATGGCGTCGTCGGAGGTTCTGACGCATCAGCTCGACCCCCACCTCGTGGAGCTCGAGGGCAGCGCGCAGCTTGTCTGCGGGGCTCATGCATCGGATTGTCGCATGGCGTAGCTCTGGGAACGCAGAGGCAAGAGGCCCGTGGCAGAACGTGCTCGCTGCGCGTGCATTGTGTATTGCTATGCTGCACGCTATGCAACAGCTGGTCACACGTGTCGACGATCAACTCGCGGCGGCGATCGATGCGCTCGTCAACGAGGGAGTCTTCGCCTCGCGTTCGGACGTGGTGCGGGCAGGCCTGCGGATGATCGTGGATCGCCACCGGCGCGCACAGGTCGCGGCGGAGATCGTCAGCGCCTATCGGGCGCAGCCGCAGACCGATGACGAGTACGGCTGGAGCGACGACGCGACCCGCGAGATGATCGCCGACGAGCCGTGGTGACGCCTGCGCAGGGCGAGATCTGGTGGGCTGAAGCGGAGGACAAGCGGCGCCCCGTGCTGATCGTGACGCGGTCAGAGGCGGTGCCGGTCTTGCGATGGGTGATCGTCGCTCCGGTGACCCGCACGGTGCGTGGCATCCCCACCGAGATCCCTCTGGGTGTCACGCAGGGCCTCGCGGACGAGTGCGCCGCGACGTTCGACAACCTCCAACCGATCCGACGGTCATTTCTGACCGAGCGCGTCGGCGTCCTGACGCACCCGCGTGCTGCTGTCTGCCAGGCGTTGCGGGCGCTTGCCGACTGCTGAGCACCCGGCGTCCACCCATGTCGCGGGTTCCGCCGCTGATCCCGAACTCGCGGATGCCGAGGAGCGGAGCACCCGCACACCTCACACGATGGGGCGCCGCGAGATCCGCGCCGCCACCATGTCGAGAACCTGCTCCAGCTCGCTGGACGGGTCGGGCCCGCGTTCCAGTTCGTCGACGCGCAGTTCGAGCCACGTGCCGTCGGGGCGAGGGCTCATCTGCCAGGTGAGCCACACGTCGACCTCCTCGGCGCCGGCATCGACGGCGACGGCGTCGACGCGCTCCTGCCCGTCGTCGAGGACCGGGCGGCTCCGGTCGCCCCAGAGGTCATCGACGAGTGCCGCGATGGCGCCCCGGACCGCGCTGGGCGCAGCGGTGAGGTGGCGCTCCGCGCCGTAGCTCCACATCAGGTCACCTCGAGCACGGCGGCGAGGAGCCGTTCGAGCATAGCTGCAGGGTCATGCCACTGGTGCCACGCAGACATCAGGGTGAGGCTACGGGAGGGCATGGACCCGCGCTCTCGGTGTCGTGGGGATGTGTGACGGGGACGTGGGCGACGTGCGGTGACGGGCTCGGGCTCCTTGGATCTGTGTCGAGATCACCGTGGCGGCGATCAGCGCGGCACCGCCGAGCTGACCGGCGGTGAGGGACTGGTCGAGCACGACCCACCCCAGGACCGTCGCCGTGAGCGGGCTCATGAGCCCGAGGAAGCTGAGGCTGCTGACAGGGAGGCGCTCGATGCCGCGGAACCACAGGCTGTAGGCCACCCCTGTGCCGGCGGTCGCCAGCCACACCGCCCCGAACCAGTTGCGGCCCGTGAAGATGGGGGGCGGCCCCTCGAGGACGAATGCCAGCGGCAGGAGCAGCAGCCCGCCCGCGACGAGTTGCCAGCCGGTCGCGGTGACCAGGCCGACCGGGCGGCCCCAGCGCTTGGTCAACACGACTCCGGTGCCCATCGACACCGTCCCGGCCAGCGCAGCCAGCACGCCGAGCGGGTCGAGCGCGGCCTCGGGTGTCAGGACCAGCAGGCCGACGCCGACGACGCCGCCGAGCCCGGCGAGCGCGGTGCGCAGCCGGAACCGCTCGCCGAGCAGGCCGGTCGCCAACCCTGCGACCACCAGGGGCTGGATTGCACCTGCCGTGGCGGCCACGCCGCCGGGAAGGCGGTAGGCCGCGACGAACAGCAGCACCTGGAAGACGCCGATGTTGAGGACGCCGAGCACGGCGGTGCGCCACCACCACGACCCGGACGGGAGCTGCCGCGCCGACGCTGTGAGCAGGATCCCGATCGGCAGCACGCGCACGAGCGCGGTGAGCACGGGCCGGTCGGCAGGCATCAGCTCGGTCGTCACGAGATACGTGGTTCCCCACGCCACCGGCGCGAGCGCCGTGAGCAGCACGGTCAGCATCATGAGACGGTCCTTTCGGTTCAGCGGCGCACCCCAGTTCGTCGCGTTACGCTACGCACGGATTGGCCCGTTGAAAGGTCCACTTCGATGCAGCATGACTGGACCGCTTCGGCCGGTGAGGTGCTGCTCACCATCGACCCGTCGTCGCCGCGGAAGGGCGAGCAGCTCCGGCTCGCGCTGCGTCGGGCCATCGCCGACGGTGTGCTGCAACCCGGCATCCGGCTGCCGTCGAGCCGGACGCTGTCGGCCGACCTCGGCGTGTCACGGGGGCTCGTGGTGGAGGTCTACGAGCAACTGACCGCCGAGGGCTGGCTGCGGTCCCGGCGCGGGTCCGGCACCACGGTCGCCACCCACCCATCGGCCGCTCCGACGCGCGCCCGTGAGCCGATGCCACAGCAGCCGATCGCGGCGCTCGACCTCCGCCCGGCGAGACCGGACGTGGCGTCGTTCCCCCGTTCCGCCTGGGTCGCGGCGACCAGGGCGGTGCTGGCTGACCTGCCGCACCGCGATCTCAGCTACGGCGACCACCGTGGTCACCCTCGGGTCCGCGAGGCAATCGCCTCCTACCTCGCCCGGGTCCGTGGGATGCGGGCGGCTTCTGACCTCATGGTGATGACGAACGGGTTCTCGGCAGGGCTCGGCAGCGTGGTCGCGATGCTGGTCGAACGCGGCCGTCGCCGGATCGCGGTCGAGGATCCCGGGGGCTACGAGCCGCGCCGGAGGGTCGTCGCCGCCGGTGGCGAGATCGTGGCGGTCCCCGTCGATGACCAGGGCCTGCGGGTGGATGCGCTCGAACGCTCCGAAGCGGACGCCGTGCTCGTGACCCCGGCCCACCAGTACCCGATGGGCAGCGTGCTCAGCGCCGAGCGGCGTGCTGCGCTGGCCGACTGGGCGAGGCGTCGTGGAGGCTGGATCCTCGAGGACGACTACGACGCCGAGTTCCGCTACGACCGCGAGCCGATCGGCGCCGTGCAGGGCGTCGTGCCGGAACGGACGATCCACCTCGGCTCGGTCGCCAAGACGCTCGCGCCGTCGGTCCGCGTGGGCTGGCTCGTCGTGCCCGATCAGCTGTTGGCCCCGCTGGTGGCGACCCACGAGGTGCGGGTCTCGCAACCGGCCACGGTGGAGCAACTCGTGCTGGCACGGCTCGTCGACGACGGACGGTACGACCGCCACCTGCGCAAGGTCCGGCGGCGGTATGAGGAGCGGCGCGACGCGCTGCTCGAAGGGCTCGCCGACGCCGGGCTCGACGACCGTGTCGAAGGGGCCGCCGCCGGCATGCAGGCGGTCGTGCGTCTGGACGACGGCGTGGACGACGTGGCACTCGTCGACGACCTCCACGACCGGGGCGTCGAGGTCGTCGCGCTGAGCCGCTACGCGATCGACTCGCCGGCCCGTGGCCTCGTGATCGGCTTCGGCCAGGCGACGCCCCCCGACCTGCGCCGGGCCACCGCGATCATTGCCGACGTCATCGCAGACCGACGGTGACCACCGGGATGGGGGTCTGCTGCGCGCGTGCCCGGTCTGCTCGGCCTCGGCGTGCGATGGTCGCGGCGACGAGGCCGCAGGACAGTGGGGATCAACGCGTCCGGTCGTCGTCGTGCGGCATCTGGCTCCCGACACCACCCGGTCCGTCCGCCTGCTCCGTGGCCGGGGCGCGGCCGCCGTCTGAGGCCGCACCGGCGGTCGGCACAGTCTCCGCCTGCGCCGTTGCCGTCTTCGTACCGGGCTTCAGACCAGTGTCGCGACGGGCGGCGCGCACGGCCTGCGAGATGCTGTGCCAGACGTGGTCGTCACCGAGCCGTTCGATGAAGCCGGCGCGTGTCAGCACCGCGTGGACCGGGTGCAGAACGCGCGCCAGGTACAGCGCGACGTCGCGGCGCTGCAGCTCCTCCAGCAGGTGCATGAGGACATCGGCGGTGGTCGTGTCCAACCGTGTGGTCGCCTCGAGGTTGAGGACGAGCGCGCGCGTGTCAGGCCAGTTGTCCAGCTCGTCCAGCAGCCGATCCTCGATCGCTGTCGCGTTGACCCAGAACAGCGGCGCATCGAGCCTCGCCACGAGGACGCCGGGCACAGGCAGTCGGTTGGGGTGCTTGCGGATGCGACCCCACGCGGCCTTCTCGTCGCTGATCTTGCCCAGTACCTCGATGTGTGGAAATGCGGCCCGGTAGATGATCGCGAGCAACGACACGGCGATCGCGATCCCTAGGCCAGGCAGCGGACCGAACAGCACCACGCCGGCGGCGCCCACCATCGCCGCCGCGAAGTCGGCCGGACGCACGAACCGGTAGCGGCGCATGGAGCTGACGTCCATCAGGCTCCAGACGGCGGCGATGACGATGGCCGACAGGACCGCGCTCGGGAGGTCCTCGAAGAACCGTGCGAGTGCGACGAGGACGATCAACGTCAGCCCGGCAGAGGTGAGGCCCGTGATCTGGCTGCGGCCACCGGACTGTGCCGCTGCCGCCGTCTTGGACAGGCTGCCGGCCACGGCGAGGCCACCCGAGAGCCCGGACGCGATGTTCGCGCCGCCCATGCCGATGAGCTCGCGTTCGGTCTCGACACGGTAGCCACCGCGTGACGCGAACAGCCGTGTGGCGGCGAGTCCCTCGGCCAGTGCCACCAGCGCCAGTGAGATGCCCCCGACCGCGATGGCGCCGAGGCGGCTGGGCGACACGAGCGGGATGCCGAACGGCGGCAGCCCGGTGGGC
>CAYVGE010000147.1:5174-10177 GCA_964450395.1 uncultured Actinomycetota bacterium
GCCGAGGCGGCTGGGCGACACGAGCGGGATGCCGAACGGCGGCAGCCCGGTGGGCACCTCCCCGACGGTGGCGACGCCCCTCCCGCCGAGGTCGGCGATGCTCGACACCGCGACCGCGACCACGACGGTGACCAGGCCCCACGGCACCCGTGGCGCGAGACGGGCACCCCCGAACAGCACCAGCAGCGCGATGCCGCCGAGGACGGCGGTGAGGAACTGCGTCTGATCGACGCGGACCAGCGTCCGTACGAGCACACCGAGCAGGTCACCGGGAGGCTTGTCGATGCCGAGCAACGTCGGAAGCTCGCCGATGATGATCGTGAGGGTCAGCCCGAAGACGAAGCCGGTCACGATCGGCTTCGACAGGAACTCCGCGATCCAGGCCAGGCGCAGCAGCCCAAGGGTCACCAGCACGATCCCTGTGGCGACCGCGAGCGCCGCGGTGATCGCCATGGCCTGTCGCGGATCACCATCGCCGATGTCGGCCACGAGCGATCCCGACACGATCGCCACGGTCGACGCCGGACCGACGATGAGCTGTGGAGAGGATCCGAGGACGGCATAGGCAACCAGTGCGAGCGGCACGGCGTACAGCCCCACCTGCACCGGCACACCTGCGATCTCCGCGTACCCCAGCGACTGCGGGATGAGCAGCGACGCCACGATCGCGCCCGCCATCACGTCGCCGCGGAGCCCCGCTCGCTCGTAGGACGGCAGCCAGTCGAGGATCGGCAGCCAACGCCGGAGTCGGTGCCAACGGTCCGTCCGGGCCTGCCGGGAGTCGCTCATCCGGCGCTCCTTCCGCCCGACCGCTACCCGACCGCAACGGCACGGTCACCGTACCGCAACCTCGTCCAGCGACGTCAGCCGGGGCGTGCCCATCGGCCAGCCGAGTACTGATGCTGCGCTGGCTGGCTGTCGCGGTCGATGTCGCGGAGCCAGAGGGCCAGGAGGGTCAGCGCGACCCCCACGTAGATGACACCGGCGGGGACCCACATGATGACGCCGGCGAGCTGCTGGTCCGCGAGCTGATCCAGCCCCCACGGCTGCGTCGTCGTCGCGTAGCTGCTGTACCAGGGCGTGCGGGCGAAGGTCATGATCACCGAGAGGAACACGCTCTGCATCGCCATCGCGAACACGAGCAGGATGCCGAGTCCGGGCGGGACGCGCGTCGCCCCGCCGCGGGCACCGATGATCACGCGC
Source organism: uncultured Actinomycetota bacterium (assembly GCA_964450395.1). Taxonomy (GTDB): domain Bacteria; phylum Actinomycetota; class Nitriliruptoria; order Euzebyales; family JAHELV01; genus JAHELV01. The sequence goes on from CAYVGE010000147.1 coordinate 6,378, forward strand.
CAGAACCAGACGCCGGTGACCAGGAAGGTGGCGTGCTCGAGGACGTGCAGCCACGGGTTCGCGACGGCGGCGTCATAGGGGACCGACGCGTGCCACACCCACACGACTGCCGTGTGGAGCAGCCAGACGGTGAGGGCGCCGCCGGCCATGCGCACGCCGCGGTCCGCCGGCCGCAGCCGTCGGCGCCAGCGGCTGGTGGCCCGCCGCACGGCGAGCGGGCTGCCGCGCAGCAGCGCGCTGGACGGCGCGCTGAGCGCCAGCAGCGGCGCCGCGACGAGGATGAGCACGACGTGCTGGATCATGTGCGCGGACGCCAGCGCTTCGGCGAGCGCGTCCAGCGGCGACACGAGCGCAACCGCCAGGGCCAGCAGCGCGCCGGCGAAGCATCGCGCCCGCCGGCTGTCGGCGTTGCGACCGCGGCCGGCTGGCCGTCCCCGCCGGTAGGTCAGCCAGGCCAGCACCAGCCCGGTCAGCAGCAGCGGCGACAGGTTCCACGCGCTCCACAGGTCGTGGGGTTGCGGTGGCTGCCCCGCGTGGGCGAGCAGCGTGGTCAGCATGCCGGCAGCACGGCGGCCGGCAGGCCGACGAACAGCACCGACAGCAACGACACCACGGCCAGCAGGAAGCCGGCGAAGGCCAGTGCGCCGCCGATCTGGGGGTCGTCGGACTCCGGGACGACGTCGGCATGCTCAGCGGATAGCGGTCGGCGGTCAGCCTGCCAGCGCTGGTACTCCCACCGGGCGATCACGGCGCACGCGATCGTGGCGACGGCGGTCGCGGCGAGCGTGGTCACGGTCGGCACGGGCGGATCGAGCAGTCGCAGCCCCATGCCTGCCCCCGTGCAGCCGGCCTCGGCGACGACGTACACGAACATGAAGTGGGCGAACCACACGACGGGTCCTGCCAGGAACAGCGTCAGGGCGCGACGGGTTCCCGGGGGCGCGGCGATGTCGACCGCCATGGCCGTGCCGTGCTGCGACGTCGTCGACCCGTCGTCGCGTCCGCCGGCCTGCCCGTCGCGTGCGTCGTCGTCGCTCATGTGAGGTACGGCCCCAGGTAGATCGTGCCGAACCCGATCAGCCACACGACCACCGCGGCGACCTGGAACCGCACCACGTTGAGGACTGGCGCGTAGCGGCGCCGCGTGTACTCGCCGTGCCATGCCCAGTACATCGTCATCGCGACCATGATGAACGCCGCGGCCGTCACGACCAGCACGAAGCCGGTCAGCGTGTGGACGACCGAGCCGTAGGCGTGCGCGTTGCCGCTGATGCCCATGCTCGCGACGTCGCGGAACCCGACGACGGCGGCGGCGCCCATGAGCACGAGCGTCGCGGCGAGCCCGCCGAGGAACCCACGGCGGTCGTCGCCGCGCAGTCGCGCCAGTGCGCGGGCGATCGCCACGCCGCTGGCGGCCATCAACCCCCCGGCGACCGCGCCGCCGACGAGGCCGGGATTCGCGATCCCGGGCGGTGGCCACACGGGGTTCTCGAGCCGCAGGTAGAAGTAGGCCAGGAGCATCGTGGCGAACGCGATCCCGACGAACAGGATGGCCAGCCCCATGCCCCAGGCGGCGACGACCACGCTGCCCGCGGCGTTGACCGGCACACCGGTGTCGCGTTCGAACTCGGCCTCCTCGTCCTCGGTCATCGGCGCCGGGTCGGGCCAGTTCCACCGGATCACCGACACGACGACCACCACGGCGCCGACGGCGGCACCCCAGCGCAGCTTGGTGAGCTCGGCGAGGAAGATGACGACGATGCCGAGGGAGGCGACGAGCGGCCACAGCGACGGGCCCGCGACGCGGAAGACCTCCTGCGGCCGTCCGTCCGCGGTGCCGACGATCGCGGCGGCGCGCCACCGCAGCGGCCACGCCGCCAACGCGTCGACGAACCGCTCGAGGTCGGCGGGGCCGTGGTGGAGGTCGTCCTGGTCCCAGAGCGGGTGCCGGCTGCGCACGATCGGCAGCATCGACCACCCGTGCTCGGCCGGCGGGGAGGGCACCGCCCACTCCAGCGTGTCGCTGCCCCACGGGTTGGCGCCGGCCTCCTCGCCCCAGCGGTAGCTGCGGAACACGTTCCACACGAAGACCGCGATGCCCGGGATGATGACGAACACGCCGATCGTCGACAGGAGGTTGTGGATGTCCCAGCCCAGCCCGGCCTCGTAGGTGTAGACGCGGCGGGGCATGCCCATCAGCCCCACCTGGTGCATCGGGAAGAACGTGAGGTTGGTCCCGACGAACAGCAGCCAGAAGTTCCAGCGGCCGAGGCGCTCGTTGAGCATCCGGCCCGTGAACTTGGGGAACCAGTAGTAGACCCCCGCGAAGATCGGGAACGCCACGCCGCCGATCAGGACGTAGTGGAGGTGCCCGACGATGAAGTAGCTGTCGTGGGCCTGCAGGTCGAAGGGCACGGCGGCCGTCATGATGCCGGTGATCCCGCCGATGACGAAGATCACCAGGAAGCCGACGACGAAGTAGAACGGCGTCTTCCACCGTGGCCTGCCAAGCCAGATCGTCGACACCCACGCGACGATCTGCACGGCGGCGGGGATGCCGATGGCCATGCTGGCCCCCGAGAAGAAGCTCAGGATCAACGGGTCGAGGCCCACGGCGAACATGTGGTGGGCCCACAGACCGAACGACAGGAACCCGATGGCGACGAACGAGCCGACGATCCACGTGTAGCCGGCGATCCGGCGCTGCGTGAGCGCCGGCACGATCATCGACACGACGCCGGTCGCCGGCACGAACTGGATGTACACCTCGGGGTGCCCGAAGATCCAGAAGATGTGCTGCCACAGCAGGGAGCTGCCGCCGCGGCTGACGTCGAAGAACTGGGTGCCGAAGCCGCGGTCGAGCTCCAGCAGCAGGTCGCCGACGATCAGCGGGGTGAACCCGAACAGGATCATGAACGCCATCACCAGCAACGCCCACGCGAACAGGGGCATGCGCGTCAGCGTCATCCCGGGCGCGCGCATCTTGAGCACGCCGATGATGATCTCCATGGCGGCCGCGATGGCGCCGATCTCGGCGACGGTCAGCCCGATGATCCAGAAGTCGATCGCCTTGTCCGGTGAGAACTCGGGACCGCTGAGCGGGGTGTAGGCGAACCACCCGGCATCGGGGACCAGCTGGAACAGCGCGCTGCTGTAGTACAGCAGCCCACCCAGCAGGAACGTCCAGTAGCCCAGCGCGCCGAGCCGGGGGAACGGCATCTCCCGCGTCCCCAGGATCAACGGCAGGATCAGGATCGCGAAGCCCTCGAAGATCGGCAGGATCACGAGGAACATCGTGACCGACCCGTGGTTGGTGAACAGCTCGTTGTACAGCTGCGGGCTGATCAGCTGCTGCTCGGGGAACGCGAGCTGGATCCGCATGACGAACGAGTCGAAGCTGCCGCCGAGGATGAGGAAAAAGAACCCGGTCAGCATCAGGCGCAGACCGATGTTGTCGTTCTGCACCGCGGTCAGCTGTCCCCACAGGCCGGGCGGGTCGGCCCACAGCCGGTCGAGCTCCTCGTGCGTCCCGGTCCGCTGCGCCATCGGCGTCGACCGGCCGACCCCCAGATCGTCGGGCGCGTCGCTCATCGTCCGGCCTCCAGGCGGGCGACCGGGTCCTGCTGTCCGTGACCGGCCGGCACGGCCGCGGTCGGTCGCTGCTCGGCGACCCAGGCGTCGAAGAGCTCGGCGGGCTCGGCGACGACCGTCAACTGCATGGTCGTGTGCTCGAGCCCGCAGAACTCGGCGCACCGGCTGGTGTGCTCGCCCGGCTCGTCGGCCTGCAGCACGAGCGTGTT
>CAYVGE010000148.1:0-10140 GCA_964450395.1 uncultured Actinomycetota bacterium
CACGGGGGTGTCGCGACCCACGAAGATGGCGCCGGCGGTGCGCACGCGACCCGCGACCTGCGCCGCGTCGGCCGTCTGCACCTCGAGGTGCTCGGCGGCGAACGCGTCGGCGGCCTCGACCGCCTGGTCGAGGTCGCGGACGAGCAGGGCCAGCCCCCGCCCGGTCAGCGCCGTGCGGACCCGCTCGCGGTGGCGCGTGGCCGCGACCGCGGTGTCCAGCGCCTCGAGCGTCCGGTCGATCAGTGCCCCGTCCGGGGTGATCAGCAGGCAGACCGCACGCGGATCGTGCTCGGCCTGGGCGACGAGGTCGGCGGCCAGCAGCCGCGGGTCGGCGGTGCCGTCGGCGATGATCGCGACCTCGGTCGTCCCGGCCTGGGAGTCGATGCCGCACACGCCGGCGGCGGCGACCTGCATCTTCGCCTCGGCGACGTAGGCGTTGCCGGGCCCGACCACCTTGTCGCACCGCGGCACCGTCGCGGTGCCGTGGGCCATCGCCGCGACCGCCTGTGCCCCGCCGATCCGCAGCACCCGGTCGGCACCCGCGATCTCGGCGGCGGCGAGGATCGTCCGGTTGACGGCACCGTCCGCGCCCGGCGGGGTGCACAGGACGACCTCGTCGACGCCGGCGACCCGCGCGGGCACCACCGTCATCAGGACGGTCGACGGGTAGGCACCCAGACCGCCGGGCACGTACACGCCCACCCGGCGCAGGGGGCGGTACAGCAGGCCGAGGCGGGCGCCGTCGTGGTCGGCGATCCAGTCCTGCGGCAGCGCCCGCCGGTGGAACCAGCGGACCTGCTCGGCAGCACGCTCCAGGGCCGCGCGGAGACCGGGGTCGAGGTCGTCGAGTGCCTGTGCGCGCTCGCCGGCGGGCACCTCCCAGGCATCGCCCCGCCACCCGTCGAAGCGGGCGGTCAGCTCGGCGACCGCGGCGTCACCACGCTCGCGCACCGCCGCCACGCTGTCGGCGACGCTGTCGCGGACCTCGGTCGCCGCCTCGTCGTCGGGCCGGCGGACGAACCGGACCAGGTCCCCGGACTCGCCCCGTACGTCTACTCGCGTCAACATCTCGCGCGGAAGCCTAGCGTGGGCAGCGGCGAGACCCCCGTCCGACGGTTAGCCTTTGGTCATGGCGCAGCCTGAGGGCGCAGGACGGACATGGTGAGCCAGGAGCTCCCGCTGTTCCCCCTGCACGTGGTGCTGTTCCCCGGTCGACCGCTGCCGCTCCACATCTTCGAGCCGCGGTACCGCCAGCTGTTGGACGACTGCCTGGCCCGCGACCGCCGCTTCGGCGTCGTCGCCATCCGCCACGGTCGCGAGGCACGCGACGACGCCGACGTCTACACCGTCGGCACGGTCGCCGAGATCGTCCGGGTCGAACGCCTCGACGACGGTCGGGCCAACATCGTCACCCGCGGCGCCGAGCGCTTCCGCATCACCAAGCTGCACCACTACGAGGGCTCGTATCTGCGTGCGGACGTCGACCTGCTCGACGAGGAGCCGGCCGACGGCGGGCTCGCGCCGTTCGTGCTGGCGTTGCGCTCCCAGCTCGAGTCCTACCTCGAGGACGTCGGCGCCGGCGAGACCCTCGCGGGGCGCCTGCCGTCGAACGGCGCCGCGCTGGCGTGGCTCGCGGCCTGTGCCGCCGAGCTGCAGCTGTCCGAGCAGCAGCAGCTGCTCGAGATCGACTCGCTGGCCGAGCGCCTCCAGAGGACCATGCGCCTGCTGCGGCGCGAGCACGGGCTGCTGCGGCGCCTGGGCCACATCACCGTGCTGCGACCCCAGGGCCCCGCGGGCGCCACGCTGAACTGACCGGGCGGACGCGTCGTGGCGCCGCTGGTCCCGCAGGGTGCCACGACCGGTGCCCGTGCGCGGGATGGTCGCAGGGACGGTCGTCCGTCGTCGTGGCGTCCCCGGAGGCGGTAGCGTCTGGTGGCGATGACGCCTGTTGCCACCATCCCCCCACCGCCCGGGCAGCTGATCACGCTCGGCCCCCTGTCGATCCACTACTACGGGGTGCTGATCGGCATCGGCGCGCTGCTGGCCATCGCGCTGGGACGCCGCCGCTGGGCCGCGCTGGGCGGTGACCCCGACCTCGTCGACCGCGTGGGGTTCGTCGCGGTCCTCGCGGGGCTGCTCGGCGGCCGGTTGGGTTATGTGATCACCCACGCCGGCACGTTCGTGGAGCGGCCGTGGGCCGTCCTGTTCCTCTGGGAGGGCGGGCTGGCCGTCTTCGGTGGACTGACCGTCGGCATCGCCGTCGGCATCTGGCAGGCGCGGCGGCTGGGGATGTACCTGCCGGCCGCGATCGACGCCATCATCCCCGGCCTGCCGCTCGCCCAGGCCGTCGGCCGGTGGGGCAACTACTTCAACCAGGAGCTGTACGGCACGCCGACGACCGTGCCGTGGGCGCTGGAGGTCGAGCCGGCGTACCGCGTCGCCCCCTACCAGGACTTCGCGACCTTCCACCCGACGTTCCTTTACGAGTCGGTGCTGAACCTCGTCCTGGTCGGCGTGCTGCTCTGGCTCACGTCGCGGACGCGCCTGAAGCAGGGCTCGGTGCTCTTCGCGTACCTGGCCGGCTACGGGGCCATCCGCTTCTGCGTCGAGCTGCTGCGCACCGACACGACGTTCCGCCTGCTCGGGCTGTCGCGCAACAACTGGATCGCGCTGCTGGTGTTCCTGGCCGGACTGGCCGGCCTGCGCTGGTGGCAGCGCCGCGGCCCCGACCGCGTGGTGGGCACGCCGGTCGACACCGTCGGCCCGGCCGCGTCCGGGGACACGACCGGGCCGCCGGGCACCGCCGTGGACCGCGCACCGGGCTCGGCCGCCGAGCCGCCGGAGGACCGCGACGCCGCCGAGGGGCCGGACGCGACGACGGCCGGCGAGGACGGCCGGTCGCCCACGTCGCACGCCCAGCAGTGAGCGGGACGGTCACCGGCGACGACGGCGTCGCGCGGTGTCCCTGGGCCACCGGCAGCGGGCTCTACGCCGCCTACCACGACGATGAGTGGGGGCGACCGGTCACCGACGAGCGCGGGCTGTTCGAACGGCTGTCGCTCGAGGCGTTCCAGTCGGGGCTGTCGTGGCTCACGATCCTGCGCAAGCGGCCGGCGTTCCGCGCCGCGTTCGCCGGGTTCGACCCCGGGCGCGTCGCGGCGTTCGGCGACGCCGACCGCGAACGCCTGCTCGCCGACGCCGGCATCGTGCGCAACCGTGCCAAGGTCGACGCGACGATCGCGAACGCCGCGGCCGTGCTCGACCTGCGCGCCGTCGGCGAGCCGCTGCACGAGCTGCTGTGGTCCTTCGCGCCGGACGAGCCACGACCCGCGCCCGAGCGCCTCGACGACGTGCCCGCCGTGACGCCCGCCTCCAGGGCCATGGCGACGGAGCTCAAGCGCCGCGGCTTCCGGTTCGTGGGCCCGACCACGTGCTACGCGATGATGCAGGCCGTCGGGATGGTCAACGACCACCTGGCCGGCTGCGACGCGCGGGCGGCGTCCGGCCGCTGACCCTCCCGCGCGCCGGCTGCGACATCCGCCGCCCACCCCGACCGCCCGCCGTCACCCGAGGCTTCAGACCTCGAGGACGAGCTTGCCGCGGACGTGGCCGCCCTGGCTGACCTCGTGCGCCTTGGCCGCGTCCGACAGCGGGAAGACCTGCTGCACCTCGATGCGGAGGGCGCCGGCGTCGACCTCGCGGGACAGCGCGGCCAGGTCATCGGCCTGCGGCCGCACGAACGAGTAGCGCCCGCCCACGTCCGTCACGGCCTGCGGGTCGACGTTCGACACGATCCGGCGGGCGTCGTCGACCAGCGCGGCCGACGCGGCGAAGGCGTCCTCCGCGCCGATGTAGTCGACCGACGCGGTGATGCCGTGGGGCGCGGCCTGGCGCACCCGCTCGACCAGGCCGTCGCCGTAGGTGACCGGCGTGGCGCCCAGCCCGCGCAGATAGTCGTGGTTGGCTTCGCTGGCGGTGCCGACGACCGTGGCGCCCAGGATCTGGGCCCACTGCACGGCGAACGAGCCGACGCCCCCGGCCGCGGCGTGCACCAGGACGGTGTCGCCCTCGCCGACGCCGGCGCGTCGCAGCGACTGGACGGCGGTCAGCCCGGCCAGCGGCAGTCCGGCGGCCGTGGCGAAGTCGACGTTCGACGGCTTGGGCGCGAAGTGGCGCGGGGTCCCGCGGACGAACTCGGCGTACGTGCCGTCACGAATGTGGTCCTTGCGCACGTAGCCGACGACCTCGTCACCTGGGACGAACTCCTGGACGGCCGGACCGACCTGCCGGACCACGCCCGCCACGTCCCAGCCTGGGACCATCGGCAGGTGCGACGGGAAGACACCGTCGAGGTGGCCCTCGCGGACCTTCCAGTCGACGGGGTTCACGCCCGCGGCGCGCACCTCGACCAGCACGCCGTCCGGACCCACGCCGGGGTCCGCGGCCTCCTCGTAGCGCAACTGCTCCGGGCCGCCGTACTCGTGGAGCACGATCGCCTGCACGGTGGATCACCCTTCGGTCGACGGGGTTCGGTGGACTCGCCGGACCGTGCCCGGCCGCGCCGGACGACGCAGCGGTCACGATCGGCGTCTGCCACGTCTTGCCCGCGCCACGGCCCGCCAAACGGTCGGACCGCCCGGTGGCCGGCGGCACGGCCCGGCGGTGGCCGCGCGCCTCAGGAGGCGACACGCGCCCCGGTGGCGCACCCACCCGTCAATCACGCCCGAACTGCTCAAGCCGTCCGCATGGCGGCCGTCGGGTGACCACCCGTGAGCCCACCCCCGCGTCGCACCCGCGCCACCGCCGCCGTCCTCGTCACCCTGCTGACCGCGCTCGGCGCGTCCGGTGCGATGGCGGCCACGGCGGCACCGGGTAGCAGCGGGTCCGGCGGCGGCGACCGGGTGGTCGCGACGTTCACCGACCGTGCGGCACGCGGCGCGGCGTTGACCCGCGCGGGCGTCCCGGTGCAGGCGCACGCGGTGGATCCGGCCGCCGAGGGGTCGTCGCTGGGCGGCAGGACGGCGGTACTGCGGCTGACCCCCGACCAGCGGCGGGCACTCGCCGACCAGCCGGGCGTGGTCGCCGTCGAGCCCGACGTGCGGGTGCGGGCGGACCGCACGCCGCCGGACCCGGCGTGGAACGTCCAGGACGGCCTGCGCGAGATCGACGCCGACGCGGCCTGGGACCTGACCACGGGCAGCGCCGCCGTGACCGTCGCCGTGGTCGACACGGGCATCGACAGCGACCAGGCCGACTTCGCCGGGCGGCTGACCGCCGGGTGGGACTTCGTCAACGGCGACGGCGATCCGGAGGACGACAACGGCCACGGCACCGCCGCGGCGAGCCTGATCGGCGCGGCCGCGAACAGCCGTGGCATCGCCGGCCTCTGCTGGACCTGCCGCATCATGCCGCTCAAGGCGCTCGGCTCCGACGGTGCCGGCTACCTGTCCGATGCGGCGCTGGCGATCGCCTGGGCGGTGGACCACGGCGCCGACGTCGTCAACCTCAGCCTCGGCGCGCCCGGCGACAGCACCGCGCTGCGGATGGCGCTGCAGCAGGCGCAGGACGCGGGCGTGCTGGTGGTCGCCAGCGCGGGCAACGACGGCTCGACCGCGCGGCAGTGGCCCGCCGCCGACCCCCGCGCGGTCGGGGTCGCGGCGCTCGACGGCACCGCCCGCGCCGACTACTCGAACCACGGTGGCTGGGTCGACATCGCGGCGCCCGGCTGCAACCCGGCGTACCGCAACGACGGCGCCCTGGTCACCTTCTGCGGCACCTCGTCGTCGGCACCGCTCGTCTCGGGCGTCGCGGCGCTGGTCCGTGCCGGCGCGCCCGACGCGCCACTCGCCGCCCAGCGGGCCGCGCTGACCGGCACGGCCACCCCGCTCGGCGCCGGGCTGGGCGCGGGGCGCGTCGACGCGGACGCGGCCATCGCCGACGCCCGAGCGACCACCGTCGTGCCCCCGCCGGCCGGGGAGCCGACCGACGATCCCACGAGCGGGCCGACCCCGGCGCCCACCGACGAGCCGGTGCTCGTGCCGCCGTCGTTCACCGACATCGCCGACTCGGTGCACCGCGAGGCGATCGAGGCGCTGGCGGCCAGCGGCATCACCACGGGGTGCACGATCGACACGTACTGCCCGGCCCGGCGTGTGTACCGCGGCCAGATCGCCACCTTCCTCGACCGCGGGCTCGACCTGCCCGACGGCACCGGGCGCTTCGCCGACGTGCCCGCCGACCACCCGCACGCCACCGGCATCGCCGCCGTCGCGACCGCCGGCATCACCCGGGGCTGCACGCCCGACCGCTACTGCCCGGCCGCGAGCCTGACCCGTGGGCAGATGGCGACGCTGCTGACCCGCGGGCTGGGCCTGCCGCCGGGTGACGGGGCCTTCGCCGACGTGCCCGCCGACCACCCGCACGCGGCCGGCATCGCGGCGGTCGCACGCGCGGGCATCACCAGGGGCTGCCGTCCCGACCGCTACTGTCCCGACCGCGCCGTCGACCGGGCGCAGATGGCCTCGTTCCTGGTCCGCGCGCTGGATCTGTAGCGGCGGTGGTGCCGCGCGACAGGGCGGCGGCGCAGGTCAGCGTCGCCGCCGCCGGGTCGAGCGTGACCTCGGCGCCGTGCAGGACCGCGCACTGGTCGGGCATGTGGCCGATGCGCACGCCACCGAGCACCGGCGCGCCGAGGTCGCCCAGCCGCTCGGCGATGACCTCGGCGAACGTCGCCGACGGGCGGTCCGGTGGGGGGTCGCAGCGCACCGGCGCGCCGACGACGACCCCGACGACGCCGTCGAGGGCACCACTGGCGCGCAGCTGGGTGAGGAGGCGGTCGACGCGGTACGGCGCCTCGCCCACCTCCTCGAGCAGCAGGACGCAGCCGCGTGCATCGACGGCGTCGGCGGTGCCGGCCAGTGCCGCGAGGACGGTGAGGTTGCCCCCGACGAGCGGACCGCGGACCACCGCACCGCCGTGCACCGTGACGCCCTCGAGCGCCACGGGTGCGTCGTGGCCGAACAGCACGGCCCGCAGCCGGGCCAGCGCAGCGTCCGGCTGCACCGGCAGCCGGCCCGCGACGTGGCCGTGCACCGTGACGAGTCGCAGGCGCCGCCACGCCGCCGTCAGCAGCGCGGAGACGTCGCTGCACCCGATCAGCAGCTTGGGGTCCGCGGCCAGCGCGGCCCAGTCGACGCGGTCGAGGATGCGGGTCAGGCCGTAGCCGCCGCGCGTGCACCAGACCGCCCGCACCCGCGGGTCGCCCAGTGCCGCGTTGAGGTCGGCCACGCGCTGGTCGTCGCGGCCCGCCAGGTGCCCGGTCCGGGTGCGCGCGTGCGGGCCCTCGACCACGTCGAGCCCCCAACCGCCCAGCAGCTCGACGGCCCCGTCGAGCAGGCGGGGGTCGAGCACGGGACCGCACGGGCTGACGAGCGCGACGGCGTCACCGGACGCGAGAGCGGCGGGGAGCATGTCGCCGCAGCCTAGCGGCGCCGGCGCCCGTGCGGGGACCGCCGACACCGCGATGCCGAGCAGCACGGTCACGAGGCCCGCGACGCCGGTGGCGTCGAGCCGTTCGCGCGGATCCGCAGCTGCAGGCGATGCCGAGCGCCACGGAGCCCCCGCGGGCACCGCCGCGCCGGCGCAGCACCAGCGCGAGCGCGCCCAGCACGACCGCGGCCACCACGGTCCGCGCCGACGCGACCGTCAGCGGCCCCGCACCGGCACCACCGGCCAGCCGGTGGTGCCGGCCACCCCCGTCGTGCCCCAGCACGCGGCCGCCACCACGATCTGCAGCGGCCCGTTGCCGCCACCCCGACCGCGCGCGGCCGCGCGGCGTCGGGCGGGCATCGCCGCACGCTCCTACGACGCGACGGCCTCGGGGCCGAGGATCTCGGACAGCTCGGCGAACAGGCCGGGGTTGCGCGAGATGCTGTAGTCCGCGGGCAGCCGCAGCGTGGTCGGGCGGGCGTGGCCGTTGCGCCCGAGGCGCAGGTGGACCTCCACCGGTCCGGGGTGGTCGCTGAGCACCGTGCGCAGCTGGTCGACGACCGAGTCGGTGCACTGCTGCGGCGCGACCTGCAGCACCAGCGGCTGTCCGTCGGCGTCGGAGGTGTCCGGCGCGAGGACGTCGAACGCGATGATCTTCGGGGGGTCGGCGTCGTCGAGGCGGCCCGAGACCCGCAGCAGCGCGTCATCGGTCAACAGCTCGACGGCCTGCTGGTACACGCTCGGGAAGAAGATGCAGTCGATGCTGCCCCGCAGGTCCTCGAGCGTGCCCACGACGTACGGCTCGCCCTTGCGGGTGAACTTCTTCTGCAGCCCGGTGAGGATGCCCGCGACCTGGACGTTCTCGCGACCGCCGCCGTGCTCGAGCAGGTCGGCGATCGAGACCGATGACAGCTCGGCGAGCAGGCGCTCCATGCCGAGCAGCGGGTGGTCCGACACGTACAGCCCGAGCATCTCACGCTCGTGCGCCAGCTTCTCCCTGCGGTCGAACTCGACGTCGGCGACGACCACGCTGTCGATCAGCGTGACCTCGTCGTCACCGTCGCCGCCACCGCCGGTGTCGAACAGCGAGAACTGGCCCTCGGCCTCGGCGCGCTTGCGCGCGATCGCCTCGTCGGCGATCGGCTCGAACGACAGCAGCAGGCCCTTGCGCGGGTGGCCGAGCGACTCGAAGGCCCCGGCCTTGATCAGCGACTCCAGCGTCCGCCGGTTCAGGCACGTGGCGTCGACCTTGGTGCAGAAGTCGGCGAAGCTGGTGAACCTCCCCTTGCGCCGGCGGGCCTCGACGATCGCCTCGACGACCTGCTCGCCGACGTTGCGGACCGCGGACAGCCCGAAGCGGATCCTGCCGTCCTCCGCGGGGGCGAAGTCCATGAGGCTGGCGTTGACGTCCGGCTGCAGGACGTCGAGTCCCATCATGCGGCACGTGTGCAGGTACAGCGGCAGGCGGTCCTTGTTGCCCTTGACCGACGTCAGCAGCGCCGCCATGTACTCGACCGGGTGGTTGGCCTTGAGCCATGCCGTCTGGTAGCTGACCAGCCCGTAGCCGGCGGAGTGCGACTTGTTGAACGCGTAGTCGGCGAACCCCTCGATGAGGTCCCACAGCTCCTTGCCCAGGGACTCCTCGTACCCCTGCGCGACGATCCCCGACAGGAACGCGGCCTGCTGCTTCTCCATCTCGGCGCGCTTCTTCTTGCCGATCGCGCGCCGCAGCATGTCGGCCTCGCCGAGGGTGAACCCGGCGAGCTTCTGGGCGATCTGGAGCACCTGCTCCTGGTAGATCAGCAGACCGTAGGTGGTGTCGAGGAACTCGCCGAGGTCATCGTGCAGCAGGGTGATCAGCGACTTGCCGTGCTTGCGCCGGGCGTACTCGTTGTGCAGGTCGGCCTTCATCGGGCCCGGCCGGTACAGGGCCAGGAGCGCGACGATGTCGTCGAACCTGTCCGGCTTGAGGTTGCGCACCAGTGCCTTCATGCCGGTCGAGTCGAGCTGGAACACGCCGTCGGTGTCGCCCTCGGCCAGCATCGTGAAGGTCGCCGGGTCGTCGAGCCTGAGGTCCTCGATCTCGAGCCGCTCGCCGGTCGTGGCCTCGATGTGGTCCAGGGCGTCGGTGATGACCGTCAGGTTGCGCAGGCCCAGGAAGTCCATCTTCAGCAGCCCGATGGACTCGACCATGCCGCCGTCGTACTGGGTGACGATCTCGCCGTCGGCCTCCACGCGCAGCACCGGCGCGTGGTTGGTGATCGGCTCGGCGCCGATCACGACGCCGGCGGCGTGGATCGAGTGCTGGCGGCGCAGGCCCTCGAGGCTGGCGGCGGTGTCGAGCACCGTCTTGGCGTCGGCCTCGGTCTCCCATGCCTCCCGGAGCTCGGCGGACAGCTCGCGGGCCTGGTCCAGGGGGTACTCGCGGCCCATGACCGCCGGCGGCAGCATCTTGGTCAGCCGCTCGCCGAACCCGTACGGGTACCCGAGCACGCGCGAGGCGTCCTTGATCGCCTGCTTGGCCTTGATGGTCGAGAACGTGATGATCTGGGCGACGTGGTCGGCGCCGTAGCGCTCGGTCGCGTAGCGGATCATCTCGCCGCGCCGGCGCTCGTCGAAGTCGATGTCGATGTCGGGCATCGACACGCGGTG
>CAYVGE010000149.1:0-7225 GCA_964450395.1 uncultured Actinomycetota bacterium
TCGCGCATGGTGCACTGAACGTTCGCCAGAATCGCGTCGTCCCCGCACCCGGGGCACCACCGGACCTCCAGGTCGCTGGAGAAGTCCTTCTTGGTCAGCGGCAGGGTGGTGGTCACGACAGGCCCTTCAGCTCGTGGGCGATGGTGTCGACGAGTTCGGCGGTGGTGAACGGCAGGCCGCTGACCCGGTGGTAGCCGTGCACGTCGACCAGGTACTCGGCGCGCAGCAGGTGCTGCAGCTGCCCGCTGTTCATCTCGGGCACGAGCACGCGGTCGTAGCTGCGCAGGACCTCACCGAGGTTGGCGGGGAACGGGTTGAGGTGGCGCAGGTGCGCGACGGCGACCTGGCGACCCTCGGCGCGGCTGCGCCGCACGGCCGCACGGATGGGGCCGTAGGTCGAGCCCCACCCGAGCACCAGCAGCCGCGCGTCGTCGACGTGGTCGACCTCCAGCGGCGGGATGGTCCCGGCGATGCGCGACACCTTCGCGGCACGCAGCTCCGTCATCCGGTGGTGGTTGTCGGGGTCGTAGCTGATGTTGCCGGTGCGGTCGGCCTTCTCGAGCCCGCCGATGCGGTGCTCGAGGCCCGCGGTGCCCGGCGGCGCCCACGGCCTCGCCAACGTCTCGGGGTCGCGTAGGAAGGGCAGGAACCCGTCATCGGCGTTGGGGCCCCGCGCGAAGTCGACCGCGCCGCGGAGGTCGGGCAGATCGTCGACGTCGGGTATGCGCCAGGGCTCGGCGCCGTTGGCCAGGTAGCCGTCGGACAGCACGAACACCGGCGTGCGGTAGGTGATCGCGATGCGGGCCGCCTCGATCGCGGCGTCGAAGCAGTCGCCGGGGGTGGCGGCGGCCACGATCGGCACCGGCGCCTCGCCGTTGCGGCCGTACATCGCCTGGAGCAGGTCGGACTGCTCGGTCTTGGTCGGCAGGCCCGTCGACGGCCCCCCGCGCTGGATGTTGAGGATCAGCAGCGGGAGCTCGACGCTCACCGCCAGCCCGATCGTCTCGGCCTTCAGCGCGACGCCGGGCCCCGACGTGACCGTGGCGGCCAGGTTGCCCGCGAAAGCCGCCCCCAGCGCCGCGCCGACGCCGGCGATCTCGTCCTCGGCCTGGAAGGTCCGGACCCCGAAGTGCTTGAGCCGCGCGAGCTCGTGGAGCACGTCGCTGGCCGGGGTGATCGGGTAGCCGCCGAGGAAGAGCGGCAGCCCGGAACGCTCGGCAGCGGCGACCAGGCCGTAGGCGATCGCGGTGTTGCCCGTGATCTGGCGGTAGCGCCCGGGCGGCAGCTCCGCCGGGGCGACCTCGTAGCTGTGGGCGAACAACTCCGTCGTCTCGCCGAACGCGAACCCCGCCTTGAGTGCGGTGATGTTGGCGTCGGCCAGCTCGGGCTGGCTGGCGAAGCGCGCGCGCACCCACTCGATGGTCGGCTCGGTCGGCCGGCTGAACATCCACGACATCAGCCCGAGCGCGAACATGTTCTTCGCGCGCTCCTTCTCCTTCTTGCCCAGGCCGGTGTCCTCGAGGGCGCCGACCGTCAGGGTCGACAGCGGCACGCTGACGACGGAGAACGACGACAGCGACGCGTCGTCGAGGGGGTTGCTGTCGTAGCGCGCCTTGCGCAGGTTGCCCGCCGAGAACGCGTCGGAGTTGACGATGATCGTCGCGCCCGGCTCGAGATCGTCGACGTTGGTCTTGAGCGCGGCCGGGTTCATGGCGACCAGCACGTCGGGCGCGTCACCGGGGGTCAGGATGTCGTGGTCGGCGAAGTGCAGCTGGAAGCCGGACACGCCCGGCAGCGAGCCCGCCGGCGCGCGGATCTCGGCCGGGAAGTCCGGCAGGGTCGCGACGTCGTTGCCGAGCACGGCGCTGACCGACGTGAAGCGGTTGCCCGTCAGCTGCATGCCGTCGCCCGAGTCGCCGGCGTACCTGATCGTCACGGTGTCGCGCTGCTGCACCGTCTTGGTGGTCATGGAGAATCCCCGGTCGGGCCCCGCTGACGTCCGGGCAGCGGTGTGCCGTGGTCGAGTTTCGTGGTCACCATAGTAGTGAACACGTCGCGGACCACGGACGACGCCCGGGATCAGCGGACGTCGAGGCAGGATGCGCATGGCGGCACAGGCCACGGTCGATGCGCGTGGCATGCGCTGCCCACGGCCGGTCCTCGAGCTGGCGCGCGCCATCGAGGACGGCGTCGCCGGGGTGATCGTGCTGCTCGCCGACGATCCCAACGCCCGGGTCGACGTGCCCGTGTGGTGCCGGCTCAAGCACCACGAGCTCCTCGAGGCAGTCGAGGACGGCGGCGGCTGGCGCTTCACGGTCCGCCCCGGCTGACCTGCCCGCAGCGGGGCGCGCACGCGTCGGGGGGCGGCACCGCGGCGGGGGATCCGGGCACGGGAGCGCCCGGCCGCGCTGCGCTGCGCAGCCGGGCGTGTGGCGCGGCGCTGCTAGTGGAAGCTGTCGCCGCAGGCGCAGGTGTTCTGCGCGTTGGGGTTCTCGATCGAGAAGCCGGCGCCCTGCAGGCTGTCGACCCAGTCGATCGTGGTGTCGCGCAGGTACGGCGCCGACATCTTGTCGATGCGGACCGGCACGCCGTGCACGTCGGAGACCTTGTCGCCGTCGAGCTGGCGGTCGTCGAAGAACAGCGCGTAGCGCATGCCCGAGCAGCCGCCCGGCTGGACGGCGATCCGCAGCGCGATGGCGTCCGGGGACTCCTCGCGGTCCATCAGCTCGCGGACCTTGGTGGCAGCGCCCTCGGTCAGGTTGATGACCTGATCGTCCACGCTCGTGGGGGTGGCGGTTGCGTCGCTCATCAGCTGCATCGACCTTTCGGCCATCGACGGATCAGTCGCAGCCGCCAGTCTAGCCCCCACCCGCGCGGACAGCGGGCCCGGCGTGGCGCCACGCCGGGCCTGCGGGCCCGACAGCAGGCTCAAGGTCAGGCGGCCAGGCCGGTGACCGCCGGCGCCGGCGTCGGCACGGGCGCGGTCAGCTCCAGGGTCATGCCGTCGCGGATGACCTCGACGTCGTCGAAGACCGACCGCAGCAGCCGGACGGCGGCGAGGTTCTCCAGCATCACGTAGGCGGTCAGGCGGCGGTGGCCGAGCTCGGTGGCGCGGTGCACCAGTGCCGTCAGCAGGCGGCGGCCCACGCCCAGCCCGTGCCAGCGGTCCACGACCGCGAACGCGACCTCGGCGGTGCCGTCGCCGGTGGTGATCAGGCGGCCGATCCCGATCGGGTGGCGACGACCGTCGGTGACGACGTCGGCGACGACCGCGACGTGGCGCTCGCCGTCCACGTCGGTCAGCGCGCGCCGCATGGGTCCGGTCAGCCGGGGCCGGGGGCCGTGGAACCGCAGGTGGCGGCTGTAGGACGACATGCCCTCGAAGACGGCCTCGACGGTGTCGACCTCGCCGTGCTGCATGGGCCGCAGGACGATGGTGGTGGGGTCGGTCTGCATGGCGATGGCTCCTGTGGGCCGGACGCGGTCGCCGCCCGGTGCAGGTGACCCTAGGCAGCCGGCGCGACCGCCCCCTCGGCAGCGGCTGCCCAGGTGCCCGGCCCGGGCTGCCCATGTCGTGCGCGACCACCGGGCACCGGCAGGTCCGCGGAGGGGCGGCAGCCCCGGCTAGGCTTGCGCGCCATGGCCGAGCAGCTGCACCGCAACGTCGTCCGTGCCGTCGCCGCGGCGCGCGAGCTCGGGCTCGAGCTCGTCATCCACCACTTCCCGCAGGGCACGCGGACCGCCCGGCAGGCCGCCGACGCGGTTGGCGCGCCCGTGGGCGCGATCGTGAAGTCGCTGGTGCTCGACTCCGATGCCGGCCCGCTGATGGTGATGGCCAGCGGCGGGAACCGGGTCAGCTACGGCAAGGTCGAGGCCGCGACGGGTCGCTCGGGGGTGACGCGCTGCGATGCCGACGCCGCTCGGGCGGCCACCTCGTACCCGGTCGGCGGGGTCTCGCCGTTCGGCCACCCCGCGCCGCTGCCCATGCTGATCGACCGCGACCTGCTCGTCCACGACCGGGTGTGGGCCGCGGCCGGCACGCCGCACGCGGTGTTCCCGATCGCGCCCGGCGACCTGGTGCGCGCCACCGGCGCCGAGCCGGTCGACGTCGCCGAGTAGCGGGGGTCAGACGGCCGCGGCCAGCTCCGCGGCGCGCGCGCGGGTCAGCTCGACCGGCCGATCGAAGCCCTCGCGGCCCAGCACGCCCACGTCGTCGAACAGCTCCGCGCCGCGGCCGGCCACCTGCCCCGCGATCGCGAGCACGCGCGCGCCGGCATCCCGCGCGCGCCCCGCCACGAACGCCGGCGTCTTGCCCGACAGCGTCTGGTCGTCGAGCTTGCCCTCGCCCGCCAGCACCACGTCGGCGGTGCCGACGGCGTCGCTGAACCCGGTCAGGTCGGCGACGGCCTCGGCGCCGTTGGCCATGGTCGCGCCGCAGAACGCCAGGAGGGCGAAGCCCAGGCCACCGGCGGCGCCCGCACCGGGCAGCTCGCGCCACGGCCCGCCGGGCAGGTCGCGCTCGACGACGTCGGCGAAGTGCGCGACGGCCGCCTCGAGCACCGGCAGGTCGTCGTCGGCCGCGCCCTTCTGGGGGGCGAACACCGCGACCGCGCCGTCGGGCCCCAGCAGCGGGTTGGTGACGTCGCTGACCACGGTGACCGGTGCGAGCTCGACGTCGGCCGGCACGATGCGGTCGAGGTCGGGCAGGTGCTCGGCGCCGACCTTCAGCCCGTTGCCGTCGGCCCGCAGCAGGCGGTGCCCCAGCGCCGTGGCCATGCCGCCACCGCCGTCGCTCGTGGCGCTGCCGCCCAGCCCGATCAGGATCCGGGACGGCGCCAGGCGCTGGGCGGCCAGCAGCAGTTGGCCGACGCCGTAGCTGGTCGCGCGCCTGGGGTCACGGTCGGCCTCGTCGAGCCAGGCCAGCCCACACGCCTCGGCGGCCTCCAGCAGCACCTGGCCGTCGGGCAGGACCAGGAACCGCCCGCTGCGCGCGCGAGCGCGCGCGTCGGCGACCTCGACCCGTTCGACCCGCGCCGCCGGGACCGCCGCACCCACCACGTCGAGGGTGCCGGCGCCGCCATCGGCCATGGGGACGACGACCAGGTCGTCGTCGGGCCGCTGCGACCGCCAGCCCTCCGCGATGGCCTCGGCGACCTCGGCGGCCGACATGGTGCCGGCGAACTTGTCCGGTGCGATGACGACCCGCACGGCGTCAGTCACGGGGGTCGGCGTCGACGAATGGCGGGCGCACCACGGTGGCGGCCAACCGGCGGCCGCGCACGTCGATCTCGACCTCGGCGTCCAGCGCGACGTCCGCGTCGAGGAACGCGAGCGCGATGCCGGCGCCCAGCGTCGGCGAGAACGAACCACTGGTGGTGCGCCCGACGACGCGGTCGCCGGCCAGCACGTCCTGCCCGGCGCGCGGCACCCCGCGGCCCGTCGCGCGCAGGCCCCGCAGCCGGCGCTCGCGTGGTTCCTCCTTGGCC
Organism: uncultured Actinomycetota bacterium; assembly: GCA_964450395.1. Taxonomy (GTDB): domain Bacteria; phylum Actinomycetota; class Nitriliruptoria; order Euzebyales; family JAHELV01; genus JAHELV01. The sequence continues at coordinate 5,487 of CAYVGE010000149.1, forward strand.
TTGCGAACCGCGTCGGCGCCCCGGAAGTCGGTGTCGGCCGCGACGGCGAACCACACGCCGGCCTCGGCGGGGGTGACGCCCGTGTGCAGCTCGTGGCCGTGCAGCGGGTAGCCCATCTCGAGCCGCAGCAGGTCGCGGGCGCCCAACCCGGCCGGCGCGGCCCCCTCGACGGCCAGCAACCGGTCCCACAGGTCGCCGGCGCGTGCCGCGGGCACGACGATCTCGTAGCCGCGCTCGCCGGTGTAGCCGCTGCGCGCCAGCATCCCCTCCCCGAGGCCGTCCCGGTCGTCCGCGCTCGCGGTCGGCCCGGGCGACGGCACCCCGATCTGGTGGCAGTCCAGGAACGCCATGCCGTGCACCTCGAGCCCGGCGGCCAGCGCCACGCTCGGCGACGACGGGCCCTGCACCGCGATGCAGGCGTAGTCACCGTTGCGGTCGACGACCGTCGGGTCCCACGGACCCTCGAGCACCGCGGCGCGCACCGCGTCGACGTTCGCCGCGTTGCAGACGACCAGGTGGCCCCACGGCAGGCGGTAGACGAGCAGGTCGTCGACGACGCCGCCGGCCGCGTCGCAGCACAGCGTGTAGTGCGCGCGCCCGACCTCGAGCTGCGCGACGTCGTTCGTGAAGGCGTGCTGCAGCGCGGGCACGGCGTCGTCGCCGGTGACGGTGAACATGCCGAGGTGTGACAGGTCGAACACGCCACAGGCGGTCCGCACGGCGTCGTGCTCGGCCACGACGCTGCCGTAGTCCAACGGCATCTCCCACCCGGCGAAGGTGGTCATCCTGGCGCCCAGGCCGCGGTGGCGGTCGGCCAGTGGCGACTGGGGGGCGCCGACGTCGGCGGGCATGGCTGATCCTTCGTCCGTGGTGACGACCGCGCGAGGTCCGCGACCCGACGCAGAGCCGCCCGACCGCGCCGGCGGTGCGGGCGATCCGCGCGGGACGGGCGCCGCGATCCTTACAAATCCGTGAGCCTAAAGCACCTGATCCCTGGCTAAGATCATGCCCGGTGCCGCCGTCACGCGAGGCGAGGAGCAACAAATGTCGGAGACCACCGAGCTGGTCGTGCTCGGAGGAGGAACTGGCGGGTACTCGACCGCCCTGTTCGCCGCGAACCTCGGGATGGAGGTGACGCTGGTCGAGCGCGAGAAGGTCGGCGGGACCTGCCTGCACTGGGGGTGCATCCCGACCAAGGCGATGCTGCAGGCCGCCGAGGTGGCCGAGCACGCGCAGCACTCCGGGGACTACGGGATCAACGCGACCTACGAGTCCGTCGAGCTCTCAGCGCTCCACGAGTACAAGAACGGGATCGTGGACGCGAACTGGAAGGGGCTGCAGGCCACGCTCAAGAGCCGCGGTGTCGAGACCGTCATCGGCGACGGGCGCCTGAAGGACGCCACCACCGTGGTCGTCGACACCGAGGAGGGCGAGCGGTCCATCTCAGCCTCCCAGGGCATGGTCCTGGCGACCGGCTCCACGCCCCGCGACGTGCCGGTCGAGGGCGCCGAGACCGACGGCGAGGTCGTGATCAACTCCGACCACGCGCTCTACATGGACCGGGTGCCCGAGGCGCCCATCGTGCTGGGCGCCGGCGCCATCGGCGTCGAGTTCGCCACGGTCTGGAACGCCTTCGGCGCAGACGTGACCATCGTCGAGATGCTCGACAACGTGGGGCCCAACGAGGACGTCGACACCCAGAAGGCGCTCGCCAAGCTGCTCAAGCGCCGCGGCATGGA
>CAYVGE010000149.1:7235-9926 GCA_964450395.1 uncultured Actinomycetota bacterium
CATGGACGTGCAGGTCAAGACGAAGCTGGTCAAGGTCGAGCGGGGCGAGGGCGGGCTGCGTGCCACCGTCGAGAACGCCAAGGGCGAGCAGTCGCAGATCGAGGGCGACACGCTGATGGTCGCGATCGGCCGCAGGCCCCGGACGGACGGCGTCGGCTTCGAGGACGCCGGGGTCTCGCTCGACGGCGGCTACGTCGAGGTCGACGAGTACTGCCGCCCCGGCCCCGACAAGCTGTACGCGGTCGGCGACATCCTGCCGCTGTACACGCTCGGGCTGGCGCACTCGTCGTTCCAGGAGGGCAAGCTCGTCGCGCAGCTCGCGGCGGGTCGCAGCGCGGCGCCCATCGACTACAAGGGCGTCCCGCGCGTCACCTACTGCCACCCGGAGGTCGCCAGCGTCGGCTGGAACCAGCAGGAGCTCGACGAGCAGGGCATCAGCTACGAGGTCCAGACCTTCCCCTACTCCCACAACGCCCGCGCGATGATGATGCGGGAGGGGGGCCAGGTGAAGGTCATCGCCGAGTCCGACGGGGGCCGTGTGCTCGGCATCCACATCGTCGGGCCACGGGCGACCGACATGATCGCCGAGGGACAGATGATCTACAACTGGGAGGCCCTGCCGATGGAGGTCGGGCAGTTCATCCATCCCCACCCGACCCTGTCGGAGGCCATCGGTGAAGCGCACCTGGCGTTCGGTGGGATGGCCCTGCACGGGTGAGCACGCGCACGTCATGACCACGCCGACCGCGAACGAGCCGACCGCGAAGTCAAAGGAGCACAGCCGTGGCCACTGAAGTCACCCTGCCGGAGCTCGGGGAGTCAGTCACCGAGGGCACGATCACCGAGTGGCTGGTCGAGGTCGGCGACGAGGTCAACGAGGACGACCCGCTGTTCGAGCTGTCGTCGGACAAGATCGACACCGAGGTCCCCTCCCCCGCCAGCGGCGTCCTCAAGGAGATCAAGGTCGACGTCGACGAGACCGTCGAGGTCGGCACCGTCGTCGCCATCATCGGCGACGCCGACGAGGACGCCGGCGGTGGCGACACCGACGAGAGCGCCGACGAGGAGGCCGAGCAGGCCGAGGAGGCCGGCGGCGACGGCGAGCAGGAACAGGTCGAGGCGGCCGACGAGGGTGGCGGGGACCAGGCCGAGGCGTCGTCGGACGACGGTGGCGAGGACGTCGAGGTGACGCTGCCCGAGCTGGGCGAGTCGGTCACCGAGGGCACGATCACCGAGTGGCTGGTCGAGGTCGGCGACGAGGTCAACGAGGACGACCCGCTGTTCGAGCTGTCGTCGGACAAGATCGACACCGAGGTCCCCTCCCCCGCCAGCGGCGTCCTCAAGGAGATCAAGGTCGACGTCGACGAGACCGTCGAGGTCGGCACCGTCGTCGCCATCATCGGCTCCGGCGGTGGCGGCGCCAGCGGCGGCGAGGCCGACACGGCCCAGGACACGGGCGCCGACGCGGAGGACGCCGAGACCGACACCGAAGTCGACGAGTACCGCGCCGGCGAGGATGAGGGTGGCGGCCAGCCGTCCGGCGACGGCTCGTCCAACGGTGGCGTGGCCGGGGGCGACGCGCTGATGTCGCCGATCGTGCGGCGCATGGTCGCCGAGCACGACCTGGACCCGTCCCAGATCTCGGGCTCGGGGCAGGGCGGGCGCATCACCCGTGACGACGTCGAGGCGGCCATCTCGTCGAAGGGCGACGGTGGGGGCGAAGCCGAGCCGGACACCGGCGCGGCGAAGGAGCGCCAGCCGCAGCCGACGGCCGGCGAGTCACGAGGTGGCGGCGAGCAGCCCTCCGACGGCTTCGAGGCCGGCGAGCGCGAGCGGGTCGAGAAGCTCAGCCGCGTGCGCCAGCGCATCGCGGCCAAGATGCAGGAGTCACTGACCAACACGGCGCAGCTGACGACCGTCCAGGAGGCCGACGTCACCGCGATCATGGCGCTGCGGGCCAAGCACAAGGACGCGTTCAAGCAACGCGAGGGCGCCTCGCTGTCGCCCTTCGCGTTCCTCGCGCGCGCCGCGATCCTGGCGATCAGGCGGCACCCGACCGTCAACGCCAAGGTCGACTGGGACGCCGGCGAGGTGCTGTACCGCGACTACGTGAACCTGGGCATCGCGGTCGACACCGAGAAGGGCCTGCTGGTCCCCAACGTCAAGAACGCCGACGACCTGACGCTCGCGGCGCTCGCCCGCAACATCGCCGAGGTCGCCGGCAAGGCCCGCGGCAAGGGTCAGCTGGAGATGAGCGACATCCAGGGCGGCACGTTCACGGTGACCAACACCGGCAGCCGTGGGGTGCTGATCGACACGCCGATCCTCAACTACCCCGAGGTCGCCATCATGGGCACCGGCGCGATCCAGAAGCGCCCGAAGGTCGTCAACGACGGCCTCGGCGACACGATCGCGATCCGCGACCTGGTGTACCTGTGCGTCACCTACGACCACCAGATCCTGGACGGCGCCGACGCGGCGCGCTTCGTGACCGACGTCAAGGAGGTCGTCGAGACCCATGACTGGGAGGGCGAGCTCGGCATCTCGTGACGCGCCGGGCGGCCTGCTCGTCGTCGACTGCGGACGCGTCGACTACGAGCAGGGCCTGGCGCTGCAGGCCGAGGTGGTCGCCCGCCGGGAGGCGGACGCGATCGGTGACACCCTGCTGGTGCTCGAGCACGAGCCTGTGTA
>CAYVGE010000150.1:0-4924 GCA_964450395.1 uncultured Actinomycetota bacterium
GGCAGGCAGTCGTCGGCTGCGATGGGCGGCTGGAACGGCGTGAGTACCTGACGGATGGCTCGCGCGCAGACCGGGCAGAACGGCTGGCCGAGCGTGCGCATCATGCAGTCCGGCAACGGCCGGTAGGTGTTGCAGTCGGAGTAGATGCCGCCCTCATAGGTCCCGACCGCACGGGCCGGCGGCGGTGACGCTGGTGGGGTGCACGTCGAACTGGTGCAGCCGGGCGTGCACTGCGATGGCATGGGTGTGGTCGCGGCCACCAGCGCGCGCCACTTGTTGGTGGTCCGGTTGGTGTTTCGCGTGACGTTGGGCTGTGGCGGCTCGCCGACCGGGGTCCCGGTGCCGTCGCCGCCGTACTCGTCGGCCAGCCCGAAGGCGCTGTGCCCGATCTCGTGGATGGCGATCTCAGCGGCTGAGGCGTGCGTCGAGGTGGTCGCGACGGCACCGCCGGCCCCGCCGTACTTGCTCGAGTTGACGATGCACAGTACCTGGTGCCGGCGGGGCACCTGCGCAGACGCGGTCGACAACGCCAGCCCGTTGTTGACCGTCAGCAGGCGCTCGAGCCGCACTCCGCCGGGGCCGACGCTGCAGTAGGTGGCGTCGAAGAAGGTTCGCCGGGTGGCACCGGTACCGCCGCACTCGGTGGGGTCGTCGGCGCCGCTCTCCGTCGAGGCGACCTCCACACGGTGCACGTTGACCCCCGCGAACAGGTCGCCCAGCGGGGCGGTGTTGCGGAAGCGGTCGATCAAGTTCGTCACGTCGGTCCGGTAGGTGGCCAGTTCTGTCTCCCGGTAGCCGTCACCGACGATCACCAGGTTCCACCGGCTGCTGTCGGGTCCGTTGTCGACGACCTTGGTGGTCCCGATCACCCGTCCGTCGGCGGTCGTCACGACTGCTCTCCCCGGACTTCGGGCGCCAGGTCGAACCGCGCAAGCTCGCGGGTTCCCACGTCCTCGTCCTCCAGATGCTCGCGGCCCTCCTCATCCGCGAGGGTGGCGGCGGCCGTCTCCCCCACGAGCGTCACCGAGGTGGCGTCAGGCACGGCCGGGAGCAGCACTTCGAAGACCTGGTCCTCGACGGGCCCGAACCTGCGTTCGATGGTGCCCTCGGGCGTGAACACCTCGACCGAGGCGATCACGGGCGCGGCCACCACCCGCTGGGCGAGGGTCCGGTCCCCCGCGTCCTTCAGCTCCGTCCAGAAGCCGCCGTGCTCGCCCGCGTGCAGGGGCTCGCTCGGCGGCTGCGGCGCGATCATGTCGACCCGTTCCTGGCCGACGAGCTCGACCTGCCCGCCGCGTACCCGGAAGGTGAGCCGTAGCGTCTCAGCCGTGGAAACGCGTCCTCCCACGCCCTGCGTGGCATCCTCGAAGTCCACGACAACCTCCTCGACTCCCGCCTACGACGCCGGGTGGTAGAAGTTCATCCACATACTCGCCAGGCGGAGCAGACCACGTCAAGGCCCGCGGATGACCCCGATGACGTGGGGCATCACAGCTGCGGCGGCACCGGCTCCAACGCGTCGAAGCGTAGCCGCAGCGCCGGTGGGGCGAGCAGCGGCTGCCGGTGACGCTGGGTCCACAGGACCGGCGCGCCGGTCGTGTCGCGGGCGAGCATCGTCCGCCGCTCGACGCGCACCCCGTCGGCGGGGACGGCGGCGGGCTCGAGCTGGTGCACCGGGTGCACGCCGCCGGAGGCAGGGTCGACGAGCAGGTCGCTGGCCGGTGGCGGCAGAAGCACGGCCGTCGCCCCGGAGAGGTCGGCGGCGCGCCCCTGCACGAAGCGGCGCCGACCGTCGATCGTCTCCACGACGTAGGGGTGCCAGTGCAGCGGGACGCGGGTCATCGGCCGGTACGCGAAGCCTGGGCGCCCTGACGCGTCCAGCGCGGCCGGTGGCTCGGGCGGCGGGTCGTCCTCGCTCGCGACGTCGCGTCCGTCGAGGCGCTGCTCGACGGCCCACACGAGGTTCACATCCTCGTCGATGCCGATGACGACCTCGTCGAGCACCGGCCCGGCCAGCGGGGTCGCCGCCGCCGCCCACACGACCAGCGACCGGGGGCCGAGGCCCTCGGTGGCGAAGAGGCTCCAGTCGGGCGGCGGCTCCAGGGTCCACTCCTGGCCGAATGAGTCAGTCACGACGACCTCGTCGAGTGTCACGACGTGGCCGGCGAGAGCGTCCACTGGGAAGCGGAACCAGTCGTCGGACTGGTTCACGATCAGGTCGATGAGCAGCGTCGTGGCCAGGTGCGCCCGGTCGGGTGCGTACCCGCCGATGTCGACCTTCGCGTCCTCGATCTGCCACCACCGCAGCAGCGGCGCTCCCGGGTACACCAGCCGGCCAGGGGTCACCTCGACCGGGTCGGCCGGGGTCGGCGGTGCGAGCAGTGGCCCGTCGGCGTCGACGGCGTACCAGTCGAGGTCACCGCCGTCGTGGCGGTGCAGCGGCAGCGTCACGCCGCCGGCGGTGAAGGCGGCCTCGTAGCCGAGCTCGGCCGGGTTCCAGAGGTGGGCGCAGGTCGGCGAGCCAGGCCTCGTCGAGGCCGAGCCCGCTGCGCCGGGCCCACAGCGTCCGTCCGTCGTAGCCGGTGCCGTCGAGGAGATCGTGCGGGGCGGGCAGCCGGGCGAGCCGCAGCTCGTCGTCGTCGGGCAGCGGCCTGCCGGCGGCGGCCGCAGCCGCCTCGACGACGCGCCCGGCGGTGATCCGTCGTCCCGGCGTCCACGAGTCACCCGGCTCCGACTCGACGATCGCTTCCGCCGGCATCGTGGTGGGGTCGAGGTGGGGCTGGCCGCCGATCGGGTCGACGGGGGTCAGCCGCGCGCGGTAGGTGACCCGCACCGGTGAGGACGCGTCCTCGCCCCGGTGCTCGCCGAGCTGCCACTGCCGGCCGAGCAGCCACAGCGGGTCGGCGACCTCTGCGGTGAATCCGCGGCTGAGGTCGGTGACAACGGGCAACACCGACGCAGTCGGCCCTGGGCCACGTCCCTCCAGCAGTGGCATCGCCGGGGCGCTAATGACCCTGCCGGTGCTGACCGCGGAGGTCATGGCCCGGCATTCTGGCCGGATGGCCCGGCGGATGACCCCGAGGAGCTCACATGCCGGTCGATGAATTCCGATACAGCCTCAGTGACGCCAGCGCAGCGGTCGAAGCGCTGTCCCGACGACTCGAAGGTCGCCTGCAATCGGGCAAGGAACGAGCTCGCCGACATCGACGGCCAGTTCGCCGGGGGACCTTCAGGGATGAATCCGCCCATCAGCGCCTCCGCGCGTCGCTCTCGAGGCCGATGCGCAGAAGGCACGGCAGGTACGGCGCGACGCGGGTCCGCAGGGTCGAGGGCACGTCAATATGGTCGCGGAACCTGCGCATCGTGGACGAAGGGGCGCAGCACGACGTCGACGAACCCGTGCCGGCAGCGGCGCACGACCGCGCGGCGGACGGGCGCGACGTGTGGAACTGTCAGGACGTCGACGTGCACGAGCGGGACCGTCTCGTGGAGCGCGTTGCCAGTCGTGGGCCTGGCCGGGTTGCTGTGGACGAACACGACCGTCTCGTCGCGGTCGGCGGGCCGCGTGCAGGTAGGGCTGCGGGCGTCGTCGACGGTGACGGTGTCACTCACGACCGCGGCGGCGGCCTGTGGGGCGTCGGCGTGCGCAAGGTGCTCAGGCATGGCACGACCTCTGGTCGCGGCGTGTGACGCTCAGCGGTGGCCGCTGAGCAGGCGTCGCGGCGTGGTGTCGTCGGTGGCGGTCGCGGTGGCGTGACGGTTGCCGATGGTCGCGGGGTGTGTGCGGCTGGCCGTGAGCGTTCGTCGGATGACACCTGGCCGCAGCAGGGTGGGCGGTGGGGCGAGCAGGTGCTGGACGCGGGACAGGGCGAGGTGGATCGTGGGGTCGTCGGCGGCGGCGGCCATGACCTTGGCCAGGTAGCGGTTGAGCACGTCGGTGCCCGGGGGCTTGGGTCCTTTCGTCTGCGGGTAGATGAAGTCCGCGCCGGTGGCGATCTGCCAGGGGTTGGCGACCACGGTGGCGGCGGCTTTGGCGACGGCGTGTGGCAGCCGTGGGCTGTTGCCGTAGCGGTCCAGACAGCGGCCCAGGGCTTCGGCTTGCAGTGCGGCCGAGCTCATCCCCTGGCCGTACAGGGGGTTGAAGCTGGCGACGGCGTCGCCGATGACGACGAACCCGCCGGGCGGCCGTCCGACGCGTTCCCAGTGCTGACGGCGGCTGGAGGGGAACCGGAAGGTGGCCGGCTCGCCGAGCCAGTCGTTTGCCAGCAGATCGCTGATCACAGGGTCGGGCAGCGAACGCGCGAAGGCGCGGATGCCGTCGCGGGTGGGGGTCGCGGCGTCGCCGAAGTAACCGCCACACACGATCTGCCAGCGGTCGCTCTCCGCGGGCAGCGCGACGCCGATGCGCGGCGACGTCGTGGTGTTCTGCACCACCGCGAACAGCGCGCCGTCGGCGTCGCCGGGCCGTCGGGCGACGGTGACGGCGGTGTAGCTCACGCCGACCTCCACCCGGCTGGTGGCCGGGGGGTCCACGCCGAGGTCGGCGAGCCAGCGCACGCCGCGGGCGCTGCGTCCGGAGGCGTCCACGACGAGGTCGGCGTGCAACACCAGCTGGTCGCCGTCGCGGACGGCGTCGACGCCGCGGACCCGGCCGTCGGCGGCGCGCAGGCCGCGCACCGTCGTGCGGTCGAGGACGGTGATGTTGGGCAACCGACGGACGTAGAAGCGCAGCCGGGTCTCGACCAGCGCCCGCGAGCACAGCGGCACCGCGACGCCGAGGTCGGGGAAGGTGCGTCGCACGCGCCCCTCGGCCCACCAGTGACCGGGTCGGGGGGCGCCCAAGTCAACAAACCCACACCCGGCGGACAGAGCGGCGACCAGCCCCGGGGGCAAGCCCGGGAGACGCACCCCCGCCGCGTCCGCC
>CAYVGE010000150.1:4934-5789 GCA_964450395.1 uncultured Actinomycetota bacterium
GCCGACCATGTCACCCAGCGCACCGTGGGCGAACAGGTCGTCGACCAGCCCGGGGGCCAGCCGCTCCAACGCGGCGGCGCCGCCTCCCAGCAGCACGTGCGGAAACCCGCCCTGCGGGGCGATGCTCGACGCGGTTGTGTCGTCGGGCAGCCCGCTGCGTTCGACCAGTGTGACCGTCCGCGCACGGGTGGCGAGCGCGGTGGCGGCCGCCAAGCCGGCGATGCTGGCGCCAACCACCACCGCGGTGTCGATCGTGTCGATCGTGTTGGGTAGCATGGACACCCCTTTCGGAACGATGTATCGATACGCCGTAACGTAACGACGTATCGGTACCCTTGTCAAGGGGTAGGAGCACCGCGATGGGCAGACCGCGCGAGCACGACGAGACCACTGGCGCAGCGCTGCTGGACGCCGCCGAGGCGTTGCTGGCCGACGGCGGACCCGATGCGGTCACCGTGCGCGGCGTCGCGCGTGCCGTTGGCGTGCCCACCCGAGCGGTGTACAGCCTGTTCGCCTCCAAGGAGGGGCTGATCCAGCACTTGGCCGCCCACGGCTACCAGTTGCTGGCCGACCGGGTCAACGGTCTGTCCGCCACCGACGATCCCGCCGCCGACCTGGTGAACGCCGGCGTCCACGGCTTCCGCTACTTCGCGTTGACCCGACCCCACCTGTTCCGGCTGACCTTCGAACGGGTGTCCACCGATGTGGCCGGCAACCCGCAGGCCAGCGAAGCCGCGCTGGCCAGCTACCACGCCCTGGTAGGGTGGATCCGGCGGGCGCAGCAGGCAAGAGCGATCGACGACCGCCCCGAGGAGGAGGTCGCCTTCGCGTTCCACTCCTGCTGCCAGGGCCTGG
>CAYVGE010000150.1:5799-7318 GCA_964450395.1 uncultured Actinomycetota bacterium
GACCGTCCGATGCGCCGACGCTGCTGCCTATGGAGGAAGCGGTCGGCAAGGTGAACGCGGGCATTGCGACCGACGAGGGGCCGGCGGCGAGCTATCCCGCGAGCCGCCCCCGATCGGCAGCAACTTCTGGCGACCGGTCCACGGCATCGACGGCGAGAAGCTGTGGAACGGGACCCTCACCGCGCTGGTCGCAGGGTTGGCGCCCTACTCTCAACGCCGGTCACACCAAGGATCGGCGGATGGTGGGTGAATTCAAGTGGTCGTCGCAACACCTCGAGATGGAGTGGATGTGTGGGACGACCTCGGGGTTGGGCGGCGGCTGCGACAGGAAGCCCGCCGATGCGTTCACCGGGCCGTCCGCCGGTTGCGCGGCGCGAGCACTCGGCAGCGGTTTTGGTTGGCGATCGCCCGCCCTGCCTACGACGACGATCGGCTGTCGCTCATCTCACTCACAGGATCGGCGGGGCTCGCGAGCGAGTAAGACCCGGTCGCCGGGCTGTTCATCGACGGATGGACCGAAGGCATCCCGCGTCGACGGGTGCCGACCGACATCAGGATCGTCTGAGGCGGGCGCGCGGTCGGCGCGTCGAAGTGCACCGCGCGGGATCGACACCCAGTCATGCTCGGCGATAGCGTCGATGGCGCGTTGGATGCCCGGTTCGTTGGTTGCCGGGACGCGGCGGATCGCCGGCATCCCGCGACGAGACCACCGCCCGGCTCATCGTCCGCCGCGTGCGCCCCACCCCCGGCTGTAGTCAGTTGTCCGGCACGACGCCCGACGGATCGCGGTGGCCACGGACGCGGTGCGCGCCAACAGGCCCGGACAAGTTCATCGCGCGGTGGCGCGAGGTCTGGCGACTTGAGCCCCCAGTTCATCACCCGACTCCCGCACGCGGGACACGGGCGAGGCGCTGAAGATGGTCAGCGGCACCTCGTTCAAGTCCATGGGACGAGGATCTGCGGATGAACGCCGCGTGGTGGACGCGGGCAACAACCTGACGGCGTTCGCCAGGATGGACGGCGCGTGCTGGGGAGCATCGACATCGCACTCGACAAGGCGACGACCGCGAGATCCCCAGAAGCCCCGCTCGTTGAGGTGGGACACATCGATCATGATGCGCAGGTCGTTGCAGGCCGCACCAGGTCCCGGCCCGCGGTGGTCAGTCCCGGTCCGGTGTCGGGCGAGCGCCGGAACTGCGCGGCACACCTTCGGCGAAGGCGTTGGGCCGTCCCCACACCAGGCCGAGCGACCGTAGCCCCGCGCGGTGCAGCACCTGCAGCGCGTCGAGACCCGTGTCGAGAGCGTCGGCGCCCTCGAGGTGCAACACGGCCGCCAGTACGCCGCACTCCAGGCACTCCCGGAGCGCTGCGGCGGTGCGATCGACCCGCAGCGCCCCGTCGGCGCGATCCTCGATCCTGAACAGCAGCGCGACCGCGGCCAACGAGCGTCGCAACGCGTCCCCGGGATCGCGGTGGTGCCAGACCCCTCGGCGTGGGCGCGTCCGCGTGTTCCGATGGA
>CAYVGE010000150.1:7418-9919 GCA_964450395.1 uncultured Actinomycetota bacterium
GCGGGGCAGGTCGAGGTGGCCGCCGGAGCCGCCGTCGGGCCCGTCACCGTCCCACCTGCCGAGGCGGTCGAGCACGTCGTTGTGGCCGTCGAACACCACCGGCACGTCAGATGGATCCACGTGGCGTCTCCCTCGGGGTCGCACGGTGCCCCCGCACGGCACGCCCTTCGATGAACGCAACCGATTGGCAGATCAGTGACCATAACCCGGTAGCGGACCGGCGCGGGCCGGATGCGCAGCGTCACGGTGACGCCATCGTCACCATCCCGGCGCTGCAGGCTGCGGGCCTGTCGCCGAACACATTCGTCGCCGCTGCCAGGATCGTCCCAGCATCGGGCAGCACCACCACCGGAACGGTGACAAGGCCGAAGTCGCTGTGGCTCGGACGCAACTTCGGCCTAGGGTGGAGAGGGACGGTCTGTCACCCAGCCCGGAACACGTAGCGACGCAGGGAAGACGCGCGATGCGGTGCCTAGTCCGGCCGCGACGAGCGGCGACCGGCACGGGTCGCGCCTGCGCCGTCGGGCAGTGGGGACCGACCAAGGGGGTCTCCATCCATGGGGAACGTGCATCGGCTTAAGCCCATGTCTGCGGACCCGGGCGACGGCACCGTGCTCGCGGCGTGGGAACGGTTCGTGCAGGGCGAGGATCACGTTCCGGGTGTCCGGCCGCTGGTGGCGATCTCCTGGCAACGATGCCGAGACCAGTACCGGGTCGACCCTCATCTCACAGGGGCTCCGGTAGCCGTCGCCGAGGTCGACCACACGCCCGAGCACGACGTCGTGTTCACCGAGCTGGGGTTTCGTTCCGCATCCGTGGCACATGAAGTGGGCAACGTCGGTGGCGTCGTCACCGTCACCGATGCAACGGGCCGGATCCTGGCCGAGTGGGGTGACCCGGCTACGCTCGCCAGAGCGAACGACTCCACGCTGGCGCCCTGGTTCTGCTGGTCCGAGTGTGCGGTGGGCACGAACGCCATGGGCACGGCGCTCGAGGCACACGGGCCGGTACCGATCGCGAGAGCGGAGCACTGGTGCCAGGCGTTCCACGACTGGGTCAGCGCGGGCATCGCGGTGCGTGACGTGGTGACCAGGGAGCCGCTCGCGGTCCTGAGCATCTCCTGTTGGCGCAGCCGGCTCCCCGCCGCCGCGGGAAGTTGGCTGACGAACGCGGTCACCATGACTCAGAACATGCTGAAGCGGCACGCCCGGGACAGCGGCGCCGAGTTGGTCGCGGCCTACACCCAGGCCAGGGCCCGCTCCACCGCGGCGATTGCCGCGGTGGACACCGCGGGCAAGGTGGTGATCGCCGACGACATGGCGAGCGTGCTCCTGGGCGTCCCGGCGTCCACGCCGGCGGTCAACCCGACGCTGCGATGGAACGCCGGTCTGCCAGAGTTGATCGCAGCGGCCCGGTATGCCAGTCGACAGGCAGTCCGCAATCCTGACTGGGTCGGCTCGACGCAGATCTTCACCCACCTCGCTGACGAGCCGACATCGATCAGCATCCGCCCCGTCTTCTCGTCCGGACACCTGATCGGGAACCTCGTCTCCCTCGGTGCCTCCGATGGGGTGCAGGTGCCCCAGGCGGAGGCGTCCAACCACCCTCGAGCGCTGCCGCGCCGGGTGGTGGCGGTGCGTGACAACCGGATGGTGCTGCTGCGGCTGCCGGAGGTCACCTTCGCGGAATCGCAGGGAAACGACGTGTGGCTCGCCACCGACCAGGGCCGGTTGCGCGCCGCTGCTCAGAGCCTGGACAAGCTCGACGGTGAGCTGGCGGATGCCGGTTTCCTCCGCGTGCACCGCCGGTATGTGGTCAACCTCAGCCGCGTCCGCGAGATCGAGCGTGGGGTCAAGCGTGAGCTGTCCGTGGTCATGGATGACCGTACGAACACGATGGTGCCGGTATCCCGGCGCAACGCGCCGGCTGTCCGTCGGGCGCTGGACATCTGAGTTTCCCAACCGCTGTCTCGGAGGGATCCTCGTGGCAGACAAGCAGGACGCAGTGGCCGACAAGAAGGACCGCGACACGAACGGCGAGGGCGGTCGCGGACGTGGGGGCGGCCTCGGCCTGTCCCCCCCGCCGGACCGTTCGGTCGCGCGCCTCGGGAACAAGCGTCATCGTCAGTCGACCGGCGGCCCGAGAACCCGCGACTGGTGGCCGGACCGGCTCGACCTCTCACCCCTCCGCGCGCACCCCGCCGTCGCCGACCCGATGGGCGAGGACTTCGACTACGCCGCGCACTTCCGGACGCTCGACCTCGATGCCCTCGCCAGCGACGTCGATGAGGTGCTGACAACCTCGCAGGCGTGGTGGCCAGCCGACTTCGGCCACTACGGGCCCCTCGTGATCCGGATGGCCTGGCACTGCGCTGGGACGTACCGCATCGACGACGGCCGAGGCGGCCCGGCCACCGGCATGCAGCGCTTCGCGCCGCTGAACAGCTGGCCGGACAATCGCAACCTGGACAAGGCGCGCCGGCTGCTCTGGCCGGTGAAGAA
>CAYVGE010000151.1:0-9870 GCA_964450395.1 uncultured Actinomycetota bacterium
TTCTACAGCCTGGTGGTGCGGACCGACGCCGCCCCGCCGCGCGAGGACGCCGACCGCGCCCGCGACCAGCGCATCCGGCTGTCGTCGGCCGCGACGCCGCAGGTGGCGCCGGCGGCGGCCGCCGCCGCGGCACCGGGTGGTGCAGCGGCCTCCGCCGCGGCGGCCGCCCGACGGGCGACGCAGGGCACGGTCGTCAAGGGCGAGAAGGTGGGGCGCAACGAGCCCTGCCCCTGCGGCTCGGGCCGCAAGTACAAGAACTGCCACGGCGGCTGACCCTCCGCCACGGAAGGGTCCCCCGGCCCGCCGCCGGACGCGCGGCACGGCGCACCCTGCCCACGCGCGTCGGGGCGCAGGTCCCCGAGGCGTCAGAGGCGTGCGGCGAAGGTCGCGATGACGGCGGCGAGCTCGGGGCCCTTGTCCTCCTGCAGGAAGTGGCCGGCGCCGGCGATGGTGGTGTGGGGCTGGCCCCGGGCGCCGGGGCAGCGGCGCTGGAGGACGGCGTCGACGCCGGCCATGATCGGGTCGCCGTCGCTGAACGCCGTCACCAGTGGCACGTCGAGGTCGGTCAGGACCTGCCAGGCCCGGCGGTTCGGCTCCGCATCGGGGTGGTCCCGGTGGTAGGGGACCAGTTCCGGCATCGCGCGCGGTCCCGCCTTGAACGACTCGTCGGGGAACGGGGCGTCGTAGGCGGCGCGCTCGGCGCTGGTCAGGCGTCGCTGCGTGCCGGCCTGCACCAGCCGCGCGATGTCGAGCTCGGGTGCGGTGGTCACGGCGGTGCGGAAGGCGTGCCAGACGTCGGGCATCCGCTGGTCGCCGCTCGGCAGGGAGGTGTTGGCCGCGACGAACCCGGCGAACCGCTCCGGGTGGGCCGCGAGCAGGCGCAGTCCCAGCAGGCCTCCCCAGTCCTGGCCGACCCAGACGAGGTCGCGCAGGTCGAGCGCCTCGACCAGGGACCACGTCCACGCGAGGTGGCGCTCGTAGGTGTGGTCGTCGATCCCGCCCGGCTTGTCGGAGCGGCCGAACCCGATCAGATCGGGCACGACGACCCGCAGCCCCGCGTCGGCGAGGATCGGGGTGACGTGCCGGTACAGGAAGGACCACGTCGGCTCGCCGTGCAGCAGCACCACCGGACGCCCGTCGACGGGACCCGCTGTCAGGTAGGCCATCGTCAGCTCGGCGGGCGCGCCAGCCCGGGGCGCCGACACCGGCGTGGTGGCCACCCCGGTGTCGGGCAGCCCGGCGAAGCGCTCGGCGGGGGTGTGCAGCACCTGCATGCTCGGCTCCTCCGGCGGTCAGGCCGGACGGCGGTCGGGGGACGACGCGTCGACCAGCCGCTCCGGGCTGTGGAGGCGCCCGTCGTGCCCATGGGTGGTGGTCGCGCCCGTCAGCTCGTCGGCCTCGACCGACAGCGGTGGGGTCACTGCTGCCACGTGTACCCCGGCGTGTCGAGGCACGCCCGGATCTTGAAGGCGACGGGGGGCGCGACCCGCTCCACGGCCTCGTCGAGTGGCAGCCAGGCGACCGCGCCGATCTCGTGGTCGTGGATCGGTCGCGGGTCCTCGACGACCTCGACGGGCCAGGCGTCGAACACGAAGACCAGCCGGTCGGGCCAGCTCTGTGCGAACACGCCGAGCAGCCGCCCGGTCTCGATCTTGACGCCGGCCTCCTCCCACGACTCGCGCTGGGCGGCGTCGGCGGGGTCCTCGTCGGGGTCGACGACGCCGCCGGGGATGGTCCACGTGCGCTTGAAGCGGTCGTAGACCACGAGCAGCCGATCGTCCGGGTCACGCACGAGCGTCGCGGCGGCGGCGATCTTGCGCGGGCGACTGTCGAGGAAGCGCCGGCCGCGCTCGTCCGCCGAGCGGGGCGCGCGGGCGATCAGCAGCAGCGCCGGGGCCGCGTCGAGCAGGCCGGGCCGTCGGTCGGCGTCGACGTCGACCTCGGTGGCGCCACGCAGCCGCGCCGTCGCGCCGGGCGCGCAGAGCAGGTCGAGGGCGAACCCCCGTTGACTGACCAACGACGTCACCTCGGCCGCCGAGAACCCGCGCTGACCGTCCAGCGGCTGGTGGGCCGCCTCGGCGAACACCCTGTTGCGCACGGTCGCGACGAGCACGCCGCCGGGTTCGAGCGCCGCGCCGAGCGCGTCGACCAGGCCCTCGGCGTGCGCGCCCGCCGCCGACAGCTCGTCGTCGACCAGCAGCGCCGCGCTGTAGCGGCCGTCGCCGAGCTCGTCGAGCACGGTGTCGTGCGATCGCCCCGCCACCACGGGCAGCCCGCGGGCGGTGGCACCGGGGGCGAGCATGCGTCCATCGGGCGGGAGGTGATCGACGATGGTCGAGACGAGGGCAGGGTCCATGCGGTCATGGTCACCGCATGGGGCCCGGCCCACACGGACGCCGTGGGTTCAGCCGCAGGCCGAGCGAGCGTACGGGTACGGGTTGACGTTGCCGCCGCCGCCCGGGAACACCTCCCAGTGCAGGTGCGGGATGCCGGCCGCGTTGCCGGTGTCGCCGACGAACCCGATGTGCTGGCCGGCCGACACGCGCTGGCCGACCGACAGACCCGACACGTAGCCCGACAGGTGCGTGTAGTAGTACTCGTTGCCGCTCGCGCCCTGCAGGTACAACGAGATGCCGCCCAGCGAGTTCGAGTGCATCCGGCTGATGGTGCCGCTCTCGTAGGCGCGCAGCGGGGTGCCGTGCGGGGCGAGGATGTCCGTGCCCATGTGCACCCGGCCGCCCGACCGCGCGGCGCCCCACGTGTCGGAGTAGCTGCGCGGCTGGTCGACGGGGCACGCCAGGCCGCCCGAGACGGTCCCGCCCGGCAGGGCGCACCGGCTGCCCTTGGCGGCCCGCTGCAGCGCCACCTTCGAGGCCAGCCGTGCCTCGGTCTCCTTCGCCTGCGTCAGCAGCCGCTTGGTCCTGCGCTCGACCGAGCCGAACTCGCGCTGCATGCGGTCGAGCTCGGCGCCGACCCGCTCGGCCTGCTCCGCGGCGGCCCGGTTGCGCCGGGCGGCGCTGCTCGCCAGCTCCACGTGGCTCTGGCTGCCCTCGGCCATCAGGCCCAGCATGCGGCTCTGCTCGACGACGCTGCTGGCGTCGGTGGCCGCCAGCATCGTCAGGACCGGGTCGGCGTTGCGCAGCATGTACGAGCGGCGCACGCGGCTGGCGACCTCGTCGGCGGCGGCACCGGCCTGCTGGTCGAAGCGGCGCTGCCGCTTGACGAGCTGGGTGTGCTCGGCCTCGGTCTCTTCGAGCTGTGCCCGCAGGAGCTGACCGTCGTCGAGCAGCGTGGCGAGCTTCTTCTGGATCGCCGTGCGCTTGCCGCTGGCGGCCTCGAGCCGGCGTTCGTCGTCGGGGTCGCCCTTCGCGTCGTCACAGTCGTCTGCGGCGACCGCCTGGGGCGTCGCCACCACGGGCAGCGGCGTGCCGACGGGCAGCGCGAGCAGCGCGGACCACACGACCACGGTGAGGACCGCGAGCAGCATCATGCGCAGCAGACGACTGCGCCCTGCGAGTGCGCGCATCGCAGCGATCCTAGCGATGGGCCCGGTGGCTGACCCCCGGCCGGCTGGGCGGATCGGACATGTGCGGTCCGTCGTCCCGCTGCACGCGCGGGTGCGCGAGGTCGGTGACCAGCCAGCCGTCGTCGGTGTGGCACAGCCGGAGGCTGGTCGCGGTCACGCGGCCCTCCCGCCGGCAGACGGCCAGCAGCTCCCACGTCCGGGCGCCGCTGGGGGTGATGACGAGGCGGCGCAGCTCCGCGACGGGGCCGCGGGGGCCGTGCAGGCGGGTCAGGCTGCCGCGCAGGTGCAGGGCGAACAGCGGCGTGACCTGGCGCGGAGGCCGCACACCGGCCTCGACCTCGTTGAGCATGGTGACGATCCGCGCGGCGGTGTCGCGCACCGCAGCTCCGGTCGCGGGGTCGCGCGTCACCGCGTGTCCGTCCCGAGCACGCGCGGGTGGGCGCCGGCCCGAAGCCACGCCGTCGACGACGCCGTGACGGCCCGCACCACCGCCGGCATCGCAGGGTCGCGCTCGAGTCGCAGGCCCGGGCCGGTGGGGAGCCCGGCAGCGCGCAGTGCGCGGCGCACCGCAGTCAGGTCGCCCGTGGTGCCCTGCCAGGCGGGTGGACCATGATCGAGGTCGGTGATCGCGACGCGCCACGGCCGGTCGAGCGCGACGACCGCGCCGTCGCGTCGGCCGACGGGTGCGGCCCAGACCTCATGGCGCGCGGACCGCCAGCGCCGGTGGTCGCCGCGCAGCACGACCGCGTGCACGCGCACCAGCCAGGCGCGTCCACCCAGCGGCCGCGGCTCCTCGGGGGTCGCACTGTCCAGCGCGCTCGTCCTGCCACCCGATGCGGTGGTCACGGCGTCGCGGACCATCCCAACGGCGGTCGGCGCGACGCCCTCCGGCGGGTCGGTCCCCGCCGTGCCCGACCCGGTCCCCCCGGCCGTGTCCGGGGCCGTCGCGCCCGCCGCGGTCGTCACCGGGTCCGCCGGCCCCGGCTCCGGGGTCGCCGGGTCGACGGCGGCCGCCGCACCCTCCGTAGCTCGAGGCAGCGCCGGCGCGCCGGCGGTGGAGGGCGTCGCCTGCCGGCCGCCCGCGCCGGTCGTCGGTGCCGCCCCGCCGCCCCCGACGAACGCGACCGCCAGCAGCATCCACGGCGCGACGACGGCGGCCAGCCACCAGCGGCGGACGGGCCGCCCCGACGGATCGTCGCCGGCCGTGGGGCCCACCTCGCCGTCCGCGGCGTCCAGCCAGCGCCGCAGCTCGTCGCCGGACACCTCGTCATCGTCCGATGCATCGTTCATGCATGAGATGGTACAGAAAACTACAGGAGCGGCGGGCGGCCATGTGGACTACACTGCTGGGCCCGACGCCGTGGGTGAGGGCCAGATGACCGAGCAGCAGGAGCGGGGCGCGGACCCCGTCCGGCACGAGCTCAGCGACGCCGAGCGGCGCGAGACCTTCGTCCGCGACGCGGTGCCCTACCTCGACCAGCTGTACTCGGCGGCGCTGCGGTACACCCGCAACCCCGCCGATGCCGAGGACCTGGTCCAGGACACGTTCGCGAAGGCCTTCGACAAGTTCCACCAGTTCCGGCCCGGGACGAATTTGAAGGCGTGGCTGTACCGGATCCTGACCAACAGCTACATCAACCGCTACCGGAGCCAGCAGCGCCGGCCCGACGAGGTGTCGGCGGACGCCGACCCCGACTTCTCACTGTACGACCGGCTGCGCGAGACCACCGAGGTCGCCGCGGAGCAGCAGGTGCTCGACGGCCTCACCGACGCCGAGGTCAAGCGGGCGATGGCCGACCTGCCCGAGCAGTTCCGCATCGCCGTCTACCTGGCCGATGTCGAGGGCTTCAGCTACGCCGAGATCGCCGAGATCATGGACACGCCGATCGGGACCGTCATGAGTCGGCTGCACCGGGGAAGATCTCGGCTCCAGCGGGCGTTGTACGACTACGCGGTCGCCAGAGGCGTCATCGCGGACGACGGCGACGCAGGAGGTTGAGCATGGCCGACGACGTCACGACGGAAGACTGCCGTGAGGTGCTCGACAACCTGGAGCGGTACCTGGACGGTGAGTGCCCGGCCGACCTCGAAGCGGTCATCGCCCAGCATCTGTCAGACTGCCCGCCATGTCTGCACCGCTCCGACTTCGAACGCGCCCTGTCGGCGCTGATCGCCCGGCACTGCCGGGACACCGCACCCGCCGGTCTGCTCGACCGCGTGCTGGAACGGCTCGAGTGACCACACGGCCCGGGAGGCCGTCGTGACGTCGGTGCTCGTCACGGGCGGTGCGGGCTTCATCGGCTCCCACCTGGTCGACCGGCTGCTGGCCGAGGGCCACGACGTGCTCGTGCTCGACGATCTGTCGACCGGCCGCATGGAGAACCTCGCGCAGGCCAGGCGCGGCCCCGAGCGGCGCCTGCGGTTCCAGCGCAGCAACCTGGTCGACGAGTCGGCGGCACCGCTCATCATCCACGCCAGGCCCGAGGTCGTGTTCCACCTGGCGGCGCAGATGGACGTCCGCCACAGCGTCGCGGACCCCGCGGCCGACGCGACCACCAACATCATCGGCTCCATCCGGCTGCTGGAGGCGTGCCGGGCGGCGGGCACGCGCAAGGTGGTGTTCGCGAGCAGTGGCGGCACCATCTACGGCGAGCCGCCGGCCGACGCGCTGCCGGTGCACGAGAGCCACGACGGCCACCCCGCCTCGCCGTACGGCGCCGCCAAGCGCGCCGTCGAGGAGTACCTGCACGTCTACGAGGCGCTGTACGGGCTCGACTGGACGTCGCTGGCGCTCGGCAACGTCTACGGGCCACGGCAGGACCCGCGCGGCGAGGCCGGTGTGATCGCCATCTTCGGGGCGCGCATGCTCGCGGGGCACGCGGTCACCATCTACGGCGACGGCAAGCAGACACGCGACTTCGTCCACGTCGACGACGTCGTGCAGGCGATGATCCTGGCCATGCAGGGTGGATCACGGCTGCGGTGCAACGTCGGCACCGGGCGGGGCACCAGCATCGCCGAGCTGTTCGACCACATGGCGCAGCTCACCGGGTACGACCAGGAGCCGTACCACGCCCCGGACCGGCCGGGCGAGCTCGCCCACATCTCCCTGGACATCCGCCGTGCGGCGCGGGCGCTCGGTTGGCGTCCGTGGACCGAGCTGCCCCGTGGGCTGGCGAGCACACTGGAGTGGCTGGCGCAGCACCCGGGACGCTGATCGTCGGTCGACGTCCGTCGACGCGCGCATAGCATGGCCGTGCGATGGCAGACACCGACCGGCCCCGCCACGGGCGGGCACCCCAGACCGACGACGACGCCGCGGTCCGCGCGCTGCGCGGCAAGCTGCGCGGCGTGCTGTCGCGCCTGCCCGACATCGAACGGCAGGTCGTGGAGCTGCGCATGGGCCTGGTCGACGGGCGCCCCGCCAAGCCCGGCGAGACCGCCGAGCGGCTCGGGCTGACGATCCCCGAGGTCAAGCGCATCGAGGAGCGGGCGTTCTCGCGCATCCGCGAGGTCGTGCCGATCAAGCGCCTCCAGCGCTTCCTGTAGCACGACCGGTGCCGCGCTCCTCCTGGCGTGACCAGGCGACCGGCGCCACCGCACCGTCGGGCACCACGGCCCCGCACGGATGGAGGTAATCCGCTCGTCGGAACGGTCGACAACGGGTCATGACGACCCGCATCGACCAACCGAAGGCGCAACCTGGTCATGTCCGTGCGCATTGCCGTGCTGCTCCCCGTCGTGCTGCTCCTGGCGCTGTTCGCGCCGGTCCCGTCGCCCGTCGCCGCCGACACCGTGCCCGACACGGTGGTGGACACCGTCGACGGCCTGCCCGGACGTGACGGCGTCCGGGCGCAGTCGCTGAGCGAGGTGACCGGACGGATCCGCACACCGATCACCTTCTCGATGCTGGCGTTCACCGCGCCTGCCGGCGCCGAGATCTCCTACCGGACGTCGGTCGACGGCGAGACCTGGACCCTGTGGCACGAGGCGCACCTCGCCGAGGGCGTAGGGCCGGACGCCGGCACCGCCGAGGCCCGCGACGCGGCGCCCGACCACCGTCGCTCCGGCGAGCCGATGTGGGTCGGCGAGGCCGCCTGGCTGCAGGCCCGCGTCGCCGGGGCGGCCTTCGACGACGTCGACGTCGACCTGATCGACTCGATGGGGCTGTCGCGGTCGCTGCTCGACCGCACCGGCGACGCGCTGCGCAGCGCGTGGCACGGCACCACGCCGTCGGCGCAGGCCGCCGGCCGGCCGGCCGTCGTGACGCGCGCGCAGTGGGGCGCCGACGAGTCGCTGCGCAAGGGGTCGCCGTCCTACGCCGACCAGGCGCGCTACGCCATCCTCCACCACACCGTCAACACCAACGACTACACCCGTGACCAGGCCGCCGGCATCGTCCGGGGCATCTATGCGTACCACACCCGCAGCCGGGGCTGGAGCGACATCGGCTACAACCTCCTCGTCGACCGCTTCGGCACCATCTACGAAGGTCGGGCCGGCGGGCTCGACCGCGCCGTCATCGGCGCCCACGCGCTCGGCTTCAACACGGGCGCCATCGGCGTGGCCATGATCGGCGACCACGACGCCGCGAGCGTGCCGAGCGCCACCCGGGGCGCCGTCGCCCGGATCGTCGCGTGGAAGTTCGCGGTCCACGGCATCGATCCGTCGGGCACGGTCGCCATCACCAGCGCCTGCACCGGGACGTGCAGGTACCCCAAGGGCCGCGCCGTCCGTATGCCCACGCTGTTCGGGCACCGCGACGTCGGCTACACCTCGTGCCCCGGCGCCACCGGCCACGCGATCCTGCCCGGCCTGCGCTCCCGCGTGGCCGGGATCCAGATCGACACGTTCGCCAACGCGTCCGTCGCGCCCGGCACGGTGCAGCTGACCGACGAGGGCTTCACCAGGCCCGTGCGCGTCGCCACCGACGTCGTGCCCGCCGGCGACTGGTCAGTCGTGATCAAGGACAACGACGGCACGGTCGTGCACGAGGCGTCGGGCTCGGGCGGCCGCGCGCGCATCGTGTGGTCGGGCCGGCCCGGGCTGCCGACCGGCACCTACTGGTACAAGTTCACCGGGGGTGGGCGGTCCCCGGCCATCGGCCGCTTCTCGGTCGAGCGCGCCGCCACCACGCCACCGTTCTCGGACGACGACGGCTCGGTCCACGCCGAGGGCATCGCGACGCTGTACGCGCGCGGCATCACCAAGGGGTGCACCACCACGACGTTCTGTCCAGCGGCGACCGTCCGTCGCGGGCAGATGGCGTCGTTCGTCGCACGGACGATGGACGACCAGGGCATCGCACGACCGGAGCCGTCACGCGACTGGTTCACCGACGACACGCGTTCCGTGCACCGCGGGGCGATCGACTCGCTGACCTCGGCCGGGATCACCACCGGCTGCGCGCGGGGTCGGTTCTGCCCTGATGACGACGCGATCCGCATCGACGTCGCGGTGTGGCTCGCGGCCGCCTTCGACCTGTCGCCCGGCGGGACCGACCACTTCACCGACGACGACGGCCTGCCGGGCGAGTGGGCCATCAACGCCCTCGCCGACGCCGGCCTGACCCAGGGCTGCACCGCGACGACCTACTGCCCGCAGCAGTCGACCTCCCGCGGCCAGATGGCCTCCTTCCTGGCGCGCGCGATCACGACGCTGGAGTCGACCGACAGCTGAGTGGTACCTGTCACAGCCGGGGCGGCGCCGGTGGCAGGTCGCGGCGGTTGCTGCTCGTCGTGGGCGGTGGCTGTCGCGTCGCTCCGGGTCGGCGCTTCCGTGTGGGGCGGTTGCCGCTCGTCGTGGGCGGTGGCCGTCGCGGCCAGCAGCGGTGGTCAGCACCTCGCGACACCGGCGGCTCGCGAGGCGCTGCGGTACCCCGACGTACGACGATGTCCGGCCGACGCGGGGCTGCAGCCGGCCTGGGGCATGGAGGTCCTGCCCGGCATCATCGTCGACGCCTGCTTCCCCGAGGCGTCCTACGTGCTGGAGTGCGACGGCATGCGGTGGCACAGCATCGACGCGGATCGCGCGTCGGACGTGACGCGCTCGGGCGTGCTGGTCGCGGACGGCTGGCTGATCGATCGGGTGCGGGATGTCGATGTGCGCGACGATCGGCTCGCGCTGATCGCGCACATCCGCGCCACCCGCGCCGCGCGAGCCGCCGGGCTCGGTCGGGCGCCGGGATGGCAGCCGGTTCGACCCGGTCGCCGCGTCCGCCCACCCCGCGACGCCTGAGGCGCATGCCATGCCGCTGGACGGTTGGTGTCGCGGGGTTGGGGGCGCTGGGGGTGGGTGTGGCGGTCGCGGCTCGGGGTGGGCGGTTGGTGTCGCGAAGTCCGGGG
>CAYVGE010000152.1:0-9784 GCA_964450395.1 uncultured Actinomycetota bacterium
GCCGGCGGACGCGAGCACGCGCGCCTCGATGGCGGGGTCCAGGCCGACGGGCGGGAGGTCGCGGGGCGGAGCGGGCGGTGCGTCGAGCGACCGCAGCCACGCCCACGTGTCGGCGACCGTCTCGCGGATCGGCCGGTTGCGCATGCCGGCCGCGAGCGCCCTCGCCACGTCGGCGCGATGCAGCGCGTCGCGCAGCTCGCCGGGCGGCAGCCAGATCGGCAGGTCGGTCCACGGCTCGACGCCCGCGGCGAGGATGGGCCCGGCGTCGACCCACCGCAGCTCGGCGCGCGCGCCGGTGACGTCGACGCAGGCGGCGAGCAGCTGCCCCATCGTCGCGTGGCCGACCGGGCTGGCGAGGTCGAAGGCGCCGCCGAGCCCGCGCTCCGCGGCGTCGAGGACGAACGTCGCCAGGTCGCGCACGTCGAGGGCCTGGATGTCGTCGTCCGGCCGCCCCGGGGCCAGCACCGTTCCGCCGTGGGTGATGCGGCGCAGCCACCACGGCAGGCGGCCGACGTCCTCTCGCGGCCCGATGATCAGGCCGGCGCGCGCCAGCAGCGCCCGGTCGCCGAAGGCCTCGACCGCGGCCGCCTCGCCGCCCGCCTTGGCGCGGGCGTAGTCGACGTCAGGACCGTCGTCGGCGGAGGCCTCGACGCGGGGGTGGTCCTCGTCGGCGCCCGCTGGGATCGGCCAGCGGTAGACCGAGCGGCTCGAGATGTAGACGAACCGGTCGGCGCGGTCGGCGAGCAGGCGGGCGGCGTCGCGGACGGTCGACGGTGCCTGCGCCCACGTGTCGACCACGACGTCCCACGTCGCGTCCGCGATCCCGTCCAGGCCGTCGGGCGTGCTGCGGTCGCCACGGATCGCGGTGACGTCGGGCCGCGGTGCCCGCCCGGCGCGGTTGAGCACGGTGACCGCCCACCCGCGGCTGCGCGCCTCGTCGACGATCGCGGGACCGACGAAGGACGTCCCGCCCAGCACCAGCAGCCGTGTCGCGGTCATGCCGGACGAGCCTATCTCGAAAAAGGTATGACGGCACCGGGGCACCGGGGCACCGGCACCCGAGCAGCACCGGCAGCCCACCGCGCACCGGACGACTGCCTCAGTTGTCGTCGTCGATCCACCACAGGCCACTCACCGCGAGCCGCGCGAGGTGCAGCGCCGTCCCACGCGCGTACTCGCGGACGCGGGGCGCGTCGCCCAGCAGGTGGACCGTGCGCGTCCGGCGGCCGTCGGGCGTCCTGACCGCCATGGCGACCCACCGGGCCTGGTCGTCGGTGCCGACCGCAGCCCCGGCACCGGTCACGACCACGACGTCGGTGCCCAGCACCTCGTCGCCGCGGTCGACCAGCGCATCGACTGCGACGGGCCGCCCATGCGCACCTCCGGCGACCACCAGGGCGCCGCCGAAGACCTCCGGCGCTCCCTCCGCGAGCCGTGCGGCGACCGTGCCGTGGGTGAGGTCCTCGACCGTGCCGACCGTCCAGCCCCGCGCCGCCAGCTGCCGCGCCAGCACCGCCTCGACGGTCTGGCCGTCGCGGCCGAACACGGCGTCGCCCAGACGGCCGGCGACCTCACGCTCGACCTCGGCGATCATGCTGGACGCGGTCCGGGCGTCCTGGGCCCTGGCGGTGATGCGCACGCGGACCTCCGGGCCGTCGACGAGGAACGCGATCGACGGGTTCGCGGTGGCGAACAGGTCGTCGAGCGCATCGGCGACCGACGACTCGCCCAGCCCCCACGTGCGCAGGATCCGGCTCCGCAGGACGGCCGGTTCGCCCGCCGCCCGTCGGAGCCGCGGCAGCACCTGCTCCTCGAGCATCACGGCCATCTCCGACGGCACCCCCGGCAGGGCGAAGATCGTGGTGCCGTGGTGGTCCATGGCGATGCCCAGCGCGACGCCGTTGCGGTTGGGCAGCGTGTCGGTGCCGGTCGGGTGGTCGGCCATGCGCAGCGTCGACTCGGACACCGAACCGTGGGTACGGGTGATGCGGTCGCGGATCCGCGCCGCGTGCTCCTCGTCGCGGGTGATGCCGCGGTCACCGACGAGGCACAGGGCGTCGCGCGTCAGGTCGTCCTGGGTCGGGCCGATCCCGCCGGTCAGGACGACCGCGTCGGCGCGCGCGACGGCCTGGCGGATGGCCGATGCCACCCTGGTGAGGTTGTCGCCGACGGTCACGTGGTGGTGGACGTCGTGGCCCTCGTCGGCGAGCCGCCGGCCGATGGTCGCCGCGTTGCTGTTGACGATCTCGCCGAGCAGCAGCTCGGTGCCGACGGCGACGACCTCCACGATCACCGCGCGCGTCCCCTGTCGGCCCGTGCATGGGTGGCGATCGGCATGGGCGGCCTTCCGAGGCGTGGGACCTCTACTGTTCCACAGTCGGCGGAGCGGTCACCTCGCGGTCGCCCGGCGCAGCCACCGGTAAGCCAGCGGCGCCGCGACGGCGGCCGACACCGCGACCGCGCCGGTGGCGAGGCCCACGGCGGTCGCCACCGAGCCGGCCCAGGCGGTCCAGGCCACCCACGCGGTGGGGATCGGAGCCGCCGGCCAGGCGGCCGGCCCGGCGACGAACCAGGTGGCCAGCGGCAGGTACAGCGGCAGGCCGATGGCCTTCATCACCGCGATGCCCTGCACCCGCGTCGTGACGAGACCCGCCAGCAGCAGCGCCGGCACGACGCTGGCGGCGCCGGCGGCCACGGCGGTCGCCAGCTGCCCGGCCGCGCCGGCCGCGTGCCCCACGCCGCTGAGCGGCAGGCAGACCGCCAGCGCGACGGTCGTCAGCGTGGCCGTCGCCGTGAGCCGGTAGCCCAGCAGCGTCGACAGCGACGCGCGGGTGGCCGCCACCGGCCCCAGCAGGCCGGCGTCGCGGTCCTCGAGCAGCAGCATCCCGGTCAGGGAGCCGAACATCACCGGCGTGTGCAGCACCAGCAGCAGGGCCGCCGCCAGTGGCAGGTGACGGGCCAGCGGCACGCCGTAGCGGCGCTCCGCCCAGCCGACGCCCACCGTCGCCACGAACCGGAGCACCGCGGTGAGCAGCGGCACGCTGCCGATCAGCAGCACCAGCGTGGCGTCGCCGACCAGCGTGCGGCGGTCGGCCCGCGCGAACGAGCGCACGGCCGCCCACCGCGAGAACCGGCCGCCGTGCCGCGGCCACGTGGCGTGGCGGGTGCGCGGCGCCACCGCCGTCACCCGCGCCGGCCGGCGCTCGGCCCGGACGGCCAGCACCGCGGCGACGCCGATCCAGCACAGCTGCCACGCGACACCGACCGGCGAGCCCCGCCCCCGCAGCAGGTCCACGGCGGCGGTCGCCGGCGACGCGTGGAGCACGGGCGAGCCGACCAGCCCCGCCAGGTGCACGAGCGCGGGCGCCAGCAACGGCACGGCGACCAGGGGGAGGCGGAGCAGGAGGGCCATGAGGTCGGGGGCACCCGCCATGGCCACGACCGACGCGAGGGCGAACAGCGCGCTGAGCAGCACGACGCCCACCACCCGCTGGCCGGCGTCGGGCAGGCCCGCGGCCACCGTGACCGCGGCGGCCGCCGTGCCCGCCAGCGTCGCGGCGACGGCGACCCGCGCGACGATGCGCTCACGTGGGCGGACGGGCGTCATGCGCAGCGCGTCGTCGGCGCGCTCGACGCGTTCGAGGGCCAGCAGCGCCGGCACGAACAGGAACCCGAGCGCGACCACGTCGGTGAGCAGCACGACCGGTGCCAGGATCTCCCGCGCGGCGGCTGGCACGGCCAGCAGCACGGCGATCCACAGCCCCGTCAGCGCCGCCGTCGCGGTCAGCACCTGCAGGCGCAGCAGCAGCCGCAGCTCGACCACGAGCAGCCGGCGAAGCCGGCGGGCGACACCGGCACGCCCGCCGCCGGCACGGGGCGGCGAGCCGGTGACCGCGGTCACAGCCGCCGTCCGGTGACGTCGACGAACACGTCGTCGAGGCTGGCCTCGGTGGTGTGGACCGTCTGCACGTCGGCGCCGGCCAGCACGCCGCAGAGGTCGGCGTCGTCGAGGTCGAACAGGCTGGTGCGCAGCTCGCCACCATCGCGGTACTCCACCCGGACCCTCCGCTCCCGGCCGTCCAGCCGCAGTGCGCGGGGGCGGTCGCACGCGGCGATCCGGCCGTCGACCACGAAGGCCACGCGGTCGCACAGCTCGTCGGCGGTCGCCATGTCGTGGGTGGTGAGGAAGATCGTGGCCCCGCGCGCCCGCTCGCCGGCGATCACGCCGCGGATGCTCCGGGCGGTCGTGGGGTCCAGCCCGCTGGTGGGCTCGTCGAGGAACAGCAGCTGCGGGCGGTGCATCAGCGCCCGGGCGAGGTTCAGCCGCACCCGCATGCCCTTCGACAGGGTGCCGACGGGTTGATCGCCCGCCTCTGCGAGCCCGACGGCGTCCAGCAGCTCGGCGAGGTCGCGGGGAGTGCCGCCGTGCAGCAGGGCGAAGTGCGCGAGGTCCTCGCGCACCGTCAGCCGCGCGTACCCGGCCGGCAGCTCGAAGCTGACCCCGATGTGGTCGTACAGGGCCGGCCCCCACGTCCGTGGATCCCGTCCGGCGATGCGCACCGTCCCGGTCCAGCCGCGGAGCAGGCCCGTGAGGATCTGCTGCGTGGTGGTCTTGCCGACCCCGCTCGGCCCGAGGAAGCCGAAGATCTCGCCCTCGGCCACCGTGAACGCCATGCCCTCGACCGCCGGCCGGGGCGCACCCGGGTAGGTGAACGCCAGGTCGGTGACCTCGATCTCGGCGCCCGCGGTCGGGCCGGTCACGGCAGGCGGCGGTGCGTCGCGAACGTCTCGGCGATGAGCTCGGCCAGCGGGCGCCGGCCCTCGTGATGCTGCCACGTCCAGATCGCCTCCTCCAGGAGGGTGCTCGCGACCGCCGCGGCGACGCGGGCGTCGGGCGGTGGAGCGCCGTGGGTGCGGAACAGCTCGGCCAGGGCGTCACGCAGCAGGCGGCTGTTCCGGTCGGCGGCCGCCTGCAGCGCCGGCTCGGCGAAGATCAGCCGGGCACGGTCGAGCGCGAGGTCGCGCTCGCGGTCGTAGACCTCGTCGAGCAGGTCGACCAGCGCGTCGCGCACGGCCTGCAGCGGGCGCTGCCCGGCGCCCAGGCGCTCGGCCACCGCGGCGAGGATCGGTGGGTCGAACTCGTCCCAGATGACGAGCGCCTCCTTGGTGCCGAACCACCGGTAGACGCTCATGGGTGAAACCTCGGCGGCGGCGGCGATCTCCTCGACGGTGGCGCGGTCGAAGCCCGCCGCGGCGAAGCGGCGTACGGCCTCGCGCTGCACGCGGCGCATCGCCCGCAGCCGCTTGCGCTCCCGCAGAGGAAGCGACTCGCTTTCGGTAGTTACTACCATGACCGCAGCATACGGCGGCACGGCACGGCTGTCCAGGCGGTGCCGTCCAGGCGGTGCCGTGCCGTCAGCCGGGAGGTCCGCCGCGGCGCGCAGACACGGCGCGGTCCAGGTTGAAGGCGGCCGAGATCAGTGACAGGTGGGTGAAGGCCTGCGGGAAGTTGCCGAGCAGCTCACCCCGGGGCCCGATCTCCTCGGAGTACAGGCCGAGGGGGTTGGCGTAGGTCAGCATCTTGTCGAACACCAACCGCGCCTCGTCGATGCGCCCCGCGCGGGTCAGGGCCTCGACGTACCAGAAGGTGCACATCGAGAAGGTGCCCTCCTCGCCGGGCAGGCCGTCCGGCGCCCGGGTCGGGTCGTAGCGGTAGACGAGGCTGTCGCTGACCAGCACCCGTTCGATCGCGTCGAGGGTCGACAGCCACGTCGGGTCGGTCGGAGCGATGAACTTGACCATCGGCATCAGCAGCACCGAGGCGTCGAGGGTGTCGGTGGCGAAGTGCTGGGTGAAGGCGCCGACGTCGTCGTTCCAGGCCCTGGCCATGATCTGGTGGTAGATCGCGTCCCGCTGCGCGCCCCACCGCACGAGGTCGGCCGGCAGACCCCGTTGCCGCGCCACGCGCATCCCCCGCTCGATGGCGACCCACGACATCAGCCGCGAGTAGGTGAAGCGCTGGCGCCCGCCGCGGGTCTCCCAGATGCCCTCGTCGGCCTGGTCCCAGTGATCGCACAGCCAGTCGACCATGTGCGTCAGGTCGTCCCAGTCGCGGGCGAACAGCGGGCTGCCGTACTTGTTGTACAGGTACACCGAGTCGATCAACTCGCCGTAGATGTCGAGCTGCAGCTGCTCCGACGCGGCGTTGCCGACGCGCACCGGCGCCGAGCCGGCGTAGCCCTCCAGGTGGTCGAGCGTGGCCTCGGGCAGGTGGTCGCTGCCGTCGACGGCGTACATGATCTGCAGCGGCGGCCGGTGGTCGCTCGGGCTGCCCTGCACCCGGTCGGTCAGCCAGGCCATGAACGCGCCGGCCTCGTCGGTGAAGCCCAGCCGGAGCAGCGCGTACAGGCTGAAGGCGGCATCGCGGATCCACGTGTAGCGGTAGTCCCAGTTGCGCGCGCCGCCCACCTGCTCGGGCAGGCTGGTCGTCGGTGCAGCGACCAGCGCGCCGGTCGGCGCATAGGTCAGCAGCTTCAGCGTCAGCGCGGAGCGGTGGACCATCTCCTGCCACCGGCCCCGGTAGCGCGACCGGTCCAGCCAGCGGCGCCAGAACATGACCGTGTCGTCGAACGCCTCACCCGTCCGCTCCTCGTGGTAGCCGGGCACCGCGTCGTCGTCGTCGCACGCCAGCAACACGAACGTCGCCGTCTCGCCCTCCGCCAGATCGATGTCCGCGCGCAGGCCATGGTCGGTGCGCTGCAGGCGGGCGCCGGTCGACAACGTCAGCGGCGGCCCGGCAGCCGAGCAGCGGGCGCCGTGCTCGGCGAGGTCGAAGCGGTACCGGGCGCGGCCGTAGTCGGGTCGCGGCTCGAAGGCGCACGTCAGCCGGGCGCGCCCGCGGACGCTGTGGACCCGCCGCACCAGCCCGTGGCGGCCGTCGATGCCACCGACCGGCATGAAGTCCTCGAGCTCGGCCACGCCGTCGGCGTTCGAGAAGCGCGTCAGCAGGATCGCGGTGTCGGGCAGGTACAGCTGCCGGCTGGTCCAGTCGGCGTCGCGCGGCGCGATCGACCACGAGCCGCCGCGGCGGTGGTCCAGTAGCGACGCGAACACGCTCGGCGCGTCGAAGCGCCCGGGGCACCACCAGTCGATCGTGCCATTGGAACCGACCAACGCCGCGGTCCGCATGTCGCCGATGAGCCCGTGCTCGGCGATGGGCAGGTAGTGCTCGGCCGTCACGCGTGGCCTTCCTCAAGGCCCGTCCCGCAGGACCGGGTGCTTGACAACGGTGGATCGACACGATGGTGGATCGACCGACGACCGGTCCATGGTCGCACGGTGGCACGCATTCGCCCGAGCCGCGGTGTGGGCGGTCGGCCCCGGCGGCAGGATGGGAGGGCAGCCCACGCGAAGGGACCGACGTGATCGAGCCGTCCGAGCTGTACCACCTCGACGACCTGTTCTCCGACGAGGAGCGGGTGCTCAAGGACCGCATCCGGCAGTTCTGCGACAAGGAGGTCGTGCCCGTCGCCAACGAACGGTGGCAGGCCGCCGAGTCGATGACCGACCTGCTGCCGGGCGTCGTCGAGCTCGGGATCCTGGGCGGTGGGACCGAGGGCTACGGGTGCGCGGGGCTGTCGCCGACCGCCAACGGCATCGTCTCGCTCGAGCTGGCGCGCGGCGACGGCAGCTTCTGCACCGTCTTCGGCGTCCACTCGGGGCTGGCGATGGGCACGATCGCCGCGCTGGGCGCGGAGGAGCAGAAGCAGCGGTGGCTGCCGGCGATGGCACGGGTCGAGAAGCTGGGCGCGTTCGGGCTGACCGAGCCCGACCACGGGTCGGACGTCGTCGCACTGGAGACCCGGGCGCACCGCGACGGCGACGCCTGGGTGCTCGACGGGCGCAAGCGGTGGATCGGGCTGGGTGACGAGGCCGACATCGTCATCGTGTGGGCACGCGACGACGACGGCGACGTCGGGGCGTTCGTCATCGAGCACCCCGAGGGCGCCAAGGTCGACGGCTTCCGGGCAGAGGTCATCCGGGGCAAGATCGGCCGTCGCGCGGTGCTGCAGTCGAACCTGTGGTTCGACGGCGTGCGGATCCCCGCGGAGAACCGCCTGGCGGAGGCGCAGTCGTTCAAGGACACCCAGCGCTTCCTCGGGCACAGCCGCATGGGCGTCGCCTGGGAGGCCGTGGGCCACGCCGAGGCCGCCTACACCTATGCGTTGGAGTACGTCCAGCAGCGGGAGCAGTTCGGCCGGAGCCTGTCGAGCTTCCAGTTGATCCAGGAGAAGCTCGCGCGGATGCTCGCCGAGATCACCAACATGCGGCTGATGGTCATGCGCATGGCCACGCTGGCCGCGGAGGGCCGGGCCGGCGGGCCGGTCGCCTCACTGGCCAAGATGCACTGCGCCCGGACCGCCCGGGAGGTCTGCCAGGACGCCCGCGACATCATGGGAGGCAACGGCCTGCTGCTGGAGAACCAGGTCGCGCGCCACCTCGCCGACGTCGAGGTCACCTACACCTACGAGGGGACCGACACGGTGCAGGCGCTGATCGTGGGTCGTGAGGTCACCGGCAAGCAGGCGTTCGCCAACTGAAGCCCGCGCTCGACCAGCACGAGCGCTCCGTCCGTGAGCTGCTCGTCGACCCGACGTTCGGCCGGTACTTCGCCGGCAACCTGACCTCCAACTGCGGCAACTGGATCCAGAACGTGGCCGCCGCCACGGCGGTGTTCTCGATCACCCGCTCGGCCACGCTGACCGGTGTCGTCTCGGGTGCGCTGTGGCTGGGATCGTTGGTGCTGCAGCCCTACGCCGGGGCCGTCAGCGACCGGGTCGACCGGCGGCGGATGCTGCTGGCCGGCCAGTTGCTGTCGCTGGCCGCGGCCGCGGTGCTGGCCGTGTGGACCGCGCTGGTCGGGCTCGACGGCCTGCCCGGGCCGTGGCCGATCATCGGCGTCACCGTCGTGATCGGCATCGGCAACGCCATCTCGATCCCCGCGATGCAGGCCCTCGTGCCCGCGCTCGTGCCGCCCGCCGACCTCGAGCAGGCCATCGCGCTGAACTCGGTGACGTTCACGCTCGGCCGCGCGGTCGGGCCGGCGCTCGCCGCGGGGATCCTGCTGCTCGGCGGACCGCGCCTGGGGTTCATCGTCAACGCGACGACCTACGTGCCGCTGGTCGTCGTGCTGCTGGCGATCCGCCAGCGCGACGTCGTCCGCAGTGGTGACACCGA
The DNA here is from genome assembly GCA_964450395.1 of uncultured Actinomycetota bacterium. GTDB lineage: Bacteria > Actinomycetota > Nitriliruptoria > Euzebyales > JAHELV01 > JAHELV01. The sequence continues at coordinate 9,238 of CAYVGE010000152.1, forward strand.
CGGCTCGGTGCGCGAGGTGCTGCGGATCGTCCGGCGGGACCGCGCGCTGCTGGTCCTGCTCGCGGCGACGACGGCGATCGGGTGGACCAGCGACCCGATCAACACCCTCACCCCGCCCATGGCGGCCATGTTCGGTGGTGGTGACGCGCTGGTCGGCGTGTTCGTCGGGTGCTTCGGGGGCGGGGCGGCCCTGCACAGCCTGGTGCTGCGGCGGGTGCGGCAGCGGCTCGGGCAGGAGCGGCTGGGGGTCTGGGGGCTCACGGGCTTCGGGGTCGGCATGCTGCTGTTCGCGGTGAGCCCGACGCCGGTGCTGGCGGCGGCCTCGCTGGTGGTGGCGGGCGTGGCGTTCCTCGGGGCGATCACGTCGGTGACCACCCGCATGCAGCGCAGCATCGCCGAGGACCTGCGCGGTCGGATGATGGCGCTGTGGGGCGTGTCGTTCCTGGGCAGCCGGCCGGTGGCGGCGCTGGTCAACGGCGGCCTCGCCGACCTGACCGGACCGCGCATCGCGACGGCGGTCGCCGCCACCGTGGCGCTGGCCGGCGCC
>CAYVGE010000153.1:0-9781 GCA_964450395.1 uncultured Actinomycetota bacterium
TTTCCCCAGCCTCGCCCGACTCGGGGTTGACTGCGCGCCCAGCGCGCCTACCGTGTCCGGAGGTACAGGGTCGGGCAAGGGGAGCGCGTGCAGCACGGGCGGGCGTGGCGGGTCGGTGGCACGCTGCGCACGGCCGCGGCCGCCCTCGCCCTGCTGCTGGTCGCCACGCTCGCGGTGCCGGCGGCCGCGCAGTCCGCCGACACGGCCGCCCGGGTGCCGCCAGTCGACCCCTACGCCGCCTACGAGCCGCAGGCCGTCTGCGACCCGACCCCCAAGCCGGGGGTCGTCGCCTTCGCGAGCCTGCTGCTCGAGGCCTACCCGCTGAGCGGGTGGTCGGGCATCAGCCGCGACTGCGACGTCCGCGGCCGCAGCGAGCACAAGGAGGGCCGCGCCTTCGACTGGGCGGTCAGCGCCAGCAACCCCGAGCAGGCCGCCGCCGCCGAGGACGCGCTGGCCACGCTGCTCGCCCCCGACGAGGACGGCACCCCGCACGCGCTGTTCCGCCGCTTCGGGCTGATGTACATCATCTGGAACCGTCAGATCTTCAGCGCGGCCGCGCCTGAGGCCGGCTGGCGGCCGTACGCCTGTGATCCCGGCGCGTCGTACGACAGCTGCCACGTGGCCCATGTGCACTTCTCGTTCTCGACCGCGGGCGCCGAGCAGCGCACGTCGTGGTGGACGATGGCGCCCGAGGAGGAGCCCGCGGACACGCCCGCGCCGGTCGAGCGCATCGTGGGTGCGACCCGCGCCGAGCTCGCGATCGAGATCGCCGGCCGGGCGTTCCCGACGAGGGGCTCGGCCGAACAGGTCTACGTCGCCGACGCCGGTGATCCGCACACGGCGATGCTGGCCGCGGTGCTCGCCGGGTCGTCCCACGGCGCGGTGCTGCTGACCCGCGGTGGCGACCGCCTGGAGGCACCCGTCGACACCGAACTGCGCCGGCTGCTCGGTGATCAGGCCCGGCACGAGGTCGTGTTCGTCGGCGACACCGAGGTGTTTCCGCCCGCGCTGGTGGCGGGGTACCGCCCCGACTACCGGGTCGACCGCATCGCCGGGATCGACGCGGCGGCGACCGCGCGCTCCGCGGCGACTGCCATGGAGGCCGAGGGACGGCAGCGCACCGCCGTGCTGGTCGCCCCGGACGCGCTCGACGAGGCATTGCCGATGGTCGCCGTCGCCGCGGCCAACGACTGGCCGCTGGTGTTCGTCGACGGCGACGAGTTGGACCCCGACACCCGCCGGTTCCTGGTCGACGCGGGCATCCGGCGGGTGCACCTGGCCGGCTCCGCCGACGCGATCAGCAGGGCGGTCCGCCGCGAGGTCGCCGACCTCGACGGCGTCACCGTGGACCGCCAGGGGCGCGGCGACGCCGCGAGGACGGCGGTCGCGGTCGCCCGGACCTTCTTCGCCATCCCGTCGGCCTACGCGGTCGCCGACGGTGACGACCCGGCGGTGGCGGCCGTCGCCGCGGCCTACGCGGGGGAGCGGCGCCACGCCCCGCTGCTGCTGACCGACGGCGACGCGCTCGACCACGCGACCGTCGCCTACGTCGAGCGGACCACCTCGCCCGACACCTCCGGGATCATCGTCGGCGGACGCGCCCGGATCGCCACGGCCGTCGAGGGCGCGCTGCGCGACGCGCTGCGGTGAGGCACGCCACATCGCTCCCGTCGGATCAACTCGAGTGCTCATCACAGCTTCCTCCGGAAGGCAGGACATGCCCGTGCGGGTGCGCTGATCGGGGCGCGGCGCCCCCGTCCCACCGGCCGTCCACAGCCGCCGCCGTGTGGCTTGACAGCCGATCGCACCGCGCGCGTAGGCTTGCCCTGTTCGCGGCGGCGACGCGCAGGGAGGACCACGCGGATGGCAGGCAGCTTGGAGCGGCGGGTGGACGCGCTGGAGTCGCGGGTCGACGACCTCGCCGGGGAGACCCGGCAGGCGACAGCCGTCAGCGCGGCGGCGTCACAGGACGCGGCGACCGCGCTCGCGGCGCACCGCCAGAACACCCGCCTGCTCACCGCGCTCCGTGGGACGCAGGCCGAGCACAGCCGAACGCTGGCTGAGCACAGTCGCCGGTTCGACGCCGTCGACGCCAGGTTCGACGGCATCAATGCGGGACTCGACGCTCTCGACCGACGACTTGGTGCGGTCGAGGCACGGCTGGTCGCTGTCGACGGCACGCTCGGACGAATGACCGTCGGGATGCACACCATCGAGTCACTGCTGCGCCGCGCGCTCGACGACGCGGGCTGATGCGCGGACCCGTCCACACGGCAGAGACCACGTGCATGGACGAGTGCGCAGCGCGGCGTAGGCTGGCGGCCTTCCCCGCGCCACGAGTCCGCTGACCAGCGGGAAGGAACCGCACTGCCACGCCCAGCCCGTCGCCATCCGACCGCACCTTCCGACCTGTCGGCGGCCCTGCAGGCACTCGGGGCCGACGGCATCGCGGCACTGCTGCGCACGGTGCCGTGCCTGGCCGACGCCGTCGTGGGTCGAGGTCCGCTCGCGCCGTCGTGGCCGTTCGGTGCGCCCGGGCGCAGGCCGCTGGACCGCGACGGCCTGGCACGCCTGCTCGCGAGCCCGCCCGGCACCGAGTTCCTGGTCCTCTCGCTCGACGCCTCCGCGCTGGCGCTCGCCCAGCTCGCGGTCTGGCACGGCGGCACACTCACCCGCGAGCAGGCCCAGCGCGAGGCCGTGACGCTGGACGACACCCACCTCGAGGCGGCGGCCGGCCAGCTCCACAGCCGGCTGCTGACCGATCCCACCGGCGGGTGGGTCACGCTCCGTCCGTCCGCGGCGGCTGCGGTCGACCTGCCGGGCGTGCCTGCAGCGCCGGCGTTGCAGTACGTCAACTCCGACGTGCTCGCCGAGAAGCTGCGCACGCTCGGCCAACCCGCGCCGTCGCGCAAGGCGGAGCGGATCGCTGCGCTCGTCACCGCCCTGCGCAACCCCGAGACGATCGAGCGGGTGGTCGACGATCTTCCCGCAGCGGCGGCCCGGGCGTTCGCGCTGCTGGTGCGCCATGGCCCGCAGCGGGTCGAGGACCTGGGCGAGCCGCACTGGCCGCCGTACGGTCGCCGCCACCACGCCAGCGCGATCAGCATGCTGCTGGACCGTTGCCTCATCGGGGTGGACACCGCCGAGCAGACGTGTCTGGTCTGGCTCGACGTGCTCGTCGGTCTTCGCGGCGGGCACCTGTTCGGGGACGCCTTCCCGACCGTCAGACCACCGCAGCCGACGACGCTGCAGGGTGCCGCACCGGCGCTGCCCCCGGTGCTCGAGCACCTCGACGCCCTGCTCGGGCACTGGCGGGCACACCCGGCCGACGCGTTGACCGGCGGCGGGCTCGGCGTGCGACCCGTCCGCGCTGCGGCGAAGTCGCTCGGCCTGGACGCACCGGTCGTCGGGTTCCTCGCCGCGTTGGCGATCGAGATCGGTCTGCTCGGTGTCGTCGAGCGCGGTGCGAGCGGTCGGGGACGCAACCGCAGGATGCAGCGGCAGTGGGCGCCGACCTCCCTGACCGACGCCTGGGCCGAGCAGTCGCCGGCCTGGCGGTGGGCGCTGCTGGTCGACACGTGGCGCCACAGCGTGCAGCTGTCCGAGCTGGACGGCCTGCCCGAGCGGTACGAGCCGCACCGTGTCCTCACCGACGCGACCGCCGTGGCGGCGCGGTCCGCCTGGTTGCTCCTGCTCGACGGGCTGCCCGACGGGCACGGCATCGGCCCCGACGAGGTGGCGAGGGCCGCCGGCGCCCGCTGTCCCGCGCTGCTCGCAGCACCCGGTCACCTCCAGGCGCTGCTCGCGGCGACCCGCGCGCTGGGACTGGTCCCGCCCGACGGACCGGTCGGGCTGACCGCCGCGGGACGCGCCGTGCTGCGTGGACCCGCAGCCGTCGATGCCGTGATGCCGGAACCCGACGACCACATCGTCGTCCAGGCCGACCTGACCGTCATCGCGCCGCCCGACGCCGCGCCTGACGTCACCGCGACGCTGGCACGCTGGGCCGACCTCGAGTCGGCGGCCGGCGCACGGGTCTACCGGCTCGACGAGCGACGACTGGCTGCCGCGATGGCGTCGGGCGCCGACGACGACGAGATCCTCGGCTGGCTCAAGGAGCACTCCCGTGTCGGGGTCCCGCAGAACGTCGAGTACCTGATCCGCGACGTCGCGCGTCGCCGTGGCCGGCTGCGGGCCGGCGCGGTGACCACCTACCTGCGCAGCGACGACGCCGCGATGCTCACCCGGGCCGTCGGTGTCCGCGCGGCCAAGCTGCGGTTGCTGGCGCCGACCGTCGCCGTCACGCCGCTGTCGCGTGCGAAGCTGCTGGCCGCGCTGTCGGATGCCGGGGTCGCCGCCGTCGCCGAGGACCCCGACGGCTCGACCGTGCAAGCCGGTGCCCCCCAGGCCGAACGGGTCGGCTGGCACCACTCGGGCGCCGGCCTGCCCGCCCTGCGCCTCGTGCCGTCTCCCGCTGAGCTCGCCGCCCGGCTGACCGCCGACGGCCGGCAGCAGACCCTGCCGACGGCCGATGGGACCGACGACCCCATCGAACGGCTCAAGCGGCGGCAGCGGGGACTCGACCAGGCGCCCGGTCTGCGGCCGCCGAACGACCAGCCGGGGGAACCGCGGTGACCGCCTACGACAACCCGCTGATCGTGCAATCCGATGCGACGGTGCTGCTCGAGGTCGCCGCCCCCAAGGCGGGCGACGCCCGCGCGGCGCTCGCCCGGTTCGCCGAGCTCGAGAAGTCGCCCGAACACATCCACACCTACCGGATCACGCCGCTGTCGCTGTGGAACGCGGCGTCGGCGGGCGTGCCGGCCGACGATGTCGCCGCCACCCTCGTCGAGTACGCCAAGTACCCGGTGCCCGACGGCGTGCTCGTCGACGTGCGGGACCAGATGGCGCGGTACGGCCGCCTGCGCATCGTGCGTGACTTCGACTCCGGCACGCTGGCGCTGACGACGGCCGAGCCCGCGCTGCTCGAGGAGGTCGCCCGCGACCGCGGCGTCGCCGCGCTGCTCGGCGACCGCCTCGACGGCAACCGGTTCGGTCTGGCGCTCGGCGACCGCGGCCTGCTCAAACAGGCGCTGCTGCGCCTGGGCTGGCCCGCCGCCGACGAGGCCGGCTACGTCGAGGGGACCTCGCTCGAGCTTGGCCTGTCCGCCACGCTGCGCACGTACCAGTCGGAGGCGGTGGCCTCATGGTGGGCCGACGGCTCGGCCGCGGGCGGCAACGGGGTGCTGGTGCTGCCGTGCGGTGCCGGCAAGACCGTCATCGGGCTGGCCGCGATGGCGCAGGCGGGCGCGTCGGTGCTGGTGGTCGTCACCTCGATCCTCGCCGCGCGCCAGTGGATCACCGAGCTGGTCGACAAGACCGACCTCGACCGCGAGCAGATCGGCGAGTACTCGGGCGAGCACAAGCAGATCCGCCCGGTCACGGTCGCGACCTATCAGGTGCTGACGTGGCGGGACCCCGGCGCGGACGAGGAGGCTCAGCTCGCCGAGGCCCACCCGCACCTGGGCCTGTTCGACGCCCAGCGCTGGGGGCTGGTGGTCTACGACGAGGTCCACCTCCTCCCGGCGCCGGTGTTCCGCGCCACCGCCCAGATCCAGGCCGTCCGTCGGCTCGGGCTGACGGCCACCCTGGTGCGCGAGGACGGCAGGGAGTCCGACGTGTTCGCGCTGATCGGCCCCAAGCGGTACGACGCGCCGTGGCGCGACCTCGAGGCGCAGGGCTGGATCGCGCCGGCGTCGTGCACCGAGGTGCGCATCGCGCTGCCCGAGGACGAACGGATGGCGTACGCCACCGCCCCCGAGCGTCAGCGCTACCGGTTGGCCGCCACCACCCGCGCGAAGCTGCCGGTCATCGATGCGTTGGCCACGCGCCACGGCAGCGACCGGGTGCTGGTGATCGGCCAGTACCTCGACCAGCTGTCGACCATCGCCGAGCGCCTCGACGCGCCGCTGGTGACCGGACGCACGTCACAGGCGGTGCGCGAGGAGCGCTTCGCAGCCTTCCGTGACGGCGTGCTGCCGGTGCTCGTGGTCAGCAAGGTCGCGAACTTCTCGATCGACCTGCCCGAGGCCAACGTCGCGATCCAGGTGTCTGGCGCGTTCGGCAGCCGCCAGGAGGAGGCGCAGCGCCTCGGACGGATCCTGCGCCCGAAGGCCGACGGCGGACAGGCCAGCTTCTACACGCTGGTCGCCCGCGAGACCGTCGACCAGGCCTTCGCGGCCAAGCGCCAGCGCTTCCTGACCGAGCAGGGCTACGCGTACACGATCCTCGACGCCGAAGCGGTCACCCCCTGACCATCGCCACATCGGGTGCCGATGCGTCCGCACCGGTCGCCGGGTGGCGTCTGCGGGGGCGACCAGTCGATCCGCAGTTGTCCCACACCGTTCTCGATTGTCCTCAGACCTCTGGCCAGGGCATTCGCCGGCGACATGGCCAATGGTCCATGGCGGTGCCATGGCCGCGACGTACGTACTCACCTCAGAGTGGTGCGCTGACCGCGCGGGCGGGATGCGCGGTGACCATCGAGCGGGGGATGGCCATGCGCGAGACGTCCACCGGACTGACCGGCGCCAGCGACGGTGACCTGGTGATCGATGCGGTCTACGGCAGCGCGGACGCCCTCGCCGAGATCTACGACCGGTACGGCGACGAGGTCCACGATCTGTGCTGGGTGTGCCTGGGTGACCAGGACGCCGCCGCCGTGACCACGCCCCGGGTGTTCGTCACGTCTGCCGGCGTGTTGCACCAGCTGCGTGCGCCCGACGACCTGCGGGGGTGGCTGCGCGGCATCGCTCGTGACCAGGTCGACGCGCACGCCCAGACGGCGACGGATGGCCGGTCGGCCGACGTGCCCGGGTTCGGGGCGCACGGGGATGACGGCACCACGGCGGCGCTCGACACCCACCTCGCGCTGCGGGAGCTGCTGTGGGACCCGGCGGGCGGGATGACCGACTGGGACCGCCGCATGCTGGCGCTGCACCTCGGCGACGGGCTGGACGGCCCGCGGCTGGCCAGCGCGGTCGGGATGGACGAGGCCCGCGGCGACGCGGCGCTCGCGCAGTTGCGTGACCGCGTCGAGCACACGCTGGGTGCCGTGCTCGTGGCCGCGATGGGGCCGGAGCCGTGCCCCCAGCTCACCCGCCGCCTGGAGACGTGGAGCTGGCCGCCGTCGCCGCCGCTGCAACGGCGCATCCGCCACCACGTCGACCGGTGCGAGCGGTGCCGGAGGAGCCGGCGCGCGTTCAGCCCCTGGGCGCTGCTGCGGGGCGTGCCCATCGTGCCGGCTCCCGCCGGGCTGCGCGCCGCCGTGGTGGCCGACATGGTCGCCGCCGTGTCGGCCGCCCGCGAGGTACCGTTCGGCGCCGCGGCCGTCGCCGACGGCGCCAGCGCCGGCGTCCCGGCAGCGTCGCCGGCGCCAGCGGACCGTTCAGGCGGCGCGGGCGTGTCACGCGCGGCGGTGGCGCTGCTCATCGCCGCCGGCATGGCGGGCGGCACCGTGATCGGACTCTCCGACGCGGCCTGGGTGCGGGCTGTGAGGCACGACGTCGCCGGGGTGGGGGATGCGCTGCTGGCCATCGTGGATCCCTCCGGCGAGGCACAGGACCCCGCCGGGGCCAACGGGACCGCGCCCGGCGGCACCATCGCCCAGGGTGACGACGGCAGCAGTGCGGCGATCACCGACGGTGCCGTGGCGGCACCGTTCATCGTGGACGGCCTCGAGGAGGGCGACGGCCCCGACGAGCCGTCCGGAGCGGTCGGCGGACCGCCGCCGGTGCCGCCGACCGCGGGGTTCGTCGCGCTGCCCGGCTCGGTTCCGCCTGCCGTCGTGGGGGGACCGGAGGACGAGGCCGGGGCCCCGCCCGCGGAGCGGAGCATCGCCGGCGTCGCCTCCCCATGGCCGGCTCCGCCCGCCCCGCAGCCTGCCGCTCCCGGCGCGCCAGCGGTCGTGACGCCTGCCGTCGACCGGCCGTCCGGCCCGGTGGTCGCTCGCACCCCGCAGACGCCCATCACGCCCTCGTTCGAGCCTGCCGTGGCCACACCGGTCGGCGTGCCGTCCCGGTCGCCCGCGCCCGCGCCGGCTCCATCACCGGCCCGTGCCTCCTCGGCGGCGGCCATCCCGTCTCGGGTGGCCGCCCCGTCGCGGGTGGCCGCCCCATCGCGCGTGGCCGCCCCGTCGCGGGTGGCCGCGCCGTCTCGGGTGGCCGCCCCATCGCGCGTGGACGCCCCGTCGCGGGTGGCCGCTCCGTCGTGGGTCGCCGCCCCGTCGTCGTCCACTGCGCCGGCCCGCGGATCCGTCGACCAGCCGGCATCCCGCACCGTTGCGGCCCTGCCTTCGCGCCCGGCGGCGTCGCCGGAGGTCCCCGGCGGCCGAGCGGTCGGGCCGACGGCCCCTGCCGGTGGAGCACCTGCGTCGACGGCCCCCGAGGGTGCAGCGCGGCCGGCGGCAGGGGAGTCGACGCCATCGGCATCGACCTCGTCGGTGTCGACGCCATCGGCGGTCGCGTCCGGCGTCGGCTCGCCACTGGTCGAGAAGTCGGCCGTCAGCAGCCCCGGACCGGCGGCGGAGGGTGCGGCTCCGACGGCGCGACCCGGGGCGCCGGCCGCCGCGCCCGCCTCACCGTCGTTGGCAGGCCCCGCGGCCGGTGCCGTGCCGCCGCCACCGGCGGCCACCCCAGAGTCCGAGGCACCGGACGGCCTGACACCGCAGGCCGTGACGACCGTGACCGAGGTGCCGGTGGACGCGGCTGCGGTTCCCGCCGCGCAGTCGGACGGGGTGGCGGAGAGCCCGCCGCCGGTGGAGGTCGCGCCGCTCACCGAGGTCGCCGTGGACGCGGTGCCTGAGGTCCGGGAGCCGGCGCAGACGACACCGACGGCGCCGAAGGGCGAGGGCGGCGAGGCCGCACCCGCGGTGCCGGCGGCGCCCACGGACGGAGCGTCTGAGCCCGTCACCACGGCGCCGGTGGGCTCGACGGACGGGAAGGGCGAGGGCGAACCGGCGACGGACGCGCCGGAGGTCGCCGAGCCGGTATCCGCTTCCACGCCCGCAGCGCCCGCCGAATCGGGATCCAACACCGCACCGTCACGCGACGACCCTGCACGGCCGACCCCCGACGGCTCCGCGTCGAAGCCGACCCCGACGCCGACAGGTGCGCCGACCGTCGATGACGCCGTCGCCCCGCCCGATGCGGCGGCGGACGTGCCCGACGGGCCCGAGCCTGCGGTCGAGCCGGTCGAGGAGGTCGCGACGGGGCCCAAGCAGGTCACGCCGGCCGACACCGGGGAGCCGACCGAGGAGCCCAGCGGTTCCTAGCGCGGCTCACGGCTGCCGGACACGCTGAGCGGTAGGTGTCGCCGGTCGGGGCGGCGCGCGGTGGGGTGGCGGCGGGTGCTGCCCATGGTGGGTGGTTGCTGTCGCCGGTCGGGGCGGCGCCCGCCGGGGTGGCGGCGGGTGCTGCTCGGGGTGGGTGGTTGCTGACGCCGGTCGGGGCGGCGCCGCGGTGGGGCGGCGACGGGCGCCTCCCAAAGTGCGCGGTAGGCCGGTGCCGGTTCGGGCGGCGCGCCGCGGGGCGGCGACGGTGCCAGCCCGCCGAGCGCCCCGCGTCAGCCGGTGACCGCCCCGATCTCGGCGCCCGACACCGTCTTGGCGTACTTGGCGAGCACGCCGGTCGTGTAGCGGGGCTCGGGGTGCTTGCGCGTCCCGCGGCGGCGCTCGAGCACCGCCTCGTCGACCACGAGGTCGAGGCGCCGCTTCGGCACGTCG
>CAYVGE010000154.1:0-769 GCA_964450395.1 uncultured Actinomycetota bacterium
AGACGATGGGATTGCCGACCTTCGGCTTCGCCGGCGGCCGGGCGGACGTGTGGCAGCCCGAGGACATCTATTGGGGCCCAGAGGACGCCTGGCTGGGCGACGAGCGCCACGAGGGCGTCCGCGATCTTCAGCACCCACTGGCCGCCACCCAGATGGGCCTCATCTACGTCAACCCGGAGGGCCCCAACACCGTCCCGGACCCGGTCGCCGCGGCCCGGGAGATGCGCGAGACCTTCGGGCGCATGGGGCTGAACGACGAGGAGACCGTCGCGCTGATCGGGGGCGGACACACGTTCGGTAAGACCCACGGTGCAGCCGACCCCGAACGTCACCTCGGCCCGGAACCGGAGAGCGCCCCGCTGGAGGACCAGGGCCTGGGCTGGACCAGCAGCCACGGCACCGGGAAGGGCGCGGACACCATCTCCAGCGGGCTCGAGGGGACGTGGACACCCACGCCGACGACATGGGACACGAGCTTCTTCGAGACGCTGTTCGATTACGAATGGGATGTGGAGCTCAGCCCCGCGGGTCTCTGGCAGTGGATCCCGAGGGACGGCGGCGGGGCCGGCACCGTGCCGGACGCCCACGATCCGGACACGCGCCATGCCCCGACGATCCTGACGACGGACCTCGCGCTGCGGCAGGACCCGGACTACGAACCGATCTCGCGGCGCTTCCTGGAGCACCCCGGCCAGCTGGCGGACGCGTTCGCCCGGGCCTGGTTCAAGCTGATCCATCGCGACATGGGTCCGCGGGCGCGCTATGTTGG
>CAYVGE010000154.1:779-9733 GCA_964450395.1 uncultured Actinomycetota bacterium
ATCGAGCGCTACCTCGGCCCACTGGTTCCGCAGGAGCGGCTGCTCTGGCAGGACCCGGTCCCGGCCGTGGATCACGAGCTGGTCGCAGCCGACGACGTAGCCATCCTGAAGGCCAGGATCCTCGACGCAGAACTGTCGATCGCCGAGTTGGTGTCGACCGCGTGGGCGTCGGCCTCGACGTTCCGCATCAGCGACAAGCGCGGCGGGGCCAATGGGGCGCGCATCCGCCTCGAGCCGCAGTGCGACTGGGAGGTCAATGACCCGGACACGCTGGCCCATGTGCTGCGCACCCTTGAGGGGATCCAGGAGTCGTTCAACAGCGGACAAGCCGGTGGCAAGAGGATCTCGCTGGCCGACCTCATCGTGCTCGGCGGCGCCGTCGCCGTCGAGAAGTCCGCCGGGAACGCCGGTCACGACATCGAGGTCCCCTTCACACCGGGGCGCACGGACGCGTCGCAGGAGTGGACCGACGTGGGCTGGTTCGCGCCGCTCGAGCCGACCACGGACGGGTTCCGCAACTACCGCGGGACCGGCGCCCGGCGGCCGTCGGAGCACCTGCTGATCGACCGGGCGAACCTACTGGACCTGAGTGCACCCGAGATGACGGTCCTGGTGGGCGGGTTGCGCGTGCTGGGCGCGAACACCGGGCAGTCCCCGCTGGGCGTGCTCACCTCGACGCCCGCATCGCTGACCAACGACTTCTTCATGAACCTGCTCGACATGGGCACGATCTGGTCCGCGACGTCCGAGGACGCGGAGACGTTCGAGGGTCGCGACCGCGCCACCGGCGAGGTCACGTGGACCGCCAGCCGCGTCGACCTCGTCTTCGGCTCGAACTCCGAACTGCGGGCGCTCGCCGAGTTCTACGCGAGCGACGACGCCGCGGAGACGTTCGTGCACGACTTCGTGGCTGCGTGGGACAAGGTCATGAACCTCGACCGGTATGACCTCGCCTGAGGGCCGGTGCCGTCAGGCTCCCTGGGCGGCTACGCACGCAACGAGGCTGCGGGCTGCGTGACCAGCAGCACCTCGTTCCGGTCGCGGTTCGGATGCGAACGGTAGCTGACGGCGGGTGAACGGCAGCATCCGGCTGACGTGGCACGAGCTCTTGTCGGCGGAACCCATCCCGCGTACCGTGCTGCCCGGTTGGAAGCTTGCAGTTCGGGGTGAGCCGCGCGATTGGCTCGATGTGATGCTGCTGACGCAATCACACGCGGGACGTGCGCCGTCAAGTTCACAACTCATGGGTTCGTTCAATCGAGCCACGTGGCATGTCCAAGTTGCGTGCCCGCCAACGCAAGCAGACGCGGAACTACCAGCGAGGGGTGAGGCCGATGGCGACCGCGCAGGAGCGAGATGATCTGCTGAACGAGCTCGGGCTGAACGAGCAGAACCAGGCGGCACTGGGACAGGTGTTGGGGACCGGCAACATCGGGCGGGCGACGGAGAAAGACGATGGTCGCATGGAGGCGACCATCAGGATCAATCCCGATGAGCTCTGCTGGGACCCGTCGATCCTGGTCATGCCCCACGGGGGTGACATCGACCTCGAGCTCATCAACGATGATCTGAACACGCACTGCGCGCTCCTGCCGAGCAACGGCGACAGGAAGTTCATCTGGTTGGTGAACCACTCGAAAGGAAGGGCGACCCTCAACCTCGACGGCCCGGGTTACTACTGGTTCAGCTCACCCTCGGGCAATGACGAGGGCCGCGGACTGACCGGCGCCATCGTCGTGATGGGTGAGGTTCCACCGGAGGCTCGCCTCGACCGTCCCGACCAGCCGCGGCCGTAGCAAAAGGGGAAGCACGATGACGACCGAATCAGTGGACTACGTCGACGCCGGCGAGGCCGTCGAACAGTCAGTGCTGGGTGGCATCCCCGGATCCGCACCGCCTGTGGTGGCCGATGTCACGTACGAGCGAATCCTCGACGCCCGCTCGGAGCCGGAGAACTGGCTCACGTACTACGGGGCGTACAACGGGCAGCGGTACAGCCCGCTGGACCAGATCAACACGGAGAACGTCGCCGGCATCGGACCCGCATGGATCTTCCAGGCCGGCGCCAGCGGCATGATGGCGGGCCAATCGACCTACGCGTTCGAGGCCTGCCCGATCGTCGTGGACGGGGTGATGTTCGTGTCCGGCTGGGACGGCTGGCTGTGGGCCCTGGACGCAAAGACCGGTCAGGAGCTCTGGCGGTACAAGCACGCGGTCCCCTTTGACGTATCACTGTGCTGCGGGAACGTGAACCGTGGCGTCGCCGTGGCCAAGGGGAAGGTGTTCATGGTCACCGCGAACGCCCACGTGCTCGCCCTCGACGCCACCAACGGCGAGCGCGTCTGGGACAAGACCTACGGCGATGTGCGGGCTGCTGAGAGCGCCACGCTCGCTCCGCTGGTCGTGAAGGACATGGTCATCGTCGGGAGCTCCGGCGGGGAGTTCGGCGTGCGCGGTCATCTGGACGCCTTCGACGTGGACACCGGTGAACACCAGTGGCGCTGCTACACCGTACCGAAGCCCGGGGAGCCCGGCTCCGAGACCTGGCCCGAGGACGGGGAGGCCTGGGCACGGGGCGGCGCGAACTGCTGGATCACCGGCACCTTCGACCCGGAAACCAACCTGCTGTACGTCGGCACCGGGAACCCGGCACCCGACTTCGACGGCGGTGTCCGCGAGGGCGACAACCTGTACACCGACTGCATCATCGCGGTGGACGTCGACGCGGGAGAGATCCGCTGGCACTACCAGTGCACCCCGCACGACCTGTGGGACTACGACAGCACGATGGAGTGCATCCTGTTCGAGTCGGACGGGCGCAAGCTGCTCGGGCACTTCGACAAGAACGGGTACTTCTTCGTCCTGGAGCGCACGAACGGTGAGCTGGTCTCGGTCACCCCCTTCGTGGACCGGATCGACTGGGGCACGATCACACGGGACGGCAGGGTGACGCCCGCGAAGTACCCTGACGAGGAGGGCGTACCGGTCCACTTCTATCCGGGACCGGCCGGCGCCAAGGAGTGGACCCACGCGGCGTACAGCCCGAAGACCGAGCTCTTCTACGTCCCGGTGCAGGATGTCGGGGCAACGGCGACCCGGCGGCGCCGCGAGTTCAAGGAGGGCATCCCGTACTGGGGCGCGGGCGTCGAAGTGGACGCCGAGGACATGACGGGCAGCATCAGCGCGTTCGACGTCAACGGTGACGAGCAGTGGCGCTGGCGCAATGACCTTCCGATGTGCGCGTCGGTGCTCGCCACGGGCGGCGACCTGGTGTTCGCCGGGACACCCTCCGGGGAGTTCGTCGCGCTCGAGGCCAGCACGGGAGAGCAGCTGTGGCAGTTCCAGTGCGGCAACGGCCACCACAACAACCCGATGACCTACACGGTCGACGGCAAGCAGTACATCGCCGTACCGGTCGGATGGGGTGGCTGGGTCGAGGGGTTCCTGCCCGGCATGCTCGGGGCCGGCCACGGAAGCGCGCTGATCGTCTTCGCGCTGCCGTAGCCGGTGCCGCGCCCGTCGCTGATGCCGGACGAGGAGACGACCGGCAGGTGCGGTCGGCAGGTGACCACCCCTGCGCGACGACGCCTGGGAAGGAGGTGACAGCCATGGAGGCAGCACCCATGGAGTGGGAGCCCCCGGAGTTCGAAGAGGTCGCGACCTCGGCTGAGGTGACCGCGTACGCCGGTCGCTGGGACGAGGACCGCATCTGGGAGTGACGGAGGCAGGGCGCCGGATGGGTCTGGCGCCCTGCACGGAGCCACTGCAGGCGTCGCCCGGCTCCGGCCGGCGGCGGTTGCGTGGACGGGAGCGGGACGCCTGTGTGGGCACGAGTGCTCGGCTCGGCAGCAGGAGGGGGGTTCCCGCAGTGGAACTGCGGGTGCCTCAACTGTCGGGCTGTCCGTGACGGCTCACGACCGTGCCGTGCGCGCAGCCAGTCGTCCGTCGCCGTGAGCGCCGACCAGCAAGAGTGGTTCCTGCTCAACGCCTCGCCGGACATCCGGATGCAGCTCGCATCCACCCCTGCGCTGCACGCCCGTGGGATCCGGGAGTCTCCCTTGCAGGCAGTGTTGCTGACCGACGCCGAGATCGATCACACCCTCGGGCTGCTGCTGCTGCGCGAGACCGACCGGCTGGAGGTCCACGCCACACCGGCCGTGCACGAGACCCTGTGCCACGGTACGTCGCTGCTCGCAACACTCGGCGCGTTCGCCGACGTCGAGTGGCGGCCGGTCACGGTGCACGACGAGGTCAGACTGACCCGAGACCTCACGTACCAGGCGTTCGCCGCGCCCACCGACAAGCGGCCGCGCTTCGGGACCGGGCAAGGCGACGATGCCGTCGTGGGCTACCGCATCACCGATCGGCGGACCGCCGGGGTCCTGGTCTACCTCCCCGGCGTGCAGCAGCTGACCGCGGCGATGCTCGCGCAGCTCGACGGCTGCACCTGCCTGCTGTTCGACGGGACCTGCTGGCAGGACGACGAGCTGATCCGCCTCGGCGTGGCCAACAAGACAGCGCACGAGATGGGACATCTGGCGATCGACGGCGCCGACGGCAGCCTGCGGCAGCTCGCGCCGTTGCCGATCGGTCGGAAGGTCTATGTCCACATCAACAACACCAACCCGATCCTGCTGGAGGACGCGCCCGAGCGGCGCACCGTCACCGAGCACGGCCTCGAGGTGGCCGAGGACGGTCTGGAGGTGGAGGTCTGATGCCGGGGGGAGCCGACACCGACGACTTCGTCGCCGCGCTGCGCGCACAGTCGGCGCGCTACCACAGCCGGCACCCCTTCCACGAGCGGATGAACGCGGGGCGCCTGAGCCGCCGGCAGATCCAGGGATGGGTAGCCAACCGCTTCTACTACCAGGAGCAGATCCCCCACAAGGACGCCGCCATCCTGGCGAACTGCCCCGACCGTGCCGTTCGCCGCCGCTGGATCCGCCGCATCGTCGACCACGACGGCACGGCGGACGACGAAGGGGGCATCGAGGCCTGGCTCCGCCTCGGTGACGCCGTTGGGGTGCCACGGGAGGAACTGCTCGACGAACGGAACGTCGTGCCGGGCGTCCGGTTCGCCGTCGACGCCTACGTCACCTTCGCGCGCACCCGCCCATGGGTCGAGGCGGTCGCCGCCTCGCTCACCGAGCTGTTCGCTCCGGATCTGATGGCGGAGCGGCTCGCGACGTTCGAGGACCGCTACACCTGGATCGACCCGGACGGGCTCACCTACTTCCGCAAGCGCCTGACGCAGGCCCCACGCGACTCGGAGCATGCGCTGGAGGTGGTCACCAACCGGTGCCGGACACCGGACGAGCAGGCGCGGGCCGTGGCGGCGCTGGCGTTCAAGTGCGACGTGCTGTGGAGCATGCTCGACGCCATCGACCTGGCGTACCCGGACGACGCACGGCAGGCGCCGTGACCAGCGCGCTGCGCTCGACCACCCGACTTCGTCTCGCGCGACACGCCCGGCTGCGCTGGGACCCCGTCCGGGAGCGGCACGTGCTGCTCGCACCTGAGGGGCTGCTGGTCCTCAACCACAGCGGCGCGACCATCCTCGGACTGTGTGACGGGCAGCGGACGGTCGACCAGATCACCGGCGAACTGCACAGCCGGTACGGCGGTACCGTCGACGACGAGGTACGCCAGTTCCTCGCCCGGCTCGTCGCCAGGCGCTGGCTGGAGCACGGCGATGGATAGGCCCTACGGGATGCTCGCCGAGCTGACCTACGCGTGCCCGCTGCGGTGCGCGTACTGCTCCAACCCGCTCGACCTCGCCGACCACCGCGACGAGCTGACGACGACGGAGTGGCGGCGGGTGCTGACCGAGGCCCGCGACCTCGGGGTCCTGCAGCTGCACCTGTCTGGCGGCGAGCCGCTCCAACGCCGTGATCTGGCGGAGCTCGTGGCGACCGCCCGAGACCTGGGCCTGTACACCAACCTGATCACAAGCGCGTTGGGCCTGTCGGCCCGACGAGCCGAGCGGCTGCGAGCCGCAGGCCTCGACCACGTGCAGATCAGCATCCAGGCCGACGAGCCGGCCCTCGCCGACCGCATCGCCGTCACCCCGTCCCACGAACGCAAGATGACAGCGGCGCGTCTGGTCAAGCGCCTGGGGTGGCCGCTCACGCTCAACGTGGTCCTGCACCGCCACAACATCGACCGGATCGACCGGATCCTCGAGCTCGCCGAGGAACTGGAGGCCGACCGGATCGAGCTGGCCAACACCCAGTACTACGGCTGGGCGTGGCGCAACCGCGCGGCCCTGCTGCCGAGCCGGGCCCAGCTCGAGCGCGCCGAGGCGGTCGTGCGTGCGGCACGCCGCCGTCTGGAGGGGCAGCTGCAGATCATCTACGTCGTCCCCGACTACTACGCGACCTTCCCCAAGCCCTGCATGGACGGCTGGGGGCGGCGCCAGCTCACGGTGACGCCCACCGGCGACACCCTGCCGTGCCCCGCGGCGCACACCCTGCCGCTGCCGCGCGCCAACGTGCGGGAGCACACGCTGGCATGGATCTGGGCCGAGTCGCCGATGTTCCGTCGCTTTCGGGGGACCGGGTGGATGCCCGACCCGTGTCGCAGCTGTGATCGCCGCGAGGTCGACTTCGGTGGCTGCCGGTGCCAGGCCTTCCAGCTCACCGGGGACGCCGCGCGGACCGACCCGGTCTGCCACCTCTCGCCCGACCACACGCTCGTCACGGAAGCGGTGCGGGCCGCCAACGCGGACCCGGCTCACTCGGGGCCCGACCAGCTCGTCCCCCGCGCCAGCGTCACGCCCCGGAGGTAGCACATGGAAACCGTGGTGTCGCTCATCGTCCTCGGGTTCGTCCTCAGCCTGGACAACTTCCGATTGGCGATCGCCCTCGGCGCCTACGGGCTCGACTGGCGTCGCGCACTGAAGATCGCGAGCGTGTTCGGGGTGTGGGACGGCGTGGCGCCGCTGGTCGGGCTACTCATCGGACGCTACTTCGGCGGGGCGCTCGGTCCCATCGCCGACGCCGTGGGCCCCGCCGTACTGCTCGCCTACGGCCTGTATCTGGTCGTGCGAAGTCTCCGGTCAGACGGGCCAGAGGAGCTCGACGAGCGGATGGTGCTGTTCGGCATCCCACTGTCGCTGAGCCTGGACAACCTTCTCGCCGGCTCCGGGCTGGGGATGCTGGGCTACCCCGCGGTGCTCACGGCAGCGCTGTTCGGTGCCATCACGGCAGTGACGACCTTCGTCGGCCTGCGGGTCGGCAGCTTCGCCGGTCGGCTGGTCCCCGTGCGGCCCGACCTGCTGTGCGGTCTCGGCCTGGCAGTCATGGCGCTGGTCCTGGTGCTGTAGACCGCCAGTCGAGGAGCCACAGCGCACGCGCCGTCTGCATCGCCACGGCCGCGAGCACGCCCAGGAGCAGCTGCACGCACGGCTCCTGCCGTTGGGGGCCGATCCCGTGCGATGCTCTGGGTTTCATCGATGGCTGCGAACACCAAAGGGTGGACTCTCGGGATGGAGTGGGCCGGAGCGGTCGGTCTGCTCGCCGCGGCCGCAGTGCTGCTTGCGGGTGGCGCTGAACTGTTCGCTGAGCACGCGGCGTCCGCGGGCCGCCAGCTGGGGATCTCGGGGTTGGCCGGCGGCCTCCTGCTGGCCGGCGCCGAGCCTGAGGAGCTGGTCACCGCCGTCCTCGCGGCCGTACGCGGCCAGCCGGGGATCGCCGCAGGCGACGCCATCGGCGCCAACATCACGCTGCTCACCCTCGTGATCGGCGGTCTCGCCCTGATCGCGCCGGTCGATCTGAGCGGCCGCGGGCGCCGCTACGTCATGGCCGCGTTGGTGGCATCCGCAAGCGCGTGGGGCGTCCTGGTCGATGAGTCGGTCACACCGGTCGAAGGCGCTGGGCTGGTGGTCCTGTACGGGCTGCTGGTCGGCGGGATCTGGTGGTTCGAACGCGACATCCCCGCCATCGGTGAGCTGTCCGAGCTGCACGACGACGACGATGCGCGACCGGCCCGGTCGCCGGCGGTCGGTCTGGTGCTCGCGCTCGCGGGCGTCGCCGCCATGGGCGTCGGCGGCTGGCTGGCTGTCGCTGGCGCGGAGCGGCTGATCGACCTCGCCGGGGTCGGTGGGTCGGTGGTTGGCCTCACGGCGGTGGCGCTGGCGACGACTGCGGAGTTCATCGCGCTCGTGCCCGCAGCGGTGCGTCGGGGTGTCCCGGAGCTGGCCGCCGCCGGGATCGTCGGCTCGGTGTTGTACAACGCCACCGTCACGCTCGGTGCGGCGGCGCTCGTCGGGACGTTGACCAACACCGGCGTCGGCGCTGCGGCGGCGGTCGCGGCCATACTGACCGCGGTGATCGCCGTTCTCGCGCGACTGCGTGGGCGGCTCGGGCACCCCACCGCCGTTGTGCTGCTCGCCGGCTATGTCGCCTACGTGGCGGTCGTGTGGCGGTGACGCAGTCGGGCGCAGCCTTCTGCCTTGACTGAGCCGGGGTGAACCGTCCGGTTCCGGTGGGACCAGGTGGTCCAGCGAAGGTACTGCTGGCATGCCTGCATCTGGCGGCCGCTCCTCAGGTCCCTTGTCGCAGCCGACGTCACCTACGCCGCGTGCGAGGCCGATTTATCCGCCGCATCCCGCTGAGCGGCCTCGTACAAGCCGCCCGCAGGTCTGCGTACAGGGCGATCACGGTCCGGCGCAGGACTGGCTGTCCAAGGCGCAGGCAGTCCTTCGAAGACCTGGTCTGCAGGGGACCGAACACGACATGTTCGTCCGTCCCTGGCTCGCGTTGTCGGCCTACGCATCGCGCGATCTGGAGACCGCTCAAGCCACGGCTGCGGAGATCGTGCGGATCGGCCATCGTCGCGGCAGCGGCTGGGACGAGGCGGTCGGCGAGTGGCTGCTGGGCACGCTCGCACACGGCCAGGGGCGCCACGACGAGGCGCGAGCACACCTGGAGGCCAGCCGCGCACTGTCGACCGAC
>CAYVGE010000155.1:0-9622 GCA_964450395.1 uncultured Actinomycetota bacterium
CCGTCCCGGAAGTCGATCCCCACGATGCGCATCCCCTCGACCAGCGCCTCGTTGAGCACCCGCTGCGGCTCCCAGCCACGGTCGAGCAGGATGCGCGTGCCCGCGGTGATCTCGTCGGCGAGCCCGTCGTAGAGGTCGTCGTGCATCTGCTCGACCAGCTCGTCGTCCGCGAGCGTCGACAGGTCGAGCTCCTCGTCGTCGCTCATCGTGCGGACCTCCGCGGAGCCTGCTTCCACCATGGCGTCGGCGGCGGACGCTCCGCGGAGCCTGGTTCCGCCGTGTCTCGCATCGTCGCCTCCGATCGGGTGGGGTCGCGCTCAGCCGTTGACCGAGAACGAACTGTCGGGGTTGACCTCGCGGTTGCGCGAGAACGACCCGAGGTGCAGGTCCAGGCCCGTGTACCGGCCCCGGACCGTCAGCGGATCGCGATCGTGGTCGTGCCCGGCCTCGACGGCCGTGATCAGCTCGGCCATGCAGTGGCCCGCCACGCCGGCGTTCTTGAACTGGTTGCCCGATGTGCCGATCGCGACGTAGAACCCGTCGAGGTCGGTGCGGTCGTAGATGGGGATCCAGTCGTCGGCCACGTCGTAGAGGTCGACGACCCCGCGTCGCTGGTTGGGCACGCCCAGCGCCGGGATCCGCCGCGCCAGCCGCAGCACCTGGGCGTCCCACTGCTCGGCGGTCACCGAGCGGTCGAAGTGGTCGGGGTCGTCGACCCACTGGCGCTCGTCGCAGGCCGGGTCCTCGGAGCCGACGAGGATGCTGTTGCCGACCTCGGGACGGAAGTAGACGCCGGTGTCACCGTCGGACACGTGCACGCCGTCGCGCTCGTAGTCGACCGACGGTGGCGACGCGACGTGGTGCACCTCGTGGCGCAGCGGGCGGGTGCCGATGCGCATGGTCCCCGCCAGGCCGGCGAGGTCGTTGACCACCGCCGAGTGCGGTCCGGCGACGTTGACGACCACGGGCGCGCGGACGGTCGAGCCGTCATCCAGCCGCACGCCCGCCACGCGGTCTGCCACACGCTCGACCGCGGTGACCTTTGTGGCGAACAGGAACCGCCCGCCCTTCGCCTCGGCGGCCCGCTGCAGGTTGTGGCTGCTCAGCTGCGGGTCGCTGACGTAGCCCGACTGCGGCGTCCAGATCGCGCCCTCCAGCGTGCCGTCGGGGTCGGCCCAGAACGCGTCGTCGTGGACCGGCCGCGGCGGCCCGAACACCCCGGGGTCGAACGCCGGCATGCGCGCGCGCAGGGTGGCGAGGTCCCAGTCCTCGTAGGGGATGCCGACCTCGTCGAACAGGGGCGTCACCTTCACGTGGTGGCCGCCGGGGTGCTTGAGCAGCAGGGTGCCGCATTGTACGTAGGCCGCCAGGCCTCGCTCGTCGTCGGCGTCGAGGTACGCCGGCCAGTCCGTCCAGTGGTGCAGGCCCTCCCAGGCCATGGCGACCCCGTCGTACGTCGAGTAGGTGAACCGCACGATCGCGCACGAGTTGCTGGTCGACCCGAAGCCGGCAGCCGGGAGGGCATCGACGTTGAGCGTTCGCCAGCCGCGGCGTGTGAGCTCGTAGCCGACCGCCGCGCCGATCACGCCCGCGCCGATGATGACCGCGTCCACGTCACGCTCGGCCATGCGACCTCGTCGTCCTCGTCCGGCGGAGCCCGCCCGCCGATGCTGCGTCGAACAGTGGCTCGATTCCCATCTTGCGGGAATCGTTGGACAAGTTCCCGTTGCGCGGTAATGTACGCACGCCGATGAGCAGAGTCCAGAGCGTTGTCCGATCGATCGCCCTCCTGGAGGAGGTCGCGCACCGCCCGCGGGGGCTGGTGGATCTGGCCGAGGCCGCGAACCTGCCGACCACGACCGCGGCGCGCCTGCTGTCGACGCTCGAGGGCGTGCGGGCGCTGTCACGCGACGACGAGGGCATCTACCGGATCGGTCCGGCGATCGCGTCGATGGCCGCGTCCGGCGACCTCGAGCCCTCGCTGCGCGCGTTCGCCCACCCCTACATGGTCGAGCTGGTCGCCACCGTCGACGAGGCCGTCGGCCTGTCGATCCCCGTGGGCGACGAGGTCGCCACCATCGCCCAGGTCGACGCGCCGCGCCCCGTCCAGGCCGAGGACTGGTACGGCACGCGCTGGCCGCTGTTGGGAGGCGGCTCCGGGTTCGTGCTGCTGGCGACGTGGTCCGATTCCGAGGTCACCCGGCTCGTCGGCGAGGGGCCGGTGGCGCAGCGGGCGCTGGTCGGCATCGCGCAGGCGCGCCACGCCGGGGTGTCGTGGAGCCACGGCGACTACGTCGAGGAGCTGTCGAGCGTCGCCGCGCCGGTGCTCGGCCCCTCCGGCCGGGGGATCGCGGCGCTGTACGTGTACGGGCCGTCGTACCGCTTCCCGGCACCGGGCACCGAAGGGGAGGTGGCGCAGGTCGTGTGCGACTTCGCCGACCGCATCTCGCGCGCGTGGACGCTGCGCACCGGCACGGTCGACGGCGATGGCTGACGAGCCCGTGCCGGCCAGTGCCCCGCCCCCTCCTGAGGCCGACGGCGGGTGGCGCGGCCGACGGACCGGGCGGCGGCGCCAGCGGGGCGGCGGGGACACGGCGCCCCGCCAGCCGGCGTGGCGGACGGTGCGGCGGTCCTTCGCGCCCGTCGCCGCCGTCTCCGACGACCACCTCGAGGCGATCCACACCGCGGCGCTGCGGGTCCTGGCCGAGACCGGCATCGACTTCCTGCACCCCGACGCCCGTGCGCTGTGGGCCGACGCCGGCGCCGACGTCGACGGCGAGCGGGTGCGCCCCGACCCTGAGCTGGTCACCGACCTCGTCGCGCGGGCGCCGTCGACGTTCACCCTGCACGCGCCGGACCCGGCGCACGACATCGAGATCGGCGGCGACGCCGTCGCCTTCACGGCCGTCGCCAGCGCCCCCTACGTCGGCGACGAGGCCGGCGGGCGGCGGCAGGGCAACGCCAAGGACTACGCCGACCTCCTGCGGCTGTGCCAGGTGCTGACGACGGTCCACCTGCACGGCGGCTACCCGGTCGAACCGGTCGACTGGCACCCGTCGGTCCGCCACCTGCACGCGACCCGGGCGATGCTGACGCTGGGCGACAAGGTGCCGCACGCCTACAGCCTGGGCGCGCAGCGCAACCGCGACTGCCTCGAGATGGTGCGGATCGTTCGGGGCGTCGACGCCGCGACGCTGGACTCCCAGCCGTCGATCCACACGGTGATCAACGCCAGCTCGCCGCTGCGCTACGACACGCCGATGCTCGAGGGCGTGCTGGAGTTCTCCGCCCGCAACCAGGCGGTCGTCATCACGCCGTTCACGCTGGCGGGGGCGATGGCGCCGGTGACGATCGCCGGCGCCCTGGTGCAGCAGCACGCCGAGGCGTTGGCGGGCATCGCGTGCACCCAGCTGGTCCGCGCCGGCGCGCCGGTGGTGTACGGCGGGTTCACGTCGAACGTCGACATGCAGTCGGGCTCGCCGGCGTTCGGCACGCCGGAGTTCATGCAGGCGGCGCTGGTCGGCGGCCAGCTGGCGCGCCGCGTCGGCGTGCCGTACCGGTCGTCCAACGTGTGCACCGCCAACGCCGTCGACGCGCAGGCCGGCTACGAGAGCGTGTTCTCGCTGTGGGGCGCGGTGATGGGCGGCGCCAACCTGATCATCCACGGCGCGGGCTGGATGGAGGGCGGGCTGCGGGCGTCGTTCGAGAAGCTGGTCATCGACGCCGACCTGCTGGGCATGGTCGCCGCCTTCTGCGACCCGGTCGTCGTCGACGAGGCGACGCTCGCGGTCGACGCCATCGCCGGTGTCGGCCCGGGCGGGCACTTCTTCGGTGCGGCGCACACGCAGGAGCGCTTCCGCGACGCGTTCTACCGGCCGGCGATCTCGGACTGGCGCAACGTCGAGGCCTGGCAGGAGGCCGGGGCGCCGACGGCCGTCGAGCACGCGTCACGGCGGGTCCGCGAGCTGCTCGACGCCTACGTGCCACCGGCGCTGGACCCCGACGTCGTCGCCGAGCTCGACGACTTCGTCACCCGGCGCGTCGCCGAGGGCGGGGTGGCGACCGACTTCTGACAGGGATCCGACGGGAGCGACGGGCGATGCGGACCAGTGCCCAGGTGGTGGTGATCGGCGGCGGGGTCGTGGGCGCGAGCGTCCTGTACCACCTGACCGAGGTCGGCCTGACCGACGTGCTGCTGGTCGAGCGCCGCGAGCTGACCTCGGGGTCGACGTGGCACGCGGCTGGCGGGATGCACACGCTCAACGGCGACCCCAACGTCGCCGCCCTCCAGCGGTACACCGTCGGGCTGTACGACGAGATCCAACGCCGCTCCGGCCGCGACTGCGGCATCCACCTGACCGGCGGCGTGATGCTCGCCGACACCGAGGAGCGCCTCGACTGGCTGCGCATGGCGCACGCGCGCGGGCGCTACCTGGGCATGGAGACCGAGCTGATCGGCGTCGCGGAGGCGAAGGCGATCCTGCCGTTCATGGACGAGCGGCACTTCGTCGGCGCGCTGTACGACCCGATGGAGGGCGACGTCGACCCCACCGGCGTCACCTGGGCGTACGCCGACGCGGCGAAGCTGGCCGGCGCCGAGGTCGTCCAGCACACGCGGGTCGAGGCCATCCGCCGGCGGCCCGACGGCACGTGGGAGCTCGACTGCGGCGACGCCGGCACGGTCCACTGCGAGCACTTCGTCAACGCCGGTGGGCTGTGGGCGCGGGAGGTCGGGCGCATGTGCGGCATCGAGCTGCCGGTGCTGGCCATGGAGCACATGTACCTGCTGACCGAGCCGGTGCCCGGCATCGAGGCGTGGAACGCCACGGGGCGCGCGAGCGGGCTGCACGCGATGGACTTCGCCGGTGAGGTCTACCTGCGCAGGGAGGGCGCGGGCCTGCTGCTGGGCACCTACGAGCCCCACGGGGTGCCGTGGTCGCCGCACACCACGCCGTGGGACTTCGGCCACCAGCTGCTGCCGCCGGACCTCGACCGCATCGCCGATCACCTCGGGACGGCGTTCGCCCACTTCCCGATCTTCGAGGAGGTCGGCATCCGGACGGTGATCAACGGGCCGTTCACCTTCGCCCCCGACGGCAACCCGCTCATCGGGCCGGTCCGCGGTCAACGCGGCCACTGGGTCGCCTGCGGAGTGATGGCGGGCCTGTCGCAGGGCGGCGGCGTCGGCCTCGCGCTGGCCAACTGGATCGCGACCGGCGACCCCGGCTTCGACGTGTGGGGCATGGACGTCGCCCGCTACGGCGACTTCGCCACGCCCGCCTACACCAACGCCAAGGTGCGCGAGAACTACGGCCGCCGCTTCCAGATCGCCTACCCCAACGAGGAGCTGCCGGCGGGCCGGCCGCTGCTGACGTCGCCGATCCACGACCGCCTGGACCGCGCCGGCGCGGTGTGGGGCGCGGCCTACGGGCTGGAGCACGCGCTGTGGTTCCAGCGCGACGGCGCCGAGCGGGTCGAGGTGCCGACCCTGCGCCGCTCGAACGCCTGGGAGCCGGTGCGCGAGGAGAGCCACGCCGTCCGCGACGCCGTCGGAATGATCGAAACGACCGGGTTCGCGAAGTTCGAGTGGACCGGGCCCGGCGCCCGACCGCTGCTGGACCACCTGCTGGCCAACCGCATCCCCCCGGTGGGGCGGATCGCGCTGACGCCGATGCTCGACGGATGCGGCCGGTTGATCGGCGACCTGACCGTCGCCGCGCTGCCGCCGACGCCGTCCGACCTGGCCGAGGGCGCCACGGAGCGGTTCCTGGTGTTCGGCACGGGCGCCGCGGAGCGCTGGTACGAGCGCTGGTTCGACGCGCACCTGCCCGGCGACGGGTCGGCGCGGTACCGCAGCCTCGGTCCCGACCTGTGCGGGCTGTCGATCGCGGGCCCGGCGGCGCGTGACCTGCTGGCCGACGTCACGGCGGCCGACGTGTCGGGCGACGCGCTGCGCTTCCTCGACGTCGGGCGGATGACCGTCGAGGCGGTCCCGGTGGTGCTCGGGCGGATCAGCTTCACCGGCGACCTCGGCTACGAGCTGTGGGTCGCGCCCGCCTACCAGCAGCGGTTGTTCGACGTGCTCCGCCGAGCGGGGGAGCGCCACGGCCTGCGGCTGTTCGGGGCGCGGGCACTCGACTCGCTGCGGCTGGAGAAGTCGTTCGGCGCCTGGGCCACCGAGTACCGGCCGATCTACGATCCCTACGAGGCCGGGCTGGACCTGTTCGTCAAGCCCGACAAGGGGGAGTTCATCGGCCGCGACGCCGTCAAGGTGCTGCGCGACGAGGGGCCCGCCCGGCGCCTGGTCACCTTCGCGGTCGACGCGGACGACGCCGATGTCATCGGTGACGAGCCGATCTGGCACGACGGCGAGGTCGTCGGGTGGGTCACGTCGGGTGGCTACGCGCACGTGTCACGGGCGTCGGTCGCGCTCGGGTACGTGCCCGCCGCGCTCGCCGACGCCGACGCCGGCTTCCAGATCGAGGTGGTCGGCGTCCGGCGGAACGCCACCCGGCTCGACCGGTGCCTGTTCGATCCGACCGGCTCGCGCATGCGCGCGTGACCGCAGCGGCGTGGAGCCGCAGCGTCGACGTGACGCCGTCGCGCCACAGGGGCCGTGGCGGGCGCCGGCCGTGCGTCGTGCGCGCGCCGCCATGGAGGGGGTCGCGCACCGGCCGTCGGGATCCCTAGACTTCCGGCGACGGGTAGAGGGGCCGGCATGCTTGACCTCCGACGACGCGCCGCTGCTGCGGCGGTCGCGGTCGCGACGCTCCTCACGGCCGTGCAGATCGTTGCCGTCGCCCCCACGCCGGCCGCGGCGGCCGTCCCGGCGCTGCCGGCCCCGGAGCTGCGGTCACCCGCCATCACGTCGTCGGCGCCCGGTCGCGTCGACGTCTTCTGGCGCTCCGACGGCGGCGACCTGATGCACCAGCACCGCCCCGCGGGCGGGTGGTGGACGCGACCCGTCAACCTGGGAGGTGACCTCGCGTCGCAACCCGCGGCCGCCTCGTCGGGGCCCGGCCGCATCGACGTGGTCGCCCGCCGCACCGACGGCCGCCTGGCCCACCGGTGGCTGCGGAACGGCGCCTGGTCGGCGTGGCGGGACCGCGGTGGCCGCCTGACGTCCGCGCCGGCCGTCGCATCGCGGCAGCCCGGCGGCCTCGACGTCGTCGCCCGGGGCACCGGCGGCGCGTTGCTCCAGCGGACGCTGGTGCCCGGCTCCGGCTGGTCGGCCTGGCGCCGCCTCGGCGGCACCCTGACGTCGAGCCCGGCCATCGCATCGTGGAGCCGGTGGCGCCTGGACGTCGTCGCGCGCGGCACCGGCAACCGCCTGCGCCACCGGTACTGGACGGCCCGGCGCGGCTGGTCACCGTGGCGGTCACGTGGCCGCGGGTTGCGGTCCCAGCCGGCCATCGCGGCGCCCGGACCGGGGCTGCTCGACGTCGTGGCGCTCGGCAGCGGCGGGTCGGTCCGCCACACGCGCTTCGTCGCGGGCAGCGGCTGGACCGGCTTCACCGCCAGGGGCGGCAACGTCGCCACCGGGCCGGCCGCGACCGCCGTCGGCGACGACGTACGCATCGCGGCACGTCGCTCCGGCGGTCGGGTCGTCGAGCTGGTCCGGACGTCGCCGTCCGCGTCGTGGAGCGGATGGCGGGGCGTCGACCACCTGCGTCCCTTCCGCCGGCTGGGCACCTGGGTCGACGTGTACGACTACCACCTCGACCCGGAGGCGTCGGTCGCCGACATGGACCGGCGCGGGGTCCGGACGCTGTACCTGTCGACCGCCCGGTTCACCACCCCGACCGACTTCGTCGACCGCGCCAAGGCCGGTCGGTGGCTCGACGCCGCGCACGCCGCCGGGATGCACGTCGTCGGGTGGTACCCACCGGCCTACGGCGACATGACCCGCGACGTCCGGCGCACCGTGGCCATCGCGCGCTACGTCAGCCCCGGAGGCCAGCGCTTCGACGCCGTGGGCGTCGACATCGAGCGCAAGGACGAGGTCACCCACGCGCAGTTCAACCGCCGCCTCGTGACGCACCTCGACCGGGTGCGCGCCCGCACCGACGCGGTCGTCGCGTCGATCGTCCCGTCGCCGTTCACCACCGAGCCCGGCAACAACTGGGCGGGCTTCCCGTGGGCTGCCGTCGGGGGGCGCAGCGAGGTCGTCATCCCGATGAACCTGTGGTCGTTCCGCGACGGCTGCGCCGGCCCGGACGTCTGCCCGATGTCACCGGACCAGGTCTACACCTGGGTCCTCGACCAGACCCGGCAGGCGCGCGCGCTCAGCGGCGGCCGTCCGATCCACGTGGAGGGCGGCGTCAACGACCCTGGCAACGAGCGGACGCCGGTGACCCCGGCGCGGATCGCGCGCTTCGTCGACGCGGTGCGCGACGCCGGCGCGCTCGGCGGCAGCCACTACGACTACGCGACCACGACCGACGCCCAGTGGGTGCCACTGGCTGGCCTGCGCTGACGACCTGGACGTGGTGGCGTCAGCGCTCGGCGAGCCAGTCGGCCACGAAGGCGGGCAGGTCGCGCTGCACTCGGCCGCTGACGTACATGCCGATGTGGCCGGTGTCGAACGACTTCGCGGTGTAGTCGTCGGTGCCGACGTGGTCACCCAGCGGCGTGCTGGAGGCCGGTGGGATGAGGTCGTCGCGCTCGGCGTAGACGTTGAGCACCGGCATGGTGACGTTGGCCAGATCGACGGTGCGCCCGCCGATGCGCATGGTGCCGGCGATCAGCTTGTTGCCGCCGTAGCAGTCGGTCATCCACTGGCGGTAGGCCTCACCCGGCACGTCGGGCGTGTCGAAGATCCACTTCTCCATGCGCAGGAACGACAGCAGCTTCTCGCGGTCGTCGAGCACGTCGAGCATGCCGAGGTACTTGGCGAGGTTGCGCTCGAAGGGGCTGCGCATGAGGAAGCCGAGGCTGACCAGCTCGCCGGGGATGTTGCCGAGCGCCTCGACCGCGACGTCGGGGCTGGCGGAGCGTCCCCACAGGGCGACGGTCTCCTCGCCCTGCGAGAAGTCGACCGGCGTCACCATCGTGATCAGGTTGCGCACGTCGTCGGGGTACAGCGCCGCGTAGCACAGGCCGGTCACGCCGCCCTGGCAGACCCCGACCAGGTTGACGGGCTGGTCCCCGTGGCGGTCGCGCAGCATCTCGACGGCGTCGCGGACGTACCCGTCGATGTAGTCGGTCAGCTCCAGGTAGCGGTCGCCGCGGTCCGGGTAGCCCCAGTCGAGCAGGTACACGTCGAGCCCGTGGTCCAGCAGCCCCCGGATCAGCGACCGGTCCTCCGCGAGGTCCATCATCCACCAGCGGTTGAACAGCGCGTAGACGATGAGCACGGGCACGGGGCGCCGCTCGTCGGCGGGCACCCGTGGCTCGAAGCGATACAGCTGGACCTTGCCGTCGCGGTGCACCGTGGTCCTCGGCGTCACCCCGGCGCCGAGCTCTTCGCGATCGATGCCGACGAACTGCCGCACGCCCTCGCGGAGCTGCGTGGCGGTCCGCCGCTGCGACCGCAGCGCGTCCCGGACGCCCTGCCGTGCGTCCCCGCTCATGACACGTCCTCGTCGTCGACCGGCTCGGGCGCCGCGACCTGCCGCTCCAG
>CAYVGE010000156.1:0-9620 GCA_964450395.1 uncultured Actinomycetota bacterium
CGCTCCCGCAGCTGCTGGGCGTTCGGGTCGTCACGGTGCTCGTCGCCCAGCAGCAGCACGGGGGGACCGGCCGGCGGCGCCGTCCGCTGCGGCGCCGCCGCGAGCGGGGTGTAGGCGGGCTGCGAGCCGGGCTTGGGCCGGATGATCTGCGCGAAGACGTGGTTGACCCAGTCGATCACCGGCGGTGAGGACCGGAAGTTCGTCGTCAGCGTGAGGACCGGGTCGCCCAACAGGTCCCGCGCCTCGAGGAACACCTCGATGTCGGCGCGCCGGAACCGGTAGATCGACTGCTTGGGATCGCCGACGAAGAACAGCCGGCCCGGCTCCACGGCGACCTCCGACCACGGCGCGGACGCCGCGTCGGGATCCGCCGACGCGATCAGCACCGCGAGGTCGATCTGGATCGGGTCGGTGTCCTGGAACTCGTCGAGCAGCAGGCGCTGGTAGCGCCCGCGCAGCGCCCGCCGGACCCGGGGACCGTGCGTCGGGTCACGCAGCAGCTCGCGGGCCATCACCAGCAGGTCGTGGAACTCGAGCCGGCCGCCGCGACGGCGCCCGTCGGCGGCGGCGAGCGTGAAGTCGGCGACCTCGAGCGCGATCCGGTGCAGCGCGGCCTCGGACACCCGCCCGACGAGCCGGCTGCGGGCGTCGCGGATCGCGGCCAGCTCGGCGATCACCGCGCGCTTGTCGACCCATCGGGCCTGCCGGCCCAGGTTGCCGGCCCGCAACGTCGGCCGGTCGCGGCGCAGCAGCTCGAGCACCTCGTACTCGTCCGTCGCGGCGCGCAGCTGCTCGGCGTACTCGGCGACCTCCCCGGTGAGCAGCGCGCACAGGGTGTCGCCGGGGTCGTCGCACTCGTCGGCGCGGGCGACCACGGCGTCGAGGTCCGCCAGCAGCGCGCCCGCGTCGCACCGCGGCGGCTCGACGCGGTCCCACGGCAGCCGCCCGGGCTCGGCGACCAGATCCCAGTTGTCGCCGAGCAGCGACGCGAGCTGGCGCAGGTCGTCGAGCCGGATGTCGGCGGCGAGCGCCAGCAGGATCGTGCGCTGCAGGTGCGGCCGGTCGAGCAGGTCGTCGCGGAACCGTCGCCAGCGCTGCTCGAAGTCGAGCTGCGAGGCGACCTCGTCGAGCACCTCGACGTCGGGGGGCAGACCCGCCTCGATCGGATGCTCGGTGAGGATCCGCTGCGCGAACGCGTGCAGCGTCGAGATCGCGGCAGCGTCGATCTGCTCGAGCGCGCGCGCGAACACCGCACCGCCACCGTCGCGGACGGCCTGCTCGAAGCGGCGGCGGATGCGGTCGCGCAGCTCGGTCGCCGCCTTCTCGGTGAACGTGATGGCGGCGATGTGGCGGACCTCGACGCCCGAGCGCACGAGCGCCTCGACCCGCTCGACCAACGACCGGGTCTTGCCGGAGCCGGCGCCGGCCTCGACGAACAGCGTGGCGTCGAGGTCGGACGCGATGCGGTCTCGGGCCGCCTGGTCCGGCAGGTCGAGCACGTCGACGGTCACGCCACCCCCTCGGTCCCGATCCCTGCCGCGGCCAGCGCGTCCGGCTCGACCGCCGCCACGTACGTCCGCAGGGCCGGGTCGAGGCGGATCCGCTCCCACGCCCGGTGCTCCTCTGCGGCGCCGAGCCCGTCCGGGTCGCACCAGCGGCAGCGGACGAAGCCGTACGACGGCCCGGCAGGCGGCCGCATCGGGAACAGCCCACCGCCGATGCCGTCCACCACGACCCGCAGCGCCCCGCGCAGCGCGGCGATGGTGGCGTCGGTCAGCCGGTAGCCGATCCGCCGCCCACGGCCCCGGGACGAGATGAACCAGTACTCGGTGTGGAAGCCGGGTGCGTCGGCGTGGTCGTCGCGCACCGCCAGCGCGTAGATGGGCAGCTGCAGCCTGGTGTTGCCGCCCAGCGGGTCGTCCGGCGACAGGCCGCTGTAGCCGTCGGCGCGCCCCGTCTTGTAGTCGGCGACGAACACGGTGCCGTCGGTGGCGACGTCGATGCGGTCGATGCGCCCCCGGATGCGCACGACCCGCCCGTCGTCGAGGTCGATGCACAGCTCCGGGACGTCGGCGGGCCCACCGAACGACAGCTCGGTGGCGTGCGGTCGCAGGCCCTCGGCGCGCCGGCGTTCCTCGTCGCGGGCGACGAAGGCGGTCAGGTCGGCGAGCAGGCGGGCGCGGTCGCGGCCCCAGAGCAGTGGGTGGCCGGTGCCGCCCGAACGCTCGGCGAGCTCCAGCGCGGCGAGCGCGTGCCCGCGGAGCCCCGCGACGGCGTCGTCGGTCCACGGCTCGTCCGACGCCGGGACGCCTGCGGCGATGCGGTCCGCGAGCCAGCGGTCGAGCACGTCGTGCACCAGCGACCCCTGGTCCATCGCGGGCATCGACAGCAGCTCCTCGGGGTTCTCGACCGGCCGCACCCGCAGGATGGTGCCCACCAGGTAGGCGTGCGGGCACTCGAGCCACTGCTCCAGCGCCGACGCGGAGAACACGCCGTCGGTCGTGCGCCCCGCGACCAGACCCGCCGCGTGCGGCGACAGCCGCCCGGTGAACGGGCCGAACACCCCGGTCGAGCGGTCGTGCACGACGCGCGCCGCCCGGCGCAGCGCCGGATCGGGCGCCGTCCGGTGGAGCGGCCCGTCGCGCTGGGCCAGGGTGCGCAGCGCGTGCTGGCGGGGCGTGACCGGGAACGGCGTCCGGCGCATGCGCCCGGCGAAGCTGGGCACGACGTCGAGCCACGCGGCGCGGGCCGGCAGGCTGCGGTCGCCACCGAGCTGCTCGGCGGCGTCGAGGAGCCAGCGGGACGCGGCGTGCCCCGTGCTGCGCCGCAGGTCGCCGCGTGGGTGGATGAGGACGCGGTGCTCGCGGGCACCCGCGAGCGCCGCGAGGAGGTGGCGGTGCTCGAGCCCCGCGCGCTCGTCCCGGGGCCGCAGCTCGGCGGCGACCCGCCGGCGTGCGACGTCGGGCAGCAGTGAGTCCTCCCGGGGCCGCGTCGGGGTGACGCCCTCGGCCAGGCCCAGGGCGACGACGAGGTCGACGTCGACGCCGAGCACGGCCGACGGGAGCCCGACCAGCACGCCGCGCCCGAGCTCGCCGACCCGCCCGAGGTCGTCGTCGAGCTCAGCGGCGAGCGCCCGCCGGAAGGTCTCGAGGTCGGTGGCCGGTTCGGCGGCGTCGAGCCCGGCGAGCCGGTCCAGCGCCGCGTCGACCCGTTCGGCGGCGTCGACCTCGTCGTCGGGCCACCCGACGCGGCGCCGCTCGATCCAGCGGTCGAGCATGCCGCGGCACCACGCGGCGAGCCCGCTCCACGTGCCGAGGCGCCGGGCGCGACCGAGCGCACCCGTCAGCTCCCTGACGGCCGCGACCAGGTCGCGGGCACGACGGGCGTCGTCGCGGCTGCGCTCCGCCACCCACGTCGGGGCGTCGGGGTCGGCACCGGCCTCCTCGGCGCGTCGCTCCTGCTCGCCCGCGTAGCGCTCCAGCCGCTGGACCCACTCGTCGCGGCCCCGCACGACGCCGGCGTCGCGGGTGATGCGCTCCCACGAGCCGGCGGGCAGCCACCGTCCGGTCCGCCCGACGACCGGCGCCGACGTCAGCAGCCCCATCACCGCCGGTCGGGAGAAGTCGCGGCCCGGCAGCTCGAGCAGGTCGAGCAGCCACCGCCCGACGACGCGGTCGGCGAGCGGCCGCACGGCTGCACCGTTCCAGGCGATGCCGGCTGCCTCGAGCTGCTCGTGGGCGATGCGGGCGTAGGGCTCGGGGTTCGGGTAGACGATCGCCATCCGCTCGAGCGGCGTGCCGCCGCGGGCGGCGGCCAGCACCCGGTCCAGGGCCGAGCGCACCTCCTCCTCGGCGTCGGAGACCGACACGACCTCGTCGACGACCGGCGGTGGGATGGCCGGGGCGGCCGGTGGCGTGACCCCCAACCGCTCCAGCGAGCGGACGACGTCGGCGTCGGCGTCGGGCACGCCCGTCATGGCCGCGACGACCTCGACGGGCGCCACACCCGCCAACGTCCGCAGCAGCGCCGCCTCGGGCAGCGACAGATCCTGCGGGAGGTGGACCAGCACGGTCCCGAGGTCGTCGAGCACGGGCGCGCGGGCCGCCACGGCCTCCTCGGCCGCGGCCATCAGGTCGGCCTCCTCGTACCAGCCCGCGACGAGCCGCTCCCGCACGGCCCGGTGGATCCGCACGACCTCCTGCACCCGTCCCCCGTGGCCGGCCAGCCTCGCCAGCGCGGCGGGGGTCAGCTCCGACAGCTCGCCATGCGCACGGACCAGCGCCTGCTCGGTCGACGGGTGGTCGACGACCGGCGCGAACATGCCCGCCCGGTCCCGCAGTACCGCACGGACGACCGCGCCCAGCAGCGGGGTGGAGACCGGACGCCGCCCCGACGCCGCCAGCGCCGGCGCACCCAGCAGCTCGGCGAGCCGGTAGACCGTCAGCAGGGTCAGCCCGGCGATGCCGTGACCCCGCGCGGTCACCGGACCGAGCGCCCCCGAGGCCAGCAGCCGCCGGGTCGAGACGCCGACGTAGTTGGTCGGGACCAGCACGCTGACCGGGTGCAGCGGATCGTCCGCCTTGGCGGCGGCGATGCGGCCGGCCAGCACCTCGGCGGCCGCGCGGCCGTACGGCGTCACGTGGAGCAGGGGGTCGGGCATGGCGGCCAAGCATAGGCACGCCGGCGCCCGCGTCGGTGTCAGGCCCGCCTACGTCTGGGGGAAGTCGAAGCGCATGAGCACCCGGCCCTCGGGGTCGGTCACCTCGACGCTCGCCAGGTCCGACCGGGCGATCGAGCTGGCGCCGCGCACCCTGGCGGCCCCCGAGGCGGTCGTGCCCCAGGTGCCGGCGCGCTCCCGGCGGCCGTCCTCCGCGACCGCCCAGAGCTCGTAGCGGTCGCGCCGGGGCAGGTCCGCGGCCTGCAGCTCCACGGTGGTCCCCCACTCCCACGCGATCGCCGCGACCTCGCCGGTGGCCGCCGTCGACGCCGTGGGCGGCGGATCCGACGTCACGACGACGCGGTCCGGTCCGGTGTCCCACGGCGCCACCGCAACGACGACGGCCACCAGGGCGGCGAGGCAGGCGGCGACGGTCGCGACCCGCCAGCGCCGGACCTGCGTGCGCAGCCGGCGCTCCTGGGCGGTCAGCCGCCGGATGACCCCGTCGAGCAGGTCCGCCGGCGGCACGAGCAGGTCGGCGCGGGCCTCCTGCTCGCTGACCCGGCCGAGCAGGCCCGGCAGCGGGCTGAGGCGTGCGAGGTCGTCGGTGCAGTCACGGCAGGCCTCGAGGTGCCGCTCGACGTCGCGCCGCGCCGCCGGGTCCAGCGCACCGAGGACGTACGCGCCGAGGGCCTCGC
The DNA here is from genome assembly GCA_964450395.1 of uncultured Actinomycetota bacterium. Lineage (GTDB taxonomy): Bacteria > Actinomycetota > Nitriliruptoria > Euzebyales > JAHELV01 > JAHELV01. The sequence continues at coordinate 5,356 of CAYVGE010000156.1, forward strand.
GCTGCGGTTGGTGGTCGGCCATCATCCCACCACCCCCAGCTCCTCCAGGCGCAGGCGCAGGGCCCGCAGCGCGTAGTACAGCCGTGACTTGACCGTCCCGTCGGGCACGCCGAGCAACGCGGCCGCCTCGGCGATCGTGTGTCCGCGGTAGTGGCAGGCCAGGATGACCTCACGGTGGGCCCACGACAGGCCGGCCAGCGCGTCAGCGACCTGCCAGGTCTCCAGCATCCGGTCGATCTCGCTGACGGGGTCGGTCACCGCCGGCGGCAGGGTGGTGCTCTCGGGCCGCGCCGCCCGCCGCCGCTCGTGGTCGATCACGAGGTTCCGGGCGATCGTGAACAACCATGCGGCCATCGGTCCGCGCGACGCGTCGTAGCGGTCCGACGCCCGCCACGCCCGGACGAGCGTGTCCTGCACGACCTCCTCGGCGGCCTCGCGGTCCTGCAGCCGCCGGTAGGCGAAGACGTAGAGCGGCCCGGCGTAGACGTCGTGCAACGCCTGCACCGAGTCACCCTGCCGGCGATCCACCTGCGACGGCCCTCCTGCACCCGGGGCGGCTCAGTAGCCGGTGTCGGCGGCCGCCGCCTCCTCAGTGATCTTCGCACCATCGGGGCCGATGGCCCACCAGACGCCGCCGACGCCCTGGCCCGCGGTGTCCCCGGCGGCCTGGTCGCCGGCGAACAGGTAGATGGGCTGCCCGTCGTAGGTCGCCTGCGAGCTGCCGTCCTCGCGCTCGGTCGTGCCGAGCAGGTCTGCGTCGACGCCCTCCCCGGCGGTGACGTCGCCCGGCACGGGCGGCCAGTTGGTCTCGCAGTCGCCGGTGCACGTGCTGGTCCCGTCGGTGTCGTTGTCGAACACGTACACCGTCATGCCGTCACCGTCGACCAGGACCTCACCGAGATCGGTCTCGGCGACCGTCAGCGCCCCGGCCCCGCCCTCCGACGCCGACGCCGTGGGCTCCGACGTCGCGACGGCGGGCTCGGACGCCGGCTCCGAGGTCGCGGGCGCGCCCTCGGTCGCGGCGGCCGTAGCCTCGGTCGACCCCGCCTGGTCGTCGGCGCCGCCGCACGCCGCGAGCAGCAGCAGGGTCGCCAGCAGGATCAGTGCGCGTCGGGCGGCCATCGGGGCTCCTGTCGTCGGTGCTCACCCAGGTACTACGCAGCCGGCACCCGGATGGTTCAGGCCATCGAAGGATCGCTGCCGTGGCGACCTCTCCGCCGCATGCCGGCCCCGGCGCCCCACCGGGGACATGAGGCGTGCGGCCAGCGGGAACGAGGTGCATGATGCGAACCCTCGACGTGTCCGCCGTCGCCGACGCCGTCGCCGAGCTGTGCGTGCGGACCAACACATCGATCGGCGATGACCACGAGCGCGCGCTCCTCGCGGCCCGGGACCGCGAGGAGTCCGAGCTGGGCCGCGAGGTCCTCGACCAGCTGCTCGACAACGCCGTGGTCGCCCGCCGTGACCGCGTGCCGTTCTGTGCCGACACCGGCTACGCGGTCGTCTTCGCCGACATCGGCCAGGACGTCCACCTGACCGGCGGTGACCTGCGCGCGGCGGTCGACGAGGGCGTGGGGCGCGGCTACACCGACGGCTACCTGCGCCCCTCGATGGTCGCCGGCCCGCTGGACCGCACCAACACCGGCGACAACACACCCGCCGTCGTCCACATCGACCTCGTGCCCGGCGAGGACGTCGAGCTGACGCTGCTCGTCAAGGGCGCCGGCTGCGACAACGTCAGCGCGATCGCGATGCTCCCACCGACCGGTGGGCGCGAGGCAATCGCCGACATGGTCGTGTCGACCATCGACCGCGCCGGTCCCGACGCGAGCCCGCCGGTCACCGTCGGCGTCGGCATCGGCGGACCCTTCGCGCGGGCGGCGCTGCTGGCCAAGCGCGCGCTCACCCGGGAGTCGGGGGCGCCCAACCCCGATCCGGACCTGGCGCAGCTCGAGCGGGACATCCTCGACCGCGTCAACGCCACCGGGATCGGGCCGGCGGGCTACGGCGGTCTGGTGACCGCCCTGGCCGTCCACATCGAGGCGGGCGCCACGCACATCGCGCAGCTGCCCGTCGCGGTCAACGTCGACTGCCACTCGCACCGCGTCGGTCGGGTCCGCCTGTGAGCGGGGTGCGGACCCACGACCTGACGACGCCGCTGACGGTCGACGACCTGACCGAGCTGCGCAGCGGCGACATGGTGCGGCTGTCGGGCACGATCTGGACCGCCAGGGACGCCGCCCATGCCCGCATGGCCGACGCCATCGGCCGCGGCGACGACCTGCCGTTCGACCCCGAGGGCCAGGCGCTGTACTTCACCGGCCCCGCACCCGCGCGGCCCGGACACGCGCTCGGCCCCGCGGGTCCCACCACCGCATCGCGGATGGACCCGTTCTCGCCGCTGCTGATCGAGCGCGGGCTGCGGCTGATGATCGGCAAGGGCGTCCGCAACGAGGCGGTCCGCGACGCCATGCGTGGGCACGGCTGCGTCTACTGCAGCGCCGTGGAGGGCGCTGCGGCGCTGCTGGCCGACCGCGTCACCGCCGCCGAGGTGATGGCCTACGACGACCTCGGCCCGGAGGCGGTGCACCGGCTGGAGGTCGACGCGTTCCCCGTGACGGTGGTCAACGACCTGCGCGGCGGCGACCTGTACGCCGAGGGCCGGCGGCACTGGCGACGCGACGGCGGTGGGAGCGACGGGGATGGCTGAGACGGCGCCACCCCTGGCGGGCGTTCGCGTCGTCAGCATCGAGCAGGCCGTCGCCGCGCCGCTGTGCACCCGGCACCTGGCGGACCTCGGTGCCGACGTCGTGAAGGTCGAGCGTCCCGGCACCGGCGACTTCGCCCGGCACTACGACGGCACCGTCAGCGGGCTGTCCAGCCACTTCGTCTGGGTCAACCGCGGCAAGCGCTCGATCGGCCTCGACCTCAAGTCGGACGCGGGCGCCGGTGTCCTCGCCCAACTGGTCGACCGGGCCGACGTGCTGGTCAGCAACCTCGGGCCGGGAGCGATGGACCGCCTGGGCTACGACGTCGACACGGTCCGGGCGACGCAGCCCGCGCTGGTGTACTGCAGCATCTCCGGGTACGGCGCCGACGGCCCCTACCGCGAGGCCCGCGCCTACGATGCGCTGCTGCAGGCCGAGACCGGCCTGGTGTCGATCACCGGGACGCCCGAGGTGCCGTCGAAGGCGGGCATCCCCGTCGCCGACATCGCCGCCGGCATGTACGCGCTCTCGTCGATCCTGGCCGCGCTGCTGCGGCGCACCACGACCGGCGAGGGGACCTTCTGCGACATCTCGCTGCTCGAGTCGCTGGCCGAGTGGATGGGCTACCCGCTGCACCACACCCGCGGCGGCGGGACCCAGCCGCCCCGCTCGGGCGCGCGCCACGCCGCCATCGCGCCGTACGGGCCCTTCGCCACGGCCGATGGGATCGACGTGGTCATCAGCGTCCAGCACCACGGCGAGTGGCGGCGCCTGTGCGAGGGGGTGCTCGACCGCCCCGACCTGGTCGACGACGACCGCTTCGCCACGAACACGGCCCGCGTCGAGCACCGCGACGACCTGCGCGCCGCGATCAGCGAGGTCTTCGGGACGCTCGACGCCGCCGCACTGGAGCGCGCGCTGACCGACCACGCGATCGCGTTCGGCCGCCAGCGCGACGTCGCAGGGCTGGCCGACCACCCGCAGCTGGCGGCCCGCGGGCGGTGGCGGCCGGTCGCGACGACGGCCGGCGAGGTCGACGCGTTGCTGCCCCCGTTGCCGGTGGGCGCCGAGCCGGTCATGGGCGCCGTGCCCGGGCTCGGCGAGCACACCGACGAGGTGCTCACCGAGCTCGGGCTCGCCCCGGCGCGCATCGCCGAGCTGCGCGACGCCGGCGTGGTCGCCTGACCGCCACCCACCCCACCGGTGCGGCCACCACCCCGGCCCTGCGTCACCCGCCTTCCGGACGCCGGACGCACGGTGGCGGCGCCCGGCGCGTGCCGGGATGCAGAACGGCGACGACGCCTGCGATGGGATGCGCGTCGCCGTGCGTCGGCGACTCAGGGCCGCCAGTCGTACAGCGAGCCGTCGAACGGGAAGATCAGGTCCTCGATCATGGTCCTGACCTCGTGGACAGCCGCCCAGGCACCCTCGGTGAGGTGCCGCGGGTAGCCGAACCGTTCGGTGTGCTCCTCGAACTCGTCGACGTCGAGCAGGAACACGCGCCCGTCGGCCCACCACGAGACGTCGAGGTCGAGGTCGACGAAGCGCAGCACGCCG
>CAYVGE010000157.1:0-9561 GCA_964450395.1 uncultured Actinomycetota bacterium
GGCCCCGAAGTAGCACCGGTGCGGGATCAGCCGGCGCCGGCGAGCAGGATGCCCCCGCCGAACAGGAAGAACGTCGCGAAGAAGATCACGAACGTGTAGCCCATGATCTGCCGCATGTGCAGCCCGGCGATCGCCAGCAGGGGGATCGTCCAGAACGGCTGGACCATGTTCGACCACTGGTCGCCGTAGGCCACGCCCATGACGATGCGCGACGGGTCGGTGCCCAGGTTGGCGGCCGCCTCGATGAAGATGGGCCCCTGCACCGCCCACTGGCCGCCGCCGGACGGCACGAAGAAGTTGACGATGCCACCGGACAGGAACCCGAAGAACCCCAGCGTCGCGGGTGTCGCGATGTTCGTGAAGAAGTTGGCGATCACCGACACGAGTCCGGTGTCGATCATCATCCCCATGATGCCCGCGTACAGCGGGTACTGGATGATGATCTGCCCGACGGTCGTGCTCGCGTCCGCGACGAGCTCAACGTAGTGGATCGGCGAGCGGCACAGGAGCAGCCCGAGCCCCAGGAAGCTCCAGTTCACGATGTCGAGCGTGAGGTTGAGCCCCTCGGTCGCGAACCACCAGGCGAGGTAGGCCATGACCGCACCGCCGAGGGCCAGTGTGATCCAGCGGGCGTTGTCGAGCCGCTCCGCCAGCGTCACCTTCCGATCCGTCGCGACCTTGGTCGCGGTCGCGGTCCCGCCGTCCGCGCCGCCGTCCCCGCCGCCGGCGGCCTCATCGGCGACGTCGGCCGGCAGTTCGACGATCTCGTCGCCCTCCTTCGGGCGCATCGCTGCGCACAGCACGACGATGACGGCCAGCGTCACGAGCGCGGTCGCGACGTTCCACGGCGCGAAGATGGTCTCGGTCACCGGGATGGTGCCACCGACCTGCTCCTCCAGCGCGTGCCCGGGGGTGGCGACGAACAGGGCCGCCGAGCTCGAGTAGCCCATGTGCCAGATGACGAAGCCGGCGTATGCGGACGCGACGAGCAGCGGGTAGTGCAGGTGCATGCCGCGCTCGCGCCCCTCGGCCGCGACCTGCCGGGCGATGAGGGCGCCGGCGACCAGTCCGAAGGCCCACGAGAACAGGCTGCCGACCCCGGCGACGAACGCGACCAGGCCGTAGGCGAACCGCGGGCTGGTCGGGATGCGTCCGATGCGACGCAGCAGGCGCTGGGCGGGATCGGTGTGCGCGAGCGAGTGTGCCGTGATCAGCGTGATCGCGATCTGGGCGATGAACTCCAGCAGCAGCGACAGCCCACCGCCCCACCCCGCGAGCGCCGCGACCGGGCCGGCGTCGGTCATCCCGATGGCCATCAGGTACACCACGAACGTCAGCGCGATCGCGAACACGAACGGATCGGGGTAGAACCGCTCGACGAAGATGATGAATGGCTTGGCCATGGACCGCATGGACGCCTCCGGTGCGCGGACAGGCTGACGAAGACCCCCGTGGCCCCGACCCATCGCCCGGCGGAGACCGTCGGATCTGGTTGCGGACCATAACCCGCGCCGTGTTCCCGTCAAGGGGTGAACGGGCACGCTCGGCCAGGTCGGCGCCCCGCAGCGAGGGCACGGCGCCGACCGTCGCCGCGCGAGAGGAGCCGCCGTGACCACGTTCTCGTATGAACCGCTCACACCGACCGCCTTCCTGCGCCGGTCGTCCTACGTCTTCAGTGACCGGCCGGCGGTCATCGACGGCGACCGCGAGTTCACCTACGCCCAGTTCTGGTCGCGCGCGTCCCGGCTGGCGGGGGGACTGGCCGGCCTCGGGGTCGAGCCGGGTGACCGCGTGGCGGCGCTCGCGCCCAACAGTGTCGCGATGCTCGAGGCGCACAACGGCGTGCCGCTGGCCGGTGGCGTGCTGGTCCCGTTGAACACCAGGCACAAGCCGGGTGAGCTGGCGTACGTGCTCGAGCACTCGGGCGCCGCGACCTTCATCTTCGACGCCGCGCTCGGCGACACCGCGCGCGCCGCCGCCGGCCAGGTCGACCGGGACATCCGGCTGATCCAGGCCGGCGGGGACGGTGACGACTACGAGGCGCTGCTCGACGGCGCCGACGAGCTGTCGGTCGAGGTCGACGAGCTCGACCTGCTGGCCATCCCGTACACGTCGGGGACGACGGGCGACCCCAAGGGCGTCATGTACTCCCACCGCGGCGCGTACCTGCAGGCGCTGGCGATGGCGTTCCAGACCGGCATGGGCACGGAGAGCGTGTACCTGTGGACGCTGCCGATGTTCCACTGCTGCGGCTGGTGCTTCACGTGGGGCGTCAGTGCCGCGGGTGCCACGCACCTGTGCCTGCGCGCCATCGACGCCGACGAGATCTGGCGCCTGATCCGCGAGCGCGGCGTGACGCACATGAGCGCCGCCCCGACCGTCCTCACCATGATCGCCAACAGCGCGGCGACCGACGACGGCCCCGCCCCCACCACCGTGCGGGTCGACACGGGCGGCGCGCCCCCGTCGCCCGCGTTGCTCACCGCCCTGGCCGAGCTCAACCTCGAGGTGACGCACCTCTACGGGCTGACCGAGTCCTACGGGCCGGCCATGATCAACCAGTGGCAGCCCGAGTGGAGCGACCTCGACGCCGACGAGCAGGCCGCGCTGCGTGCGCGCCAGGGCGTCGCGAACGTCGTGGGCGCCCGGCCGCAGGTGCTCGACGACGAGAACCGGCCGGTGCCGGCCGACGGCGAGACCGAGGGCGAGATCTCGCTGCGCGGCAACAACATCATGCTCGGCTACTACCGCGACGAGCAGCAGACCGCCGAGTCGACGGGCGGCGGGTGGTTCCGCACCGGCGACGTCGGGGTCATGCACCCCAACGGCTACGTCGAGCTGTCGGATCGCAAGAAGGACGTGATCATCTCGGGCGGTGAGAACATCGCGTCGGTGGAGGTCGAGCAGGCCATCGAGACCCACGACGACGTGCTGGAGGCCGCGGTCGTCGCCAGGCCCGACGAGAAGTGGGGTGAGATCCCCGTCGCCTACGTCACGCTGCGCGACGGCGCGGAGGTCGACGGCGCCGCGATCATCGCCCACGTCAAGGACCGGCTGGCGGGGTTCAAGGCACCCAAGGAGGTCCACTTCGGTGAGCTGCCGAAGACCTCCACCGGCAAGATCGAGAAGCACGTCCTGCGGGACCGCGCGAAGGAGCACGATGGTTGACGAGGCGCAGCAGGCCGCCACCGGCATCGATCCCGACGGCCTCGGGGCGTGGTGGAAGGACCATGCCGGGGCCGTCGATCTGCCCCTGCGGTTCTCGCGCATCGAGGGAGGGCTGTCGAACCTGACCTACGACGTGGCCGACCAGCAGGGCCGCCGGTGGGTGCTGCGGCGCCCGCCGCTGCACGGGGTCATCCAGTCGGCGCACGACATGGGGCGGGAGCACCGCATCATGGCCGCCCTCGCGGACAGCCCGGTGCCGGTGCCGCCCGTGGTCGGCCACGAGCCGGACGAGGCAGTGACCGGTGCGGAGTTCTACGTCATGGACTTCGTCGACGGGCCGGTCTACCGCAGCGCCGAGCAGGTCGAGGCCGAGACGACACCGGACGACCGCGCGACGATCAGCCGGTCGCTCGTCGACACGCTGGCCGTGTTGCACGAGGTCGACCCCGACGCGGTCGGCCTCGGTGACCTGGGGCGGCGCGAGGCGTACTGCGCCAGGCAACTGCGTCGGTGGCTGCGCCAGTACGGGCAGAGCGTCGACGGGCCGGACCCCAGGTTCGTGGAGGTCCACGAGCGGCTGAGCGCCGACATCCCCCAGCAGCAGGGGGCCGGGATCGTCCACGGCGACTACCGGCTCGACAACGTGATCTGCACGCTCGGCGGCGACATCGCGGCGGTCGTCGACTGGGAGCTGTGCACGCTGGGCGATCCGCTGGCCGACCTGGGCATCCTGTGCGCGTACTGGGCCGACCCCGACGACGAGGTCCGGCCGCTGCCCCGGTCTGCGACCCACCTGCCGGGCTTCCTCACACGCGCCGAGCTGGTCGGCCGCTACGCCGAGCGGTCCGGCCGTGACCTGGGCGACGTCGCCTTCTACCTCGCGCTGGCCTACTGGCGCCTGGCGGCGATCCTGCAGGGCGTGCACGCCCGCTTCAGCGCCGGGGCGTACGGCGACGACGCTGGCCTCGACGCCGGGACGTTCCCGCCGCGCATCGCCCACCTGCTCCGGATGGCGTTGGCCGAGACCGAACGCTCCGGCCGCTGACCTGCGCCGGCGGCGCCGCCGTCACGTCGGTCGCGGCGGCGCGGTCAGGCACCGAGCACGCGCGAGTCGAGCCACGCGTTGCGGAAGGCGCCCCGCGGGTCGAGGCGCTCGACCAGGCCGACGAAGTCGTCGCGCCGCGGGTAGAGGTCGACGATGGCCGCGGCGTCGTGGTGGAACAGTTTGCCCCAGTGCGGACGCGCGCCGAACGGCGCGAGCGCGGCCTCGACCTCGACCAGCGCGTCCGCCACGCCGTCGGGCTCCGGCTGCAGCGTGAACGCGATGGCCAGGGTGTCCCGCCCGTGCTGCGGGCTCATCCACAGCTCGTCGGCGGCGACCGTGCGCAGCTCGGTGACGAACAGCACCGGCACGACCACGTCGGCCAGCTCGCGGATCGCCTGCAGCGCCGCGACCCCGTGCCGGCGGGGCACGAAGTACTCGGCCTGCAGCTCCTCGCCGACGCTGGGGGTCTGGTCCATGGCGAAGTGCGGCAGGCGGTCCGACCACAGCCCGGGCGCGGTGAGGTCGATGGGCCGCGGGCTGTGGGGGTCCTCGCTGAGGTGCCGGGCACCGAGCAGGTCCCCGTCCCCCGGGTCGGACCCGGCGTCGGTCCGGTGCTTGACCCACACCCGCTCGGCGCCGTCGCCCCAGCGCGTGAGCACGCTGACGCTGTACCCGGCGGTCATGACGTCGTCGAGGTCGGCGAGCAGCGCGTCCCACGGCAGTGCCCCGTAGGTGCGCTGGAGCAGGTGGTAGGCGGGCTCGATGTCCAGCGTGATCCGCGTCACCGCGCCGAGGGCGCCGAGCGCGACCACCATGCCGCCGAAGTCGGGGTCGCCACGCGACGTGGTGACCAGGTCACCCGACGAGGTCACCAGCTCGAGTCCGGCGACGGCCGTCGCGAGGTTGCCCGTCGAGTCCCCCGAGCCGTGCGTCGCGGTCGCCACCGCGCCCGCCACTGAGATGTGGGGCAGCGAGGCGAGGTTGGCCAGCGCCACGCCCTCCTCGCGCAGCGTCGCCCCGAGGCGGCCGTAGGTCATGCCCGCCGGGACCGATGCCGTACCCGCGTCGTGGTCGACCAGGACGTCGTCGGGGAGCCCGTCGAGCGTCACCAGCTCGGCCGAGTCGGCGATGTCGGTGAAGCAGTGCCGGGTGCCGAGCACGCGGATGCGTGGTGCGGCCGCCACGAGCTCCTGCACCTGCTCTACCGTCGTCGGCCGGTGCAGTGTGTGCGCCCGGTACGTGTGGTTGCCTGCCCAGTTGGCCTCGTCCACGGGGCGGTCCTCCTCGGCGGGTCGCCGTGGCGCGGTCAGTCGATCGCGCGCCGATCGAAGCCTCGCATGCCCAGCCGGCCGAAGACCACCGGTGCATCGGCCAGCACGGTCAGGCAGATCCACACGGCGATGCGCAACCGGCGCCGCCGGTCACGCGTCGGCGGTGTCGTCCACGGCGTCGCATGGTGCAGACGGGGACCGGCGCCGGCCCCGTGCGGACCGGCCCGGCGCCGTCGAGGGCAGGGTGACCCGGGCGGCGAGGTGGGGGAAGGGCAGCGTGGCGTGCGGGAACGCCATCGCGGCGACGAAGTGCTCCTGGAAGGCCGGCTCCACAGCCGTCTCGACCTTCTCGATGCGTGCCGTCACGGCCTCGACCTCGACGCGCGCCGTGCCCGACAGCAGCACCATCAGCGCGCCGACGCCCGCCGCGTTGCCGACGGCCGACACGCGGTCGGGGTCGCAGTCGGGGATCAGCCCCAGCACCATCGCGCGCAGCGGATCGATGTGACTGCCGAACGCGCCGGTCAGCCGGATCCCGTCGACGGCCGGGACACCCAGGCGGTCCATCAGCAGCCGACACCCCGCCTGGAGCGCCGCCTTCGCCAACTGGATCGCCCGGACGTCGGCCTGGGTGACCTCGACCACGGGATCGTCCCACAGCCGGTACGCCAGGGTGCGCCCGCGGACCACGAGGTGCGGCGACGGCCGTGGCGCGACGATGCGGCCGTCGGCGGAGACCACGCCGGCGAGGAACAGCTCGGCGATGGCCTCGATGATCCCCGAGCCGCAGACGCCGGTCACGCCGGTGGCCGCGACGGCCTCGGCGAAGCCGGGCTCGTCCGACCACGGCGCGGCGCCGATGACCCGCACGCGCGGCGCCAACGTCGCCGGGTCGATCCGGACCCGCTCGATGGCCCCGCGCGCGGCGCGTTGCCCCGCCGAGATCTGCGCGCCCTCGAAGGCCGGTCCGGTCGGTGACGACGCGGCCAGCAGCCGGTGGCGGTCGCCCAGCACCACCTCGGCATTGGTGCCGACGTCGACCAGCAGCAGGACCTCGTCGCCGCGGTGCGGTCCCTCGGCCAGCACCATCGCGGCGGCGTCGGCGCCGACGTGACCCGCGATGCAGGGTGGGGCGTAGGCCCGCGCCGCGGGGTGGAGGCTCAGGTCCAGGGCCGACGCGGCGACGCAGACGGCCCGGGTCGTGGCCAGCGGGAACGGCGCGGAGCCCAGCGGGCGCGGGTCCAGGCCCAGCACCAGGTGGTGCATGACCGGGTTGCCGACCAGCGTGACCTCGAGCACTTCGCCCGGTTCCAGCCCCGCCGCCGCGCACAGCTCCGCGGCCATGGCCGCCAGCGCGGCCCGCACCGTGGCGGTCAGCCGCGCCGCGCCGTCGTCGTGCAGCAGGGCGTAGGAGACCCGGCTCATCAGGTCCTCGCCGAAGCGGATCTGCGGGTTCATGCGCCCGGCCGACGCGAGCACCCGCCCCGACCCCAGCTCGCACAGGTGGCCGGCGAGCGTCGTCGATCCGACGTCGAAGGCGATGCCGTGCACCTCGTCGCGCAACCCCGGCCACACGGCGACCACGTCGCGGCCGTCGCGCACCGCCACCGTCACCGCGCCGCCACCGGCGTCGACCGCCACCTGCAGGTCCGCGAGCGCGGCCACTCCGATCCGGGCGTCGGCCAGCTCCCACTGGGTCGCCAACGCGGCGCGCAGCCGTTCGCGCAGCCCGTCGCGGCCGGCGAGCGTAGGCGGGTCGACCTCCACGTAGCGCAGCGCCACGACGGGGTCGACCGGCAGCGACCGGACGACGGCGTCCTTGCGCACGACCTGCCGGTGCACCTGGCTGGCCGCGGGCACGTCCACGACGACGTCGTCGACGAGCTGCGCCGCGCAGCCCAGGCGCCGTCCGTCGGCCAGCGGTCGCCGGCCGCGGTACGCCGCCTCGGTCGGGCCGGGCGGGCTCAGGCGGTCGGGGTCCGCAGGCACGCCCGGGCGCGCACCGACGGCCACCTGGCACCGCCCGCACAGGCCCCGCCCGCCGCAGACCGAGTCGAGGTCGACGCCCAGCGAGCGGGCCGCATCGAGCACCGTCGAGCCCGCCGGCACCCGCCCCCGCCGACCGCTCGGGGTGAAGACGACGGTGACGTCGTCCTCGCGGGCGGTGTCAGCCACCGGTCCGGGCGCGCCGGCGGTTGTTGGTCCGGCGTCGCCCGCCACCGGGCGCCTCGCCGTCGGGCGCCCGGTGGCGGGCGATCCAGGCGGCACAGTTGGCGTCGGCGCCGGTCAGCACGTCGCCGGCCGCCACGGCCCGGCGGATCTCGGGCTCCAGCGGGTTGGTGATCGCCGACGTCAGTCCCGCTCCGATCGCCATTGCCAGGAACGCGGCGTTGATGCCCGCGCGCGCCGGCAGCCCGAAGCTGATGTTCGACGCGCCGCAGGTGGTGGTCACCCCGAGCTCGTCGCGGAGGCGGCCGACCAGACGCAGGACGTCGCGGGCCGCCGAGCCCACCGCCGCGATCGGCATGACCAGCGGGTCCACGACGACGTCCGCCGCCGGGATGCCGTGATCGGCCGCCCGCCGCACGATCGTCCGCGCGACCTCGAAGCGGATGTCCGGGTCGGGGGAGATGCCCGACTCGTCGTTGGTGATGGCCACGACCGCGGCGCCGTGGCGGGCGACCAGTGGCAGCACCGACTCCAGCCGCTCCTCCTCAGCGGTCACCGAGTTGACCAGCGGCCGTCCCTCGTAGGCCTCCAGCCCCGCCTCCAGTGCGGCGACGATCGACGAGTCGATCGCCAGCGGCACATCGGTGACCGCCTGCACGCGGCGCACGGCCGCTGCCAGGATCGCCGGCTCATCGGCCAGCGGGATGCCGGCGTTGACGTCCAGCACCGCCGCGCCGGCCTCGACCTGGGCCACGGCGTCGGCGCAGACCCTCGCGAAGTCGCCCGCGGCCATCTCGGCGGCCAGCGCCGCCCGGCCCGTCGGGTTGATGCGCTCGCCGATCACGACGAACGGGCGGTCGAAGCCCAGCGCGACCTCGCGCGTGGCCGAGCTGATGACGGTCCGGGTCATGGGCGCAGATCCTCGTCGGGGGCCGGCAGGGCGTGCGGGTGGTCGGCGGGCCGCGCGCCGACGGACACCAGCGTGGGGCCCAGGTCACCGGTGCCCACGTGGCGGTGCTCCAGGCGCAGGCCGAGTCGGTCGGCGGCCCGCTGCGCGGCGGCCAGCTGCGCCGCCGACGGCTCGAACTGCGACAGGTACAGCAGCCGGGTGTAGTTGCCGAAGTAGTCGTCGCGCAGCTGGGGCCAGCGGTCCAGGCCGAGCCCGCGCCAGACCAGCCGGTCGAAGCTCCGCAGCAGGAAGTCGGTGAGGTAGAACGTCGTCGGCTCGGCCTCGTGCAGCGCCGTGAACACGTCGCCGCCGGCGAGGAACGCGTAGCAGTGGGCCCCGGGCAGCCGCTGCGCGCCATGGCGCGCGAGCACGGGCTCCAGCGCACCGGCGGTACCGCAGTCGCCGTAGCCCACGATCAGGTCGTCGTAGGCGCCGGCCGCCGCGGTCAGCTCGGCGTCGACCATCGCGGGGATCATCGCCGGCCGGTTGTGGAGCTCCGCGGTCAGGTACCGCACGTCGACGTGCGTCAGCCGGTTGGCGGCCACCACCGCCTGCACCTCCCGGGCCAGCGCACCGCACGCGACCACCAGCACCCGGCCCGGCGTCGTCTGGACACCCACGTCAGCCCGCCGCCGCCGCGCGGCGCGCCAGCACCAACGCCTGGGCGGTCTCGGCCGCCGCGGCGGCGTCCCGGCAGTAGGCGTCGGCGCCGACGACCCGGCCGAACTCCTCGTTCAGCGGGGCCCCGCCGACCAGCACGATGTAGCGGTCGCGCAGGCCGCGCTCGACCAGCTCGTCGATCACGACCTTCATGTAGGGCATGGTCGTGGTCAGCAGCGCCGACATCCCGAGAATGTCGGGCTCCTGCGCCTCGAGCGCCTCCAGGTAGGTCGTGACGTCGTTGTTGATGCCGATGTCGACGACCTCGAACCCGGCGCCCTCCAGCATCATGCCGACCA
>CAYVGE010000158.1:0-9467 GCA_964450395.1 uncultured Actinomycetota bacterium
CGGAGTCCCATCTCGTCGCCGAAGATGCGGATGGACCCCTCGGTGGGGTACTCGAGCCCCGCGATCATCCGCAACGTCGTGGTCTTGCCGCACCCCGACGGGCCGAGCAGCGAGAAGAACTCACCGTCGTGGATGCCCAGGTCCAGATCGTCGACCGCGGTCACGTCGTCGAAGCGCTTCGACACGCCGTGCAGCGCGACCGCCGGCGAACCGCCGCTCATGGACGGCATCGCCCCGTGGGACAGCAACAGGCCATGGCACCTCTGACAGGAACGTGACGCTTGTGCGGCCACGATCGTACGCCGTCCGCGCGCCGCATGCGCACGCGCCCCGATCGTCAGCCGGGCCGGTGGGACGTGGTGTCGGCGAGCACGAGCGCCGCCGCGTTGCGCCCGTTGGCCGCGATCACGCTGCCGCCCGGATGGGTCGCGGCGCCACACAGGTACAGCCCCGGCACCGGCGTGCGCGCGGGGATGCGGCGGTCCCACAGCCACTCGGGCCGGCACTCCCCCTGGAAGATGTGCCCGCCGGTCAGCCCGATGCGGGCCTCGATGTCGGGCGGGCCGAGCACCTCGCGGTCGACCACCGTCGCCGAGAACCCCGGAGCGACGCGCTCGATCGACGCCGCCACGCGGTCGCCGACGTCGTCACGGCGGCCGTCCCAGTCGCCGTCGGCGAACCGGTACGGCGCGTACTGGCAGAAGGCGCTGACGACGTGGCGGTCCGGCGGCGCGATCGACGGGTCCAAGGCCGTGTGGACGTACAGCTCCGCCCACAGCTCGTCGGTGATCTCGCCGCGGGTCGCGGCCCGGAACGAGGCGTGGAGCGCGTCGGCGCCCCCGGTGGCGTTGGCGACGGCGACCGGGCCTTCGGGTGCGCCCGTGAACACGGGCGGCGCCGAGAGCGCAAAGTTGACCTTGACCACGGCACTGTCGGTCGGCTGGCCGGCGACCTGCGCCCGCAGCTCACCGGGGGCGTCGTCGAGCAGGGCCAGGGTGCGCGTCGGGTCGGCATTGCTGACGACCACCGGCGACGGCACCGCGGTGCCGTCGGCCAGCTCGACGCCCGCGCCCGGGTCGATCCGGGCGACCGGTGCCCCGGTCAGGATCGTCGCCCCGGCGTCGGCCGCTGCCGCGGCGAGCGCGAACGAGACCCGCCCCAGCCCGCCACGCACGAAGCCCCACGCACCCCGGCGCCCGGCGGTCCAGCCGCAGGAGTGGTGGAAGTGCACCGCCGCCGTGCCGGGGTCGTAGGGCGACGCGTAGGTGCCGATGATGCCCTGGCCGGCCAGCGCGTCGATCAGCCGCTGGTCCGACAGGTGCCGCGTCAGCAGGCCGACCATCGACTCGGCGAACAGCACCTCGAGCGCCTCGGGGTCACCGTCGAGCCGCTCGGCCAGCTGGTCGCGGGTCGGCGGCACCCCGAGCCACACGTCGCGCTCGTCGTGAGGGCGCAGCGCGTCGGCCATCCGGTCGAACAGCGCGAGGTAGCGGGCGAAGCCGTCGACGGCGCGCGGGGCGATGCGGGCGACCCCGGCCAGCGTGCGGTCGTGGTCGGCCCACTCGACGAAGGCGTCGCCGCCGGGCAGCGGCACCACCAGGCCGGGGTCGGGCACGACGACGTCGTAGCCGAACCGGTCGAGGCCGAGCTCGGCGACGACGACGGGGTGCAGCAGCCCGACGAGGTAGGCGCACGGCGACACGCGGTACCCGGGCCACGGCTCCTCCAGCGTCGCCGCGCCGCCGACGCGGTCACGGCGCTCGACCACGAGCACGCGGCGGCCCGCACGCGCCAGGTACGCGGCGGCGGTCAGGCCGTTGTGGCCCCCACCGACCACCACGACGTCCCACGTGCCACGCAGCTCGGACGGCCGCGCCGCCGTCACCGCCCCGTGCGGATCGACCCAGGTCGGCACCGTCGTCACCCACGCCTCCCGTCGCCTCGCCGTCGGGGCCACGCTACGCCTGGTCGCCGCGCACCGCGCGACCACGTACGCTGCGCACCGCCCATGCGCTACGCAGACGTCAGCTTCTGGCTGGCCACCGCCGGAGACCTCCGCCCTCGCGCGGCCCTGCGCGGTGCCCACGACGTCGACGTCGCCATCGTCGGGGCGGGCTACACCGGGCTGTGGACCGCCTGGTACCTCCTCGGTCGCGATCCCGACCTGCGGGTCGCGATCTGCGAGTCCGAGATCGCCGGCTACGGCGCGTCGGGCCGCAACGGTGGCTGGTGCTCGGCGGGGGTCGGCATGACCGCCGGCGGCCTGGCGCGGCGCTCCGACGACGACACGGCCCGGGCCGTGGTCACCGCCATGCGCGACACGGTCGACGAGGTCGGCCGCGTCACCGGGGCGGCCGGCATCGACGCCGAGTTCCGCAAGGGCGGCATGCTGCGGGTCGCCCGCGGCCGGCACGAGGTCGCGGCCATGCGGGCCGGCGCCGCGACCTACGCCCGACTCGGCCTGGCCGACGGCCTGCGCGAGCTGACCGCGGAGGACCTCGCGGCGCGCGTGCGCGTCGGCGGCGCCTGCGGCGCGGTGTTCGACCCCAACTGCGCGACCATCCACCCCGGCCGCCTGGTGCGGGGCCTGGCGACGGCCGTCGAGCGGCGCGGTGCCGCGCTGTTCGAGCGCAGCCGGGTCACCCGGATCGATCCCCGCGACGGCGCCGACGGACCGGTCGTGCACACCCGACGCGGCCGGCTCCGCGCCGGCACGGTCGTGGTGGCCACGGAGGCGTGGACGCCCCGCCTGCGCGGGCTGCGCCGCTCGCTGCTGCCGATCTACTCGCTGGTCGTGCTGACCGAGCCGCTGACCGAGGCGCAGTGGGACACCATCGGCTGGGCCGGGCACGAGTGCCTGTCGTCGCACCGCCTGACCGTCGACTACCTGTCGCGCACGACCGACGGGCGCATCCTGTTCGGCGGCCGCGGCGCCCCGTACCACTTCGGCTCGCGCGTGGCGGCCCGGTTCGACCGCCACGCGCCCACCCACGAGCTGCTGCGGCGCATGCTCGCCGACTGGTTCCCGCCACTGCACGACGTGCGGATCGCCCACCGGTGGGGCGGTCCGTTGGGCATGCCGCGCGACTGGCTGCCCAACGTCACCTACGACCCCGGGTCGGGTCTCGCCGGCGCCTGGGGCTACACGGGCCAGGGCGTGGGCGCCAGCAACCTCGCGGGGCGAACGCTCACCGACCTGCTCACCGGGCACACGAGCCCGCTGACGTGCCTGCCGATGGCCGGCCACCGCTCGCGGCGGTGGGAGCCCGAGCCGCTGCGGTGGCTGGGCGCCCGCTACATCCAGCGTGCGCTCGCGCGCCTGGACCGCCGCGCCGAGCGGACGGGCCGGGCGCCGACGGGACGCTCCCTGGCCGAGCGGCTGATGCGGCACTGACCCTCGGAGCGCCATGGACCTCGACC
Source organism: uncultured Actinomycetota bacterium (assembly GCA_964450395.1). Taxonomy (GTDB): domain Bacteria; phylum Actinomycetota; class Nitriliruptoria; order Euzebyales; family JAHELV01; genus JAHELV01. The sequence continues at coordinate 3,421 of CAYVGE010000158.1, forward strand.
ACCAGCCGTTCGGGCCCGGTCGCGACGCGCACCACGCCAACGCTCCGTTCTGCGGGGTGCCCGCACGACGCATCGACGAGCTCGAGCGCGGGCAGGTGGCGATCCTCGGCGCGCCGTTCGACTGGGGCACCACCCACCGCCCCGGCGCCCGGTTCGGGCCACGCGCCATCCGCGAGGGGGACTACCTCGGGCCCGACGGCGCCCGCCCGCACCTGACCGCCGGCCTCGACCCGCTGCACGAGCTGCCGGTCGTCGACACCGGCGACGCCGCCCTGCCGCCGGGCTACACCGAGGCGTCGATCGACCGCATCGGCAGGCTCGTGGGCGCCATCGCCGAGGCGGGCGCGGTCCCGATGGTGCTCGGCGGTGACCACACCGTCACCTTCCCGTCGGCGCGTGGGGTCGCCGAGGTCGTCGGACCGGGTGAGGTCGCGCTGATCCACTTCGACGCGCACGCCGACACCGGCGAGCACCACCACGGCCAGCTGCACGGGCACGGCACCCCCATGCGCCGCCTCGTCGAGTCGGGCGCGATGCCCGGCCCCCGGTTCGTCCAGATCGGGCTGCGCGGCTACTGGCCGCCACCCGACACGCTGGCGTGGATGCGCGCACAGGGCATGCGCAGCTTCTTCATGGACGACATCGGCGCCCGGGGCCTCGACGCGGTGCTCGACGAGGCCGTCGCGTCAGCGCTGGGCGACGGTGCGCGCGGCGTCTACGTCTCCGTCGACATCGACGTCGTGGACCCCGGCATGGCGCCCGGCACCGGCACGCCCGAACCGGGCGGGCTGACCCCGCGCCAGCTGCTCGACGCCGTGCGCCGCCTGGGGCGTGAGCTCGACGTCGTCGGGGCCGATCTCGTCGAGGTCGCGCCGCACTACGACCAGCCCGCCGACGTCACCGCGCGCCTGGCCAACCGCGTCGTCCTCGAGCTGCTGACCGGCATGGCCGAGCGCCGACGGGGCCCAACGTCCCCGTGACCACACCGGTGTGAACAGGTGCGCCGGTCGAGTTGGGAGCGACACGGCGGCATGTCACACTAGCCGGAGCGTCGTCGCCGCATGGCCGGCACGGGCGGGTGGCTCCCGCGTCGTACACTGCCCCGCCGACGACGCGACAGCCCACGAGCCAGAGAGGATGCGTCAGTGCCGCAGCGCTCGAACCAGGGTGCCCGCCCATGAGCTCCACCTCCGGTCGGGTGACCGACACGCGCGCGCACCGACGGCGCTGGACGGCGTGGACCGCCGTGGCGGGCCTGCTGCTCGCCGGCTGCGCGACCGAGGGACTGCCCCAGAGCGCCCTTGACCCCGCTGGTCCCGTCGCGCGAGAGCAGGATCAGTTGTGGACGATCGTGTTCTGGATCGCCGTCGGCGTGTTCGTCCTGGTCCAGGCGCTCATCCTGTGGGCCGTGTTCCGCTACCGCGACCACGGCGGCGACGACATCCCGAAGCAGGTCGCCGGCAACACGCGGCTCGAGATCCTCTGGACGATCATCCCCGCGGTCATCCTGATCGGCATCGCCGTGCCGACCGTACGGACCATCTTCGACCTCGCCGAGCCGCCCGGAGAGGACGCGCTGGACGTCCGGGTCATCGGCAAGCAGTACTGGTGGGCGTTCGAGTACCTCGGCGAGGAGGGCGAGGGCGTCGTCACCGCCAACGAGCTGCACATCCCGGTCGGCCGCGAGGTCGCGCTGGACATGCAGTCGCTGTCGGCCACGCTGCCCGACCCCGGCGCGGACGCGGCGCCGGAGATCGGCCAGGACGTCAGCAACGGCGTGATCCACAGCTTCTGGGTCCCGCGCCTGGCGGGCAAGCAGGACGTCGTGCCGGGCCACACCCGCCGGCTGATGATCCAGGCCGACGAGCCGGGCGTCTACCCAGGCCAGTGCGCCGAGTTCTGCGGCCTGAGCCATGCACGCATGCGCTTCGAGGTGATCGCGCACGAGCCCGCCGAGTTCGAGGAGTGGCTCGCCGACCAGGCCGAGCCCGCCGACCCGGCGACCGGGCAGCTGGCCGCCGAGGGCCAGGAGCTGTTCGAGTCGCAGCAGTGCTACACGTGCCACGCGGTCGCCGGCTACGAGGAGGCGACCGGCACGGCCGCCGACGTGCGCATCGGGCCGGACCTGACGCACTTCGCCAGCCGGCGGATGTTCGCGGGCGGCGTCTTCGACGTCGACGACCCCGAGCAGCTCAAGGCGTGGCTGCGCAACCCGCAGGCCGTCAAGGCCGGGTCGCAGATGCCGAACCTCGGGCTGTCCGACGACCAGATCGACGCCCTGACCGCGTACCTGTACACGCTGGAGTAGGTGGATCGTGCCCGCACCGAGCGAAGCGAGAGGGCGACTGTCATGACCGCGGTTCCCGCCGACACATCAGCCTCCCAGGGCCTGCGGATCTTCTCCCGGCCCAAGGCACAGACCGGCCTGTGGAGCTGGCTGACGACGACCGATCACAAGAAGATCGGGACCATGTACTTCATCGCGGGAATGTTCTTCTTCGTCGTCGCGGGGGTCGAGGCGCTGTTGATCCGGGTGCAGCTGGCGGTGCCCGAGAACGACTTCCTGTCGCCGGAGATCTACAACCAGATCTACACCATGCACGGCGTGACCATGGTGTTCTTCGTCGGCATCCCGCTCGGTGCGGCGTTCTTCAACTACATCATGCCGCTGCAGATCGGCGCGCGTGACGTCGCCTTCCCCCGCCTCAACGGCTTCAGCTTCTGGGTGTTCTGCGCCGCGGGCATCTTCATGTACTCCGGACTGGTGCTGTCGGGCCTGCCGGACGGCGGCTGGTTCAACTACGCCCCGCTGTCGACGACGGTCGGCCCGGACCCCAGCGGCTACACGACCGCCGTCGGCCAGGGCGCCGGCGCGGCGGCGACCCAGATCCACATGGGCCGGATGCTGCTGTACTCGGTCGGCCTGCAGATCGCCGGCATCGCGACGCTGGCGTCGGCGGTCAACTTCATCGTGACGATCCTGAACATGCGGGCGCCCGGCATGACGCTGATGCGCATGCCGGTGTTCACCTGGATGACCCTCATCGTCGCCTTCCTGCTGCTGTTCGCCCTTCCGGTCATCGGCATCGCGCTGTGGCAGCTGCTGTTCGAGATCCGCTTCGGCGCGCACTTCTTCAACCCGGCCAACGGTGGCGATCCCGTCCTGTGGGAGCACATGTTCTGGCTGTTCGGCCACCCCGAGGTCTACATCCTCATCCTGCCCGCGTTCGGCATCATCTCGGAGGTCATCCCGACCTTCTCGCGCAAGCCGATCTTCGGCTACACGGCGATGGTCTTCGCCGGCATCGCGATCGGGTTCCTCGGCTGGGGGGTGTGGGCGCACCACATGTTCGCCGTCGGCATGGGTCCGGTCGCGAACACCGCGTTCGGGCTGACGACGATGTTCATCGCCGTGCCGACCGGGGTGAAGATCTTCAACTGGATCGGCACGATGTGGGGCGGCAAGCTGCGCCTGAACACCTCGATGCTGTTCGCGATCGCCACCGTGGCGATGTTCACCATCGGCGGCCTGTCGGGCGTCACGCACTCCGTCGTCCCTCACAACTATCAGCAGACCGACTCCTACTACGTGGTCGCCCACTTCCACTACGTGCTCTTCGGTGGCCTGGTGTTCGGCGTGCTGGCGGGCACCTACTACTGGTATCCCAAGGTCACCGGCCGGCTGATGAACGAGACGCTGGGCAAGATCAACTTCTGGACCATGCTGGTCGGCTTCAACATCACGTTCGGGCTGATGCACTTCCTGGGCCTGTGGGGCATGCCGCGGCGCATCGACACCTACGCCGCGGGCTTCGGCTGGGACACGCTGAACATGCTCATCACCGTCGGCGCGTTCATCATCGCGTTCTCGTTCCTGCTGCTCATCGTCAACGTCGCGATCTCGCTGCGGCGCGGCGAGCTCGCCGGCGACGACCCGTGGGACGCGCGGACGCTGGAGTGGATGACCTCCTCGCCGCCGGCGCACTACAACTTCGCCGAGATCCCGCAGGTCACCGCCCGCGACGAGCTGTGGCACCGCAAGCACGCGGTGTCCGAGAGCGGCGACTACGTCCGCGTGCCGGCCGGCGGCTCGGGTGAGGTGGTCGTCGACCACGACGAGCACGCCGACATCCACATGCCCGACCCCTCGATCTTCCCCCTGCTGGCGGCCGTCGGCATGCCGCTGATGGGATGGGCGCTGTTCACCAGCGGTCAGGCGATGATCGTCCTGCTGGCCGTCGGCAGCGTGATCACGTTCGGTTCGCTGTTCGCCTGGGCGTTCGAGCCCAGCGCCGAGGAGGCCCACTAGCCATGGCAGAGGTCACGACCGCCGAGGCGAGCGAGCAGTCGCACGCGACCAGCCTCGGGCTGTCCAACGAGAAGCTGGGCATGTGGACCCTGCTGGGGTCCGAGTGCCTGTTCTTCGGCGCGCTGATCTCGGCCTACCTGATCTACTACGGGCGCTACAACGGCGTCGAGACCGTCACGCCCGCGCTGTTCGACATCCCCTTCACGTCGGTCAGCACGTTCGTGCTGCTGATGTCGTCGCTGGGCATGGTGCTGGCGCTGTCGGCCATCCAGCGCGGCGACGACCGCGGGTTTCGCATCTGGATCCTGGGCACCGCGATGATGGGCTCGGTCTTCCTCGCGGGTCAGATCTACGAGTTCACGGTCTTCGCCGCCGAGGGCATGACCCTGTCGACCAGCCCGTTCGCGTCATCGTTCTTCGTGCTCACCGGGTTCCACGGCGCCCACGTCACCATCGGCGTGCTGATGCTGGTCACGCTGTGGGCCCGGTCGATGACCGGCAAGCTGACGTCCAAGGACGCCGAGGCGGTCGAGAACGTCGGCCTGTACTGGCACTTCGTCGACATCGTCTGGATCGTCATCTTCACCGCCATCTACCTGATCCCCTGGGAACAGGCGACCTTGTAGAGACCGACAGGAGAATCGTCGCCGTGTCACAGACCGAGGACCACGAGCACGCCGATCATCCCGACAGCTCGCAGTACATCGCCATCGGGATCATCCTGGCGGTCTTCACCGCCATCGAGGTGGCGATCTCGTTCATGGCCGTGCCCGGAGAGCTCGCCATCCCGGCCCTGATCATCCTGACCGTCCTGAAGTTCGTGCTCGTGATCCTGTGGTTCATGCACCTGCGGTTCGACAGCGGCTGGTACCGGCGGCTCTTCGTCTTCGGCCTCCTGCTGGCCCTCGCCGTCTACGCGGCCACCATCAGCCTGATGCTGTACGCGGGCGGCAACCAGGGCCTCACCTGAGCCAGGCCCGCCCGCCCCATCCACGACGATCCCTCGGAGCAACGACCGAATGCGCGACGAGATCCGCGAACGCTGGTTCACGCCCTACCTCATGCCGGTGACCATCATCGGCATCATGCTGGTCATCGCCGTCAGCCTGTCGCGCGTCCTGTTGGCGGTCTCCGAGCTGAACGCCTCGCTCGTGGCGCTGCTGGCCGCCGGCTACATCATGGCCATGGCGTTCCTGGTCGAAGCCAGGACGCGCATCACCGCGCGGGCGCTGGGCGTCGCGCTGGCCGTCGGGCTGATCGGCCTGATCGGCGCCGGCGCGGTGGCGTCGGCCGCCGGCATGCGCGAGATCGAGGAGCACGGCGCCGAGGGCGGCGAGGGCGGCGAGGGCGGCGGCGAGACCGTCTCCAACGAGCCGGTGTTCGTCGCGATCGACATCGCCTACGAGTCCGCCCCCGCTGAGCTGCCGACCGGCGAGAACGAGCTGACGCTGGAGAACGAGGGCCAGATCGAGCACAACGTGGTGTTCGAGGAGCTGAACGACGAGACGGTCCTCGAGGCGGCCGGCGGCGAGACCGACACGGCGACCGTCGAGCTGGAGGCCGGCGACTACACCTACTACTGCGACGTCGCGGGGCACCGCGAGGCCGGCATGGAGGGCACGTTGACCGTGTCCGACTCGGCCGGCGCCGGCGCGGGCGGCGGCGGTGAGGCCTCGTCGGAGGAGGTCTCCTCCGAGGCCGGCTCGGAGGCGTGGGGGGGCGCCGCCGCGGGGGGGGC
>CAYVGE010000159.1:0-3194 GCA_964450395.1 uncultured Actinomycetota bacterium
TCGGGGAGGTCGCCGCAGCCGTGGTCTTCATCGTCATCGACGAGCCGGCGATACAGCTGCTCCGCAGTTGTCGTCACGTCATCCCCTCAGGTCCAGCGGCTGCGAGCGCGTCATCACGGACGTACGGGTGATCCCGCCGAGCACGCGACCGATGTAGGGGCCAGCCGGTGGCGCTGAGCCCTGCAGCAGGGTGGCGGAAGCACGCGCCGACCTGGTCGGGCACTGGGGTCTGATGCCGGTGGCGAGCCAGTGGCCCAGCGATGGGCGCATCGTTGCGAGGGCCGCCGAGGCGAAGGCCCGAGGCGCCGATCTGCGCGTGGGGCGTGGTGGGTGAGCCTGCCGGCTGTGCACGCTGGACGGATTCCCTGTAGGGCGGCGATCCTTGCCACGGCGCAGCAGCCAACCCTGAAGGGCATGAACTACGTGCTGTGAGCGGTGTCGGCGGTGCCGATCCCAGCGACCCGCTGACGTCAGCACGCCACACGACGACGGCCCATCAGGGGCGATCATGATGCAGCGTTCTGTTTCGCCGCGACGACGGCCATCATGCCGAGGTCTTCATGGTCGAGGATGTGACAGTGATAGACGCTGCGACCGTCGAAGTCACGGAACCGGATGCGTACCCGAACGCTGTCGTTCGCGGGCACGTTGACCACGTCCTGCCAACGACGTCGGCCGGGTGTCGCGTCGGGCCCGTCGAGCACCTGGAACGGCCAGGTGTGCAGGTGGAACGGGTGGTCCATCGGGGTGGCGTTGTGTATGACCCAGTCCTCGGTGGTGTCCAGGCGGACCGCGTTGTCGACGCGTTTGGCGTCGAAGGTCTGGCCGTCGATCAGGAAGCGCGGCCCACCGGCACCCATGCGCATCCCGAACTCGACCTGGCGGGTCCGGGCGACGGTGTCGCCGGACAGGTCCGCGACCGGGACGAGCGACCCGGGGATCGACAACGATCGCGTCGACGTTGACGAGTCACCAGACTGCAGCGTCGCGAACACCACCGTCTGGCCCGTGCCTGTCGCGTCTGCACCGTCGCCGCGGGGCGAGCGGCCGCCGGATCCGCTGACGCCACTCCGACCCACCCCGCCGGGGCCCATCCCGCCGCCGGGCCCCATCCCGCCGTCGGGGCCCATCCCGCCGCCGGGGCCCCTGGCGTCTCCGGAGTCCCCTCCGCGGGGCCCCATGCCCATGGGCATCGCGGCTCCGCGGTCATAGGGCACGCTCACGATGTCATAGCTGCCGGCGTCACCCACCCTCACCAGCAATTCCACGCGCTGGCCGGGTGCCAGCAACACGTCCTCGCGACGTTCGGGTGCGGCCAGTGCCGCGGCACCGGAGCCGATGACGACAAGCCGATGGCCCTGGACCTGCAGCCGGTAGAACCGGGACACGCTGGCGTTGAGCACCCGCCAGCGTTCGAGCCCGCCGGCGGACGCCGTCAGCCGTGGGCGCAGCTGCCCGTTCACCATCACCAGGGCGCCCTCACGGCCCATCATCCGTTGTGGCGGCGTCGGCCCGGGTACGCGCCCGCGGTCATCCAGCGTGATGTCGGAGAGCACGAGCAGCCGCGGGCGCGCCTGTGAGACTGCGGCGAGGTCATCGACCGTACCGTCGATGACGATGGCGCCATACAGTCCAGCGTGCACCTGGTGTGCCACCAACCCGTGCCGGTGCGGGTGGTACCAGAACGTACCTCCGGGATGGTCTTCTGGGATCACGAAGTCGTAGCGGCGACGTGCGCCGGGCGGCAGCGACACGAAGACGTTGTCCGCGGTCCCGTCCGGCGGTACGTGCAGTCCGTGGAAGTGCAGGTTGGTGGGTTCGTTGAGTTCGTTGGCGAGGTCCAGTCGCACGCGGTCGCCCGGTCGGAGTCGCAGGGTCGGGCCTGGGATCGCGCCGTTGTAGGCGGCGGTGTGGGCGGAGCGGCCGGCGAGTGGAACAGACCCGACCGCAGCGGTGAGTTCGGCGTCCAGTTGACCGTCGTGGCTGGTGAGCACCTCCGGCTCGCCGAGCACCGGGCCGGTGGTCGTTGCTTCCGACCCGCTCGTGGGTCCTGCACTGCCGTCGCCGCCGCGTGGCACGAGAGCGGTGGGTTCGCTCCGGCAGCCCAGAACCCCCGCGCCGCTGGCGAGCAGGCCCGCCGTACCCGCCATGGCCCAACGCAAGACCGACCGGCGGGAGACGCCGTGTGCTCGCCCCATGGTGTCCATGGCGCCACCGTGCCGTCTCGCGCCCGTCTGCTCCGGGCCGATAGACCCTGACCGCGAGATCATATGACCCCTGCCGCGATGGCGAAGGACCGCTCCGTGTTCGGTGTCGAGGAGGTTGAGCGAGCTGTATGCCCTCATCGCGCAAAGACCAGACCGCAATGAACGGCGTGTGGCGCGACGACGAGTGACGATGTTGCCCGATCGATCACGCTGCCTGGAATGGACGCCGCAATGACGGAGTTGGGCAGTGAAGACGTAGCCATGAATGTAGCCAAGCTCGCGTGACCGCGGCCGACCGCCACAGTACGGACGGCCAAGGACGCCCGGCGTCGAGCTCGGACGCCGAATGGCGCTTGATCCCTTGCCCTGCGCTCTTTCTGCTGGCCGAGCGGGTCGGATACGATTGGACCGGGTGGCTTCCGCAGCACGGCACCGGACACGTTGGATGGTCGTGTAGGACGCACGGCACCGGCAGGGGGTGCCGTGCGTGATAGCCGAGCGCCGCGCACGAGAACTCGGCCCGCACGCTGCCGGTGTTCGCAGTCGATCACGTCGCCGAGCCGGACGGTCATGGAGCTGAGTCTGGTGTGCGGCGAGGATGGTGCGGGTGTCAGGCCTGGTCGGCGAGGAGGGCGTCGAGTTGGCGTAGCCTTGGTTGACGCCGGTCTCCATGCCCGACGCCAGCCATGCGTCGCGGCCCTCGAAGCTGTCGACGAGCGACTGGGCGTGCAGGCGGGTGGTGCCGTCGCCGAGGTCCTCGAACCACAGCGTCTCCAGCGAGACGTCGTTGGGCATGCCCTCCCAGGTGAAGTTCTGCACGATGCGGGTGTCGGTGATCTGGTGGAAGCAGCCGCGGAAGCTGTGGTCGACGCCGTCGGTGGCGGCGGTGTAGCGCCACTCGCCAGCCAGAGCTCCTCCGCCGCGGCGCCCAGGCGGTGATCAGCGCCGAGGAGCTTGCTGAGGCCGACCGCGTACTCGTCGCCGCGT
>CAYVGE010000159.1:3294-9213 GCA_964450395.1 uncultured Actinomycetota bacterium
GCGGTGATCAGCGCCGAGGAGCTTGCTGAGGCCGACCGCGTACTCGTCGCCGCGTCAGTTGTGACAACGTGATCACCGTGCCGATCGACGTGCTCGACGACGAGCCCGTCGGCCACCTCAATAAGGTTGTGCGCGGGGCCCTGGGACCGTGCGCTGCGGTACGCCCTCGACATCGTGTACTGATCACGCGCTCGTGGTACTCCGCCGCCGTGGGTGCGCGGCTCGTGGCGGACGAGGTGTGCAAACGGCACGGGCACACCATGGGCCTTGCGTGTCGTGTATGCTGTGCGGCACGGGTTACGTGGAGCACAGGTGCGGCTGAACGATGGCGAATCTGACGTTGACGGTGGACGATCACTTGTTGAAGCGGGCGCGGATGGTGGCGCTGCGACGCAACACGTCGGTGAATGCGGCCGTCCGCGAGTTCCTCGAGCGGTTCTCCGGTGAGGACGAGTCGGCCGCTGCGCTGGCCGAGTTCCTTGATGGAGCGCGGTCGTCGACGGCGGGCAGCGGCGGTGGTCGGACGTGGCGACGTGAGGATCTGTACGAGGACCGGGTCAGCCGACGGTGATCGACGTCTTCGTCGACACGAACGTGTTCGTGTATGCGGTGGACTCCGATGAGCCGGAGAAGCAGGCGACCGCCATCGCACTGCTCGACGAGCTGAAGGGGCGGATCGCGCTGAGTGCGCAGGTGCTCAACGAGTACTACGTCACCGTCACGCGCAAGCTTGCCCGTCCCCAGTCGAGCGAGCAGGCAGAGCGGTCTGTGCGGTCGCTGGCGAAGCTGCCCGTGGTCGACCTCGACCGGGAACTGGTCTTGGCCGCCATCGCGCTGAGCCGTTCTGCGCAGCTGTCACTGTGGGATGCGGCAATCGTCACGGCGGCGCAGCGGGCCGATTGCGCGCGGCTGTACTCCGAGGACCTGAATGCAGGTCAGGTGTTCGAGGGCGTCACGGTCATCGATCCGTTCGCAGCCCCGCCCAGATCGGCACGGGCACCTGTCGCCGACGCACCCGACGTCGAGTAATCAGCGCATCAGCCGATCAGCTGGTCCGGCCTGCCGGTCGGTCGCGGGCCTGCACCTCACGACTGCGCTCGATGCGGCACGACGGCCGTCGAAGTAGCCATGGAGCGGTTCGGCGACACCTTCGCCGATCTTGCTGACGAGGACGTCATGCGTCAGGCCTGGGAGTGAGCGGTTGGCTCGTCGACAAGTCGGCTCTGGTGCGTCTCGGTGGCAGTCCCGACGCGAAGGTGTGGGCCGACCGCATCCACCGTGGGCTGATGCGCATCACGTCGGTGACGCGGTTGGAGGTCGGCTACTCGGTACGGTCGGCGCAAGACCTACGTGCCAGCCTGCGGCAGCCGCCACTGTCGGCGATGCCGGTGGAGTACCTGACGCCGGCCATCGAGGATCGCGCGATGGCCGTGCAGGGCTGTTGGCCGACCGCGGTCAGCATCGCGCGCCGTCGGTGCCGGATCTGTTGCTGGCGGCCACTGGCGAGCTCGCCGACCTCACGGTGCTGCACGTTGACAAGAACTTCGATCTCATCGCCGAGATCACGGGACAACCCGTCGAGCGACTTCTCCTCGAGGAGCGCCGACACGGTACCTGATATGGGTCCGGGGCCGCTGACCACACCGAACTGCAGCCAGCCGTGCAGTGTCATGTCTGACCCCCGTCCTCGATCGAGGCGTCGCGGGTCTCGGGTTCTCGGTGCGACGTCATGACATGCGCTCCCGGAACAGCAGCGCCGCCACGAGGTAGGCCAGCACGGCCACGGCGAGCACGAGACCGAGCACGTTGTCGACGGTCATGGTCGACCGCCATCCGCCCCGTCGTGCGGAGACGAGGACTCGCCGGTGAGGTGCGCGCACGCTCGCACGTACAGCGCGGACAGCGCGAACAAACGTGACCGCGGCAGCCACGAACACGAGATCATCCAACAGCGTCAGCTCCCTCGTGGAACCCGCCACTATCAGGCGACAGTTGACATGGGTCCGTACCGTCGTCTCACCGCACGGGCGCCGCCTTCGATGGCGGGATCGAAGGGGCCTGCGCCGAGAGGCGGTCGCTGATGGCCGCAGTGACCCCACGGACGAGCCGCTTTGCGGACCATTCGCGGACCCCGAGTAGACCAGATACCGACGAGTGGCCTTCGAAGCGGAGCCGTCCGTGCGGTTCGCCCCACAGGGACAGTTCGCCTTCCACAACCGGCGACAGCCATGCCATGCCGAGTGGTGGTTCGATGAGCTCGATCCGCAGGCTGCGCGTGATCGTGTCACCGCGGATCCATGGGGGGCCGACCGTGAACTGCAACTGCACGCCGGCGCCGAGGAACCGAGTGCGCGTGTGGAAGGTCGATCCGCCGTGCATGGTCAGCCTGCCGGGGAGCCACGCTGCGGGATCGCCGCGGAACCGGTGTTGCAGCTCCGGTGGGTAGACCCTGAGGCCGTGCTCCGTGTTGATGCGACGAGGGGCGACGAGCAGGTGGTCGGTCATGACGGGTCTCCTGGGGGGCACCGGTCGACGGTGAGCGAGCTGTGCGGTGCATGTCGCGAGCACGCGGCTGTGCTCCGCCGGCGTCCGCGGTCCGATGAGCGCGAAGCGATGGGTCCGATCGCGAGCGCATCGGTGGCGTCCGCGGGTCGTTGCGGCGTGGACTGTGACGGCGTGCTCGACGGCCCAGCCATCGTCCGCGCGGCGACGTCAACCAGCACACTGACGTCACGGCAACGACGACCATGGCGATTCGAAGCACCCGACGACGACGGTGGCACCGGCATCGCGTCGCTCACGGCCGGCGGACAGCAGCGCGTCGCAACGCGGCATCGTCCTCGACGCCGAGCAGGATGCGCCACCCACCGCGGCGCCCACGTTCACTGCTGCCCACCGCAACCCACCCGATCACACCTGGACGGGACATCCGATGACAGGTTCGCCCGCCGGGAGGACCGGCACCGCGAAGACCCCGTTAAGGAGGCCGGGCGAGGCGTGAAGATCGCGTTAAGCCCACACCCGATGCGCGTGGCTCTGCACGCTACGAATGATCAGTCGTGGCTACCAAGGGAGCGCGATGGCCCCAGGTGGTCGAGCAGCCTGCGTCACTGACCGTCGCAGCTGTGGGTGAACCGGTAGCCCATGCCAGGTTCGGTGTGGAAGTATTTGGGCTGCGACGGTGCGGGTTCGAGCTTGCGGCGGATGTGAGCCATGTGGACCCGCAGGTAGTTGGTCTCGTGGTGGTACTGCGGACCCCACACGGTCTGGAGGAGCTGCTGCTGGGTGATCAGCCGTCCGTCGCCGCGGACCAGTGCCTCGACGATGCCCCATTCGGTGGGCGTCAGACGGATCTCGTCGCCGTCGCGGGTCGTGACCCGCTTGGCGGCCAGGTCGATCGCGAAGTCGTCGGTGTCCACGGTGGGCTGCTCGTCGCTGTGCTGCGCGCGCCGGATGGCGGCGCGTAGCCGTGCGAGCAGCTCAGCCATGCCGAAGGGCTTCGTGACGTAGTCGTCGGCGCCCGCGTCGAGCGCGGCGACCTTGTCGGGTTCGGTCTCGCGCACCGACAGGATGATGATCGGGATGCTGCTCCAGCCGCGGATGCCGCGCACGACCTCGACGCCGTCGATGTCGGGCAGGCCGAGGTCGAGGATGACAGCGTCGGGTCTGGCGTCGGCGGCGGTCCGCAACGCCTCGTTGCCCGTCGCCGCCTGGTTGACGGCGTAGCCGCGGGCGCGCAGGTTGACCGACAGCGCATGGCGCAGCTGCGGCTCGTCGTCCACCACCAGCACACGCGTTACAGTGTCGAGCGGCGGGCCAGTCATGGCGTGGCCACCTTGAGCAGCAGCACCATGGTGGTGCCGCCGTGCGGCGTGTCGGTGATGGCCAGCTCGGCACTGAGGGCCTCGGCGAGGCCGCGGGCGACCGCGAGGCCGAGGCCGACGCCGCCGGTGTGGTCGTTGAGGCGCTGGAACGGCTCGAACGCGGCTGACCGCCGTGGGGCGGGGATGCCCGGTCCGTGGTCGATGATGCGGACGTCCATCTGGTCGCCGTCGACGCTGGCCTGCACCTCGCACCGCTTGGCCGTAGGTGAGTGGCGGACGGCGTTGTCGATGAGGTTGGCGAGCACCCGCTCGAGCAGTGCGGCGTCGGCGAGCACCGGCGGCAGGCTGTCAGGCAGCCGCAGGTCGACCTGGTCGCTGGCATAGCCCAGCCCCGCGACCGCCTCGGCCGCGACGGCGTCCAGCTCGACCGGTTGCACGTGGACGTACAGCGCACCGGCCTGGAGACGACTGAGGTCGAGCAGGTTGCCTACGAGGGCGTTGAGGCGGTCGACCTCACCGACGACGGTGCGGATGATGGCATGGGTGTCATGCAGGTCGAACGCCGCGTCGTCTTCGAGCACACCGGTCAACCACGCCTTGATGGTCGCCAGTGGCGTGCGCAGGTCGTGCGACACGGCCGACAGCAACGAGGTCCGGAACCGGTTGGCTTCCGCCAGCCCCTCGGCGCGGATCGCCTCTGCCTCCAGCCGCTGGCGTTCGAGGGCGAGCGCCAGTTGGGCTGCGAAGGCGGCGAGGATGCGGCGATCGTCCAGCGGAGCGTTGGGTCCGAGCAGCACGAGGACGCTTCCAGGCTGCAGCTCGAGGGTGTCCGTGCCGTCTGCAGGGGACCGCGGGCAGGGCGCGCCGGCGCATGCCAGCACGCGCCAGCTGCCGTCGTCGTCGCGCAGCACCGCCGCCGCGTCGAGGTGGAACACCTGTCGCAGGTCATCGACGAGACGCTCCAGCGGGTCGTCGCTGGCAGCGACGGTCGCGGCGAGCCGCGCCAACGCGGTCGCCTCGGCGCCCGCGAGCTCCGCCTCGGCGGCGCGGCGTGCGGCCAGGTCCACCAACGCGCTGATCACGACCGCGGTGGTCAGGAAGACCCCCAACGCGAGGAGGTCCTGCGCGCTGTGGACCACCCAGGTCCTGTACGGCGGGGTGACGAACCAGTTGCTTGCGGCGAAACCGGCCACCGCCACGACCGCGCTCGGCCAGATCCCCCCGACGGCCGCGACAACGACGGTGAGCGCCAGGTACGACAGCAGGGCCGTCGACAGCTGGACGTCGGCACCGGACGACCGGAACAGCGCGGTCAGCACGGCGAGGCCGACGACCCCGATCGCGGCACCGAACCAGCGGCGACGTGACGGAAGCGCGAGACCCCCGCGCCGCGCCGCCGCGCCGTCGGTGGCTGCCTCACCTGGAAGCGGCACGTCACTACGTCGGCGATCCATGGCATCCATCATGCGTCGCGTCGAGCACTCCCCACAGCCGGTGCCCGAGTCATCTCCGCGGCGGAGGCAGATACGGCGTGGCCGTGGACGACGATTGTTCACCGTGACGGCGCTAGGGAGGCGTTAGCACCCTCACGGCTCGCGCTAAGAACCCGTTAACGCGCCGGTCGATGGCGGTCAGGGTCCGTACGGTCCAGGGCCGTGCTCATCCGTCCCGACCGCCGCGACCTCGGGCTGATCGGCCTGTACACCGGGCGGATCATCACCGGGCTCGGTCTGGTTATGCTGATCCCTGCCGCGCTGGGAGTCGTCCGGGCCGAGTACAACGATGCGCTGGGCCTGCTGATCGGTGCCGGGCTGTCGCTGTTGCTCGGTCGCCTCGCCGAGTGGCGATTGGCCACCAGCCGGGACATCGGTTGGAGCCACGCGATGGCCGCCGTGGCGCTGTCGTGGCTCGTCGCCACCTATCTCGCCGCGATCCCGCTGTACCTGTCGGGCCACTATGGCAGCTTCCTCGACGCGTCCTTCGACGCCATGTCCGGCTTCGCGACCGCCGGCCTGGCGGTGATCAACGACCTCGACCACGTGTCGGACAGCATCAACCTGTGGCGCCACCTGATGCAGTTCATGGGCGGCCAGGG
>CAYVGE010000160.1:0-9149 GCA_964450395.1 uncultured Actinomycetota bacterium
TCAACTCGGTCGAGGGGCCGCGCAACTGGTTCCCCTTCCTGTTCGTCACGATCGCGTGCGGCGCGGTCAGCGGCTTCCACAGCCTCGTGTCGAGCGGCACCACGTCCAAGCAGCTCGACCGCGACACCGATGCGCGCTACGTCGGCTACATGGGAGCCCTGGGTGAGGGCTCGCTCGCGCTGGGTGCCGTGCTCGCGACGACGGCGGGCATCGGCATCGTCGGCCTGAACTGGAACGAGCAGTACGCCGACTTCGCGACCGCGTCCGACGGCGCCCTGGGCAACTTCGTGCAGGGCGTCGCCGGGTTCGCCAGCAACATCGGCGTGCCCACCAGCTACGGCACCGTGTTCGCCGCGGTCGTCGTCGTCTCGTTCGCCGCGACCACCCTCGACACCGGTCTGCGGCTGCAGCGCTACATCATCCAAGAGGTCGGCGAGATCATGGGCTCGCGGGCGCTCTCGCAGAACATCAACCTCACCACGACGCTGGCGGTGATCTTCCCGCTCGCGCTCGCACTCGCGCCCGCAGGCGGCGAGGGCGACACCCTGGCCTTCGGGCGGCTGTGGACGCTGTTCGGCACGACCAACCAGTTGACCGCCGGGCTCGCGCTGGCGGTGGTCGCGGTCTGGGTGACCAAGCAGGGCCGCAACGCCATGGCGCAGATCGTGCCGCTGACCTTCCTGCTGTTCATGACGGTCTGGGCGCTGTTCATCAACCTGCGGGAGTTCGTGGCGAACCGCGACTGGCTGCTCGCCCCGATCGATCTGGCCATCTTCGTGCTGGCGTGCTGGCTGATCGTCGAGGCGGTGCTGGCCATCCGCGGAGCCCGCAGCGAGAGTCGGACCGTCGAGTCGCCGGCGGAGCGCGACTGATGGCCGCCACCGCACCGCCGCGACCCCGGCACCGCATCCTGCTGGTGCGCGAGTGGGACAGCCAGACGAGCGGATCGGGCTGCTGCGGCCGGCTGGGGGGCGCGGACTGCGATGTCGGCCACCCCGACACGTTCGCGCACAACCGCACCCTGATGGAGTCGATGGGGGCGATCTACCGGGCCCTGCGCCGCGAGCTGCCACGCAGCATGGTCGAGATCACCGTGGTCGACCCGCGCAACATGGTCTGGCTGATCCCCACGATCGTCGGCGACGGCCGGCGCCGGGGCCTCGGCGCCGGAGCGATCTGGCGCGAGGTCCGCCAGGGGGTGCGCAACGGCGCGATCGTCGTCGACGGGCGGGCGCTGTTCGCCCACGACTACGCGCAGGCCGACGACGCCGTCGACGCGGTCCTGCGCGAACTGGCGGCCGGGTGAGCCGGGGCTGACGTCGTGCGTCAGCCGCCGATGTAGGACATCTCGACCTTCGCGGCCCCGGCGGCCGTTTCCTCGGTGCGCAGCTCCGAGTAGCGGTCGGACCGGCCGCGCCACACGGCGGCGAGCTTGTCGCGCAGCGCCCCGTCGTCGTCCCCGCCGCGCAGCCACCCGCGCACGTCGACGCCGCCCGCGGCGAACAGGCACGTGTACAGCTCACCGATGGCGGACAGCCGCGCGCGGGTGCAGGTGCGGCAGAACGGCTGCGACACCGACGAGATGACGCCCACCTCACCCCCGCCGTCCACGTAGCGCCAGCGCTCGGCGACCTCACCGGGGTAGTTGGGGTCGAGCGGCTCGACGGGGAAGTGCTCGTCGATCCGGGCGAGGACGGCGCGGCTGGGCACGACCTCGCCGAGCTGCCAGCCGTTCGTCGTCCCGACGTCCATGAACTCGATGAAGCGCACGGTCAGTCCGTGGTCCCGGCCGTAGCGGGCCAGCGGCACGATCTGGTCCTCGTTGACGCCGCGGCGCACCACGCAGTTGACCTTGATGTCGGCGAAGCCCGCCTCCTGTGCCGCAGCGATGCCGGCCAGCACATGGTCCACGCCGATCTTCGTGTCGCTCATCCGCTTGAAGACCGCGTCATCGAGCCCGTCGAGGCTGATCGTCAGCCGGCGCAGGCCCGCGTCGCGCAGCGGGCCGGCGAGCGGCGCCAGCAGCGACGCGTTGGTCGTCATGGCCAGGTCGTCGATGCCGTCGACGGCCGCCAGCATGGCGACCAGGTCGGGCACGTCGCGACGGACGAGCGGCTCGCCGCCGGTCAGGCGGACCTTGCGGACGCCGAGCGCAGCAAGGACCCGCACGACGCGGGTGATCTCCTCGAAGTCGAGCAGCTGCGACCGGGGCAGGAACTGGTGGTCCGGGCCGAACTGCTCCCGCGGCATGCAGTAGGTGCAGCGGAAGTTGCACCGGTCCGTGATGGACACGCGCAAGTCGCGCAGGGACCGGCCCAGGCGATCCAACGGCTCGGGGTGGGTTGACACGTGGCGATTCTACGTCCAGCGCCCCGCGCCGTCGCCGGGCCCGACCGGCGGCCGGCGACGGTCAGCCGCGATCAGCCGTCGCCGCGTCGCACAGCGCTTCGGCGACCGCATCGGCGCGCTCGACCAGCTCGCGGAGCGTGCCGTCGTTCCAGATCACATGCGTCGCCCGCGCCAGCTTGACCTCCAGTGGCGCCTGCGAGGCGATCCGCTGGCGGGCCTGGCGCTCGCTGAGCCCGCGGTCGCGCACCAGCCGGCGCAGCTGCGTGTGCTCGCTGGCGGCGACCACGACGACGGCGTCGTAGCGCCGGCCGACGTCGGTCTCGACCAGCAGCGGCACGTCGAGCACCACGCAGCCGTCGAAGGCGACCAGCAGCTCCAGCTGGTCGGCGATCTCCGCGAGGATCGGCGGGTGCGTGATGCCGTTGAGCACGGCGCGCTCCCGCTCGTCGTCGAAGACGAGCGCCCCGAGCGCCGCCCGGTCGATGAAGCCGTCCTCGTCGAGGATCCCCGTCCCGAAGTGCTCGACGATCTCGCGGTACGTCGGGGTGCCGGGCATCGTGACGTCGCGGGCGATCAGGTCCGCGTCGACCAGCTCGGCACCGTGCTTGACGAACCGCTCCGCGACCGTGCTCTTGCCGGCGGCGATGCCGCCGGTCAGCCCGACGAGGAACACGGGCCCGCGTCCCTACTCGTCGGCCTCGTCGGCCTCGTCGGCCTCGTCGGCTTCGTCGTCGGAGCCGTTGGTCTGCGACTGCAGGTCCGCGATGACATCGGTGAGCGAGAGGCCGCCGGCGTCACCACCGTCGTCGTCGTCGTCACCGGCACCACCGCCGCCGCTGCGCTGGCGCAGGGCGTCCTCGAGCGCGGCGCCCATCGACGAGGACGGGGCCGGGCCGCCGCCAGCGGACGTCGAGGACGACGACGACTGGCTCGAGGTCGCCGGGGTGTCGTCCAGCTCGGGCTCCTCGCCGTAGCCGGCCTTGACAGCCTGCTTCAGCGACAGCGAGATGCGCCGGCGGATGTCGTCGATGTCGATGATGCGCACCGTGATGGTGTCGTTGACCTTGACGACCTGCTCGGGCAGCTCGACGTGCGCCTCGGCCAGCTCGGAGATGTGGACCAGGCCCTCGATGCCGTCGGCGACCTTCACGAAGGCGCCGAACGGCACCAGCTTGGTGACCTTGCCCTCGATGAACTCGCCCACGTAGTGCTGGCGGGCGAACTGGCGCCACGGGTCCTCCTGCGTGGCTTTGAGCGAGAGGCTGACGCGCTCGCGTTCCAGGTCGACGTCGAGCACCTCGACCTCGACCTCGTCACCGACGTCGACGACCTCGCTCGGGTGGTCGATGTGCTGCCACGACAGCTCCGAGACGTGCACCAGGCCGTCCACGCCGCCGAGGTCGACGAACGCGCCGAACTGCACGATCGAGCTGACGGTGCCCTTGCGGACCTCGCCCTTCTGCAGGGTCTCGAGGAACTCGCGGCGGAACTCGCTCTGGGTCTCCTCGAGGAACTTGCGGCGCGACAGCACGACGTTGTTGCGGTTCTTGTCGAGCTCGATGACCTTCGCCTCGAGCTCGCGGCCGACGAACGGGTGCAGGTCGCGCACGCGGCGCATCTCGACCAGCGAGGCCGGCAGGAACCCCCGCAGCCCGATGTCGACGATCAGGCCGCCCTTGACGACCTCGATGACCGTGCCGGTGACGGTGGAGTCGTTCTGGTAGATCTCCTCGATCTTGCCCCAGGCGCGCTCGTACTGGGCGCGCTTCTTGGACAGGACCAGCCGGCCCTCCTTGTCCTCCTTCTGCAGGACGAGGGCCTCGACGACGTCACCGACCTGCACGACCTCGAAGGGATCGACGTCGTGCTTGATCGACAGCTCCCGCGAGGGGATGACACCCTCGGACTTGTAGCCGATGTCGAGGAGGACCTCCTCGGGATCGACCTTGACGATCACGCCCTCGACGATGTCCCCGTCACCGAACTCCTTGATGGTGGCCTCGAGCGCCCGCTCGAACTCCTCCTGCGACCCGAACTCCTGGAGCACGATCTCCTGGCCCCGCTCGCGCTCTGCGGCGGGTGCGGCGGTCAGTGTGGTCGGCGGTGCGGGTGCTGCGGTCGAGGCGGACACGTCGTCGGGGCGGTCGGTCATAGCTTGTCGTCGGTCTCCATAGCAGGCAGAGGTCGTCCGGTGTGCAGGTGGCATGGGTTGAGGTCCGGGTCGACACCGGTCACGCCAGTCTCACGTCTCCGCGTGCCCCTGTCAACGTGCCACCTGGCTGTGGCGGCGCCGCGCACGGCGGCCGCCCGGCACCACGGTCACCGCCGGCGGCGCCGCCGGTGGTCAGTGCTTCTCGGCGGCGTACCAGCTGACCCCTGTCGCCGTATCGACGTCGAGGTCCACGGTCAGGTCGGCGACCCCCGCCATGCGCCGGCGCAGGAGGTCGGCGAGCGCGTCGACGTCGGCGGCGGCGGCCTCGCAGACCAGCTCGTCGTGGACCTGCAGCAGCAGCTGCGCGTCGAGGTCGCTGCGCTCGAGCTCCTCGGCCACGGCGATCATCGCCAGCTTGATGATGTCGGCGGCCGTGCCCTGGATCGGCGCGTTGAGCGCCATGCGCTCGGCCATCTGCCGTCGTTGGCGCTGATCGCTCATCAGGTCGGGCAGGTACCGGCGGCGACCGAACAGCGTGGCCGTGTAGCCGTCGACCCGCGCCTGCTCGACGACGCCCTGCAGGTAGCTGCGCACCCCCGGGAACCGCTCGAAGTACGCGTCCATCAGCTCGCGCGCCTCGTCGGGCGGGATCCCCAGCTGCTGGCCGAGCAGGCCGTAGGCCAGCCCGTAGGTCATGCCCTTGATCCGGCTGCGCAGGGTGTTGTCCACGGCGTCGATCGGGATCTCCCACACCATCGCGGCCGTGGTGGCGTGGATGTCCTCCCCGGAGGTGAACGCGGCGATCAGGCCCTCGTCGCCCGACAGGTGGGCCATGACCCGCAGCTCGATCTGGGAGTAGTCGGCGACGACGAGTCGGTCGTAGCCGGACCCGGGCACGAACGCCCGGCGGATCTCCCTGCCGGTGGACGAGCGGATCGGGATGTTCTGCAGGTTGGGGTTCTGCGACGACAGCCGTCCGGTCACGGCGACCGTCTGGTTGAACTCGGCGTGGATCCGCCCCGTGTCCGGGTTGACCAGGGGCGGCAGGGCGTCGACGTAGGTGCCCTTGAGCTTGGAGACCTCGCGGTAGCCCAGCAGGGGCTCGATGATCGGGTGGACGTCGAGCAGGCCCGACAGCGCCTGCGCGTCGGTCGACCACCCGCTCTTGATCCTCTTGGTCCGGGGCAGGTCCAGCTGCTCGAACAGCACCTGCTGGAGCTGCTTGGGCGAGTCGAGGTTGAACTCGTCGCCGGCGTGGGCATAGATCTCGTCGCGCAGCCGCTTGATGCGGTCGGCCAGCGTGTCACCGATCTCGGTCAGCACCTCCAGGTCGACGGCGATGCCCGTGTGCTCCAGACCAGCCAGCACGGGGACCAGCGGCAGCTCGATGCGCTCGAGCAGCGGCCGCTGGTCGCGCTCGGCCAGCGCGGCCTCCAGCGGCTCGACCAGCTCGAGCAGCGCCTGCGCCCGCAGGGCGTGGGTGCGCCACCCGTCGTCGTCGACCGCCATGGCCAGCTGGCCGTCGTCGACCTGCTCGGCGGGCGCGTCGATCTGCTTGCGCAGGTGGTCCAGCGCCAGGCGCTCCAGGTCGTAGGTGCGCTGGTCGGGGCGGATGAGGTACGCCGCCAGGGCGGAGTCCAGGCGCACCCCGTCGACCGCCCACCCGCGGCCACGCGCGGCATGCAGCAGTTGCTTGGCGTCGTGGCAGCACAGCGGGCGGTCGGGGTGGCCCAGCGCGTCACGCAGCGCGTCGAGGTCGGCCGGCGACGCGTCGTCGAACGCCAGGTGGACCGGCGTGCGCCCCTCGGCCGCCAGCGCCACCGCGTCGAACGCGATGTCGGGCAGGCGGCCGCGCACGCTGGGCAGCACCGCCAGCAGGGCGCCGGCGTCGAGGTCGGCCAACCATGCGGCGAGCGCGCCGTCGGCGACCTGCTCGGGCTCGTCGGCGAAGCCGGTGGCCTCGGCGTCGGCCTCGGTCTGCAGCACCGGGTACAGGCGCTCCCACAGGCTCCGGAACTCCAGCGTGGCGAACAGCTTGCGGACCGTCTCGAGGTCGACCACGCCCATCCGCAGCGAGCCCAGCGGCTCGGGCATGTCGACGTGCCGGTCGAGCAGGGCCACCAGGTGGCCGTTGCGCACCGACGCCTCGTGCTCGGCGAGGGTGGCCGGCAGCTTCTTGCCCCGCACCTCGTCGAGGTGGGCGTAGATGCCGTCGAGGTCGGTGAAGTCGTGCAGCAGCCTGGCCGCCGTCTTGTCCCCGACACCCGGCACGCCGGGGATGTTGTCGCTGGGATCGCCGCGCAGCGCCGCCAGCATCGGGTAGCGGTCGGGGCCGACCCCGTACTTCTCGGTGATCGCGGCGACGTCCATGAGCACCGTGTCGCTGATGCCGCGGCGGGTGTAGATGACCGAGATGTGGTCGTCGACCAGCTGGAACACGTCGCGGTCGCCGCTGACGATCAGCACGTCCATGCCCTCGGCGACCGCCGCGGTCGCGTAGCTGGCGATCAGATCGTCGGCTTCGGTGCCCTCCAGCATCACCCGCGGGATCGACAACGCGTCGAGGACCTCGAAGATCAGCGGGATCTGCGAGCGGAAGTCGTCGGGGCTCTCGGACCGGTTGGCCTTGTAGGTCGGCAGGAGCGCCAACCGCTGGGCGGGCCGTCCGCGGTCGAACATCACCCCGATGCGGTCGGGCGCGTGCTCGGCCAGCAGCTTGATCAGCATGCTGGTGAAGCCGTAGACGGCGTTGGTGACCTGCCCGGTCGTCGTCCGCAGGTCGTCGGGGAGCGCGAAGAACGCGCGGTAGGCAAGGCTGTGGCCGTCGAGCAACGCCAGCGTCGGGCGGTCGGACGTGGTCATGGGGGTCACCTCGGGGATGGTCCCGGCAGGTGGCCCGATCCTACGGCGTCCGTCGGCGGGCGGACGCGACCGTCCTGGCGGCAGCGGCTGGCGATCGCGGGCTCTACGGACGCCGTAGTAGAGTGCGGACACTGCGGGCCCCCGCGTCCGCGACCACGTGGCGGACCACGCCGTGTGCGATGTTGCATACGTGACCCAGAGGAGAAGGCATGAGCAAGAAGACAGCACGGCTGCTGGCCATGCTGGCGTCGCTCGCGCTGCTCTTGGCGGCCTGCGGCGGCGGCGCCGCGGAGGAAGCCGAGGAGACCGAGGCGGCGGCCAGCGAGCCAGCGACCAGCGAACCCGCCAGCGAGCCAACCAGCGAGGCGCCCGAGGCCGTGGGCCTCGGAGACGGGACGCTCACCATCGGCACGGTGCTGCCCGAGACCGGCAGCCTGGCGTTCCTCGGGCCCCCTGAGTTCGCGGCGGCCGAGCTGGCCGTGCAGGACATCAACGAGGCTGGTGGTGTGCTCGGCAACGACGTCGAGCTGATCCAGGGCGACTCCGGTGACACCACCACGGACATCGCCAACCAGACCGTCGACCGCGAGATCGAGCAGGGCGCTGACGTCATCGTCGGCGCAGCCTCGTCGGCGGTCTCATTCACGTTCATCGACAAGGTGACCGGTGCCGGACTGGTGCACTTCTCGCCGGCGAACACCTCGCCGGACTTCACCGACTACGAGGATCGCGACCTGTACTTCCGCACGGCGCCCAGCGACGTGCTGCAGGGTCGCGTGCTCGGTGAGCTGGTGATCGAAGAGGGCTGCGCGACGGTCGGCATGATGGCGCTGCAGGACCCGTACGGCGAGGGGCTGCTCAACAACGCGTCCGAGACCATCTCGAGCTCTGGCGGTCAGGTCACCGACGAGATCGTCTACGACCCGCAGGCGCCGAACTTCGACTCCGAGGTGCAGCAGCTCGTCTCGAGCGACCCTGACTGCATCATCGTCATCGGGTTCGAGGAGAGCGCGCTGATCCTGTCGACGATGTTCGAGCAGGGTCTGTGGGAGCCGGAGACCGACATCTACCTGGTCGACGGCAACGTCGGTAACGCGCTCGGCGAGCAGGTCGATGCCAACATGGAGGGCATCAAGGGCACGCTGCCCGGCTCCGTGGCATCCGAGGAGTTCCAGGACCAGCTTCTGGAGGTCGACCCCGACCTGCAGGACTTCTCGTACGCGGGTGAGACCTACGACGCGATCATCGTGAGCGCGCTCGCCGCGGAGGTCGCTGGGTCCGACGCGGGCGAGGAGCTGGCCGAGGAGATCCCCGGCGTGACGAAGGATGGCACGACGTGCCAGACCTTCGAGGAGTGCAAGCAGCTCGTCGAGGACGGCGAGGACATCGACTACGACGGACAGTCCGGCCCGATCGAGCTGTCCGACGAGGGTGACCCTCAGCAGGCGAACTTCCAGATCCTGGTCTACGACTCGGAGAACACCGTGTCGGTCGACCAGACGCGTGAAGCGTCGATCGGCAACGGTGGCTGACGTCTAGCCACCGCTACGCACGACGGAAGGGGCCCGGCCACGTCGCCGGGCCCCTTCCTACTTCGTTCGTCGTCCGAACCTCTCAGGACACCTTGCCCAGGGTGCCGAGGTACAGCTCGATGACCTTGGGGTCGTTGAGCAGCTGCTCGCCAGTGTTGGTGTAGGC
Organism: uncultured Actinomycetota bacterium; assembly: GCA_964450395.1. Taxonomy (GTDB): domain Bacteria; phylum Actinomycetota; class Nitriliruptoria; order Euzebyales; family JAHELV01; genus JAHELV01. The sequence goes on from CAYVGE010000160.1 coordinate 9,062, forward strand.
GTTGCGCCCTTGGTCCAGCACGTAGCCGCGGTCGCAGATCTGCAGGCACCGGCGGGCGTTCTGCTCGACCATGATGATCGACACGCCG
>CAYVGE010000161.1:0-1486 GCA_964450395.1 uncultured Actinomycetota bacterium
GCTCGGCCACTCCAGCGTCGGGTTCACCCTCGACACCTACGCGCACGTGCTGCCCTCGGCGGACGTCGCGCGCGTCACATCCTCGGCGACCCGGCGTCGTGAGCGATTTCGGTTGCAATTTCGGTTGCAGGTCGCCGAGCCGGTCGTTGTGCGCTTGTGAACGCAACGGCGACCGAGGCCCATTACCGCCGTTCAGGACGGGTTTCAGCGGAGGCGGTGGGATTCGAACCCACGAGACGCACGAAGTCGCCTACCAGTTTTCAAGACTGGCGCCTTCAACCAGACTCGGCCACACCTCCAACAGCGTCCGAGTGTAGACACCGTCCCTCAGGTCCCGCGGCGTGCGCGCCCCACCGCGCCCGCCGTCGTCGGCTGCGGGGAGCGGCCTGGTCGCCGGGGTGCCGACGCCGCTGCAGGTGGTTACACTGCCGGTCGGCATCGCCTTGGTCGATGCTTGGAGGCTTCGCCTAGTCTGGTCTATGGCGCGGGATTGCTAATCCCGTTTCGGGTCCGTCCCGATCGAGGGTTCGAATCCCTCAGCCTCCGCAAAGCCGCAGGTCCGGGCCCACCGGGTCCAAGGGTCCACTTTCGACCGTTGCCAGGGGTCAGTATTCAGACGTTGGCGACAACTCCATCATCCACCGACTCAGTATGGTCGCTGGCTGTCCGCAACGGTCCCTGGCGGTCCTTGGACGCAGGTCGCGCGCGTGTCACCTGGGCGCATCGAGGTCGTTGGGTCGCACGAACCCGATGAGTCGCGCAGACCCGGGCGCGAGATCCGACCAGCCGTCGATCGCGGCCTCGAGCGTGGCCAGTGCCGCGGTCGGGAACTTCGTCGTCATCCGGTCCAGGTGCTCACCGGATGCGGCAAGGAGGAGCGCGAGTTGCTCGAGTGCCGGGTTGTGGCCGATCAGCATGGCGCGCGGCGCGTCGTCGGGCAGCGTCCGGACGCGTCGGAGGAGCGTGTCGGCGTTGGCCTGGTACAAGCCGTCCTCGATCCGCACGTCGCACGCCGCGGGGACGGCGTCGCCGAGCAGGTCGAGCGTCTGGCGCGTGCGACGCGCCGACGAGCACAGCAGCACGTCGGGCACGACGCCCGCGTCACGCATGTGGTCCGCGACGACCGGTGTGGTCTTGTCGCCACGAGGCGCGAGCGGTCGGTCGTGGTCGGCCAGCGTGGAGTCGTCGTGACTCGACTTCGCGTGACGTAGGAGGTACAGCGTCCGCATGCCGTCATCCTGCCGCTGCGCTGCGGGCAGTGCAATGCACCAGCAGGTCGAAACCGTCGACCTCGTCGGGACGGTGTGCGCTGACACACAAGGAGTTGCGTCAGCTGGGTGCGCTCGTCACCGGGGTCAACGTCAGGGTCACGTCGCTGCATCGCTGCGCCGTGGTACGCAGCGCGTGAGCTCCCCCGGTCGAGTCCGCTGCGCTCAGCATGAACGTCGTGGCATCCGGGGATGCGGTGCGGTTGGCGGCTGCCTCT
>CAYVGE010000161.1:1586-9036 GCA_964450395.1 uncultured Actinomycetota bacterium
ACATTTTCGTCTCTCGCTATGTGATGAGGCGTCAGGTCAAGTGGACGATCACTGAACCTTCCGAGATCGCTGGCGGCTCGACCGATAGGTCCGCTGCGTTCTCTGCTACCCAGTTCCTTGCAACCTCGCTGCTTTCGTCTGTTCCTGCCTTGTCTTGACACACGGTCACTGTGACGCCGCCGTCGTCAGTGCGGAAGGCCGCATACGACACAAAGCCCGAGACTGAGCGAAGGAGGTCCTCGACTTCCGCCCTTCGTTCTTCGATGAGGTCAAACAGCGCACCGGTGTCGCCGCCGGCGTAACTACGTTCGACTGCATGCATAAGAGATCCCTTCTGTCCTAGAAGGACCAACTTCGGTCATTGGCCGCCACGCCGCGAGCGGAGAACAGACAAGCCCGGCTACCTTGTGTTCGTCGTCGTTGCGATGCCATCCGTCTGTGGCAACCACGCCGATGATGGGCGCTTCGCAGGCGACTGTCAATGGTGTGGATGAGGCTTCGCGAAGGTCTTAGGCGGTCGGTGGCCGTAGGTCTGCTGACAGCTGAGTATGCGCCCTCGGAACCTCACGCTATCCCCGGCACCCCTGGGTCTCGCCTCTGCACGGCCGCCGCACCGTTGGCGGCTTCGGGCGTCGAGCGCTGCGGGCTCAGGCTGCGGTGAACGAGGTGACCGACATCATCGCGTTGGCGGTGGCCTCGCCCGATGCTCCATGGGAGGACAGCGGCACTGGATCGGTCACACGTCGTGGATGAACCAGACGTTGGGCTCCCAGTACTCGCCCCGGTCGCCGTCGCGGTCGACGTCGAGCAGAGCGAGCCCCTCGGGGAACACATACCTGCCCGAGACCGGCAGCGGCAGTCCCGTCCACCTCTCCCAGTCAGCAATGCTGCCGGTGATCCGCATCGACCGCGGCAGGGCCGGTCCCATGCGCGCGCCGAGCCGCTCGTGCACTCGCATCCACGGGTCGAACGACAGCCCGTCGGCTCGCCGCCACGTTGCGTACTGCTCGATCGGGAACAACGGGTAGCGTGCTTTCCACGATGGACGCACGGGCGCGATGACCGCACCCAACCCATGCGCGGCGGCGACCCGGCGCATCTGCCGCAGTACCTCGGCGGCCAGCCCGTGTCCACGGGCGGCCGGTGCGACGATGCCCGCGAGCGCGCACAGCGTATTGGCCGGTTGGTCCGCGTCGAGGCGTGCGACCGCGTCGGTCATGGTGGCGTCGATGCCCGGACCGAGCCCGGCGTCGGTGCCGTCCCACCAGCACGGGATGGTGTTGGCCTCCGCGAGCACCTGTCCGGTCTGCTCGTCGAAGCAGACCGATTGGAACTGCGGGACGGCGTCGTATAGCCGCGACCAAAGGCCGCCGACGACGTCGCCGTGGAGGTTGTACTCCGGCCAGACGTCTGACGGTGGGATGTCGGCGGCGTCAGGTCGCTCATCGTGGGTCGCCCACTGCACGACGTCGTGCCTCCCATAGCCGTGTCGCACCGCGGACTCCGCGCCCGTCCGCGACTGCCGTCCGGCGGCCTCACACGAACGAGCACGAGTGATCCACCCAGGCCCGTCGAGTTCGGAATCACGAGACTCCGCCGTGAGTGACCAGCTGCTGGCCGAGCGTTCGTGGACCCCGCTCGGTGATCATCATGTTGAGCGCGTGGCGCAGTCGTGGATTCAGCGATGGCGGCGCGCCGAGCTCGACCACCTCTCGGTTCTTGCCAGCACCGGCGCTCTGATGCCCGGTACCCACCACACCGTCCTCCGCCCGGGACCGAGCTAGAGCACAGGAGTCACCGGGGTTGTACGAGGGTTGGCGACCAGCGGGCTGCACCGTCCAGCAGGCTCAGGTGGTTCAGACATTCAGGAGATACCTTTACGCTGCCGCTGTACTGCAAACCAGCCCTCATTGCGGAAGCAGCCCGCAACTCCAACAACGTATCAATGATGAGCGGAAAAGATGCCTACCGAAGGGAAGTGATCACTCCCAGAACGCCGCCGCTGCCTGTTGATCCCACGGAAAACTCCAAAATGAGGCAACCCTACCGTCCTCGATGTGCATCACGTGAACGTTGTTGTCCTCGAGTCGCCGCCCGTCACGCTCGCCACGGCTCTTGACGAGTGCGACGGTGTGGTTGTCGTTGGCCACGATGTCATGGATGTCGAGTGAGAAGGTTCCCCCGCTACGGTCGCTGAGCTGTCGGAAGAACTCGAACACGGCCTGCTTGCCGTCGTAGTCGCCAGAGATCACGCTGTCGCCGGCCACATGCCACTGGACGTCATCGGCCATGAGGTTGTCGAGGGTCGTCATGTCACCCTCTGCAAAGGCCTTGTACGCCTGCCGGGCCAGGTCCTCATCTGGGTGTGCCATTGTTGGTCCTTTCGGGAACAGCCGCGGGGACTGAGCGGCTGCGGTCGTGGGCGTCGCAGGCCGGACATCGGCACAGCGGTCAATCGAGGTCGCTGACAGAGGCGCCCACATCGATCGCCTTGGGTATGCTCATCAGGCTCACCACCCCTGAGGATGATCACTGCCGTGTGCGCGTTCCGCTCTGACGCGCCGGCCCGCAACTGAACGAGAACACGACGAGCACCCGCAGTCAACCCCCAGCCGGCGACCGGCTCCCATCCACCGGCCACACCATACGGACGCGACACGCGACGGTTGCGCGAGTACTGCGGTGACCACGCGGCGGCTCTCGGGCGCTACCCGCAACACCCAGACCATCGCGGAACCGGGGCTGCCCGAGGGGTTGCTCGGTCCGCAGGCGTCGAACGAGTGGGTCGTCGCTGACCATGGAGCGAGTTGCGACACCGCGGAGCTTCAACTCACAGGCCGTTGCACCAAGATCTCGAGACGAACGAATGTCTGGTCGTAGGTGCCGTCGAAGCGGCGTAGCCGTTCGATGGCTGCGACCGCCGCCTGCACGATCGCTTCGCCGGTGTCGTCGGATGTCGCCTGAGTGAGTGCCACAGTCGCCTGGGTCTTGAGGAAACCGAGCATCTGGTCTCGAGAGAACGAACGGCGCTGCGCCACGGTCCGCACCCCGTCGACGGGGATCTCGAATCCGGCGTGCTCAACGAAGTCGAACGCGACCCCGGCGTCGGAAATCCCCCCGGTGGCGCCGGCACGCTGAACCTGGCCGCGAGATCGTCCAGCAGCTCGAGCACTTTCGGCAAGACGTGCGCTGAACTCGCCGCTCCCGGACCCCAGATCGACCACGACGCTGTCCGGATGCGGGCGCAACCGGTCAAGGAACCAGTCATCCACAGCGCGGTGGTGATCTGCGTGGTCGGCGTAGGCGGCACCTCTCCACTGTGCTGCGCTGCCATGCTCATTCATCGCTGATCTCCGTCATCGGACGTGTGCGGCCGCCGCAACCGGTCGCCCGAGCGCAATCAGAGTCGACGCTCTTCCCGAGGTGAGGTCGGCGTCGAACCACGGCTCAGCCGGCGCCAGCCGCCCAGTGCGGTTCGCATTCATTCGCGCTGGTACTCAACGCAGGACGTCGACGAGTGCCGCGGCGAGTTCGGGGATCTCAGTGAGGATGCTCATGTGTCCCTGATCGGGCCGGATCTTGAGTCTTGCGGTGGGGATCAGCCCGGCGGTGTGGTGTGCGTGGGCCGGGGGCGTCAAGGTGTCGGCGTCACCGTGGAGGACCCAGACGGGGGCGACGATGGCCTGTGGGTGAAAGGACCAAGGTCTGGCCTGAGCGACCATGTCCTGGGCGTAGCCGCCCACGCCCTGGCGGAAGGCTTCGCGCACCGTAGTGCCGAGTGCCGTGGCGAGGGCGTCGCCCTTGAGCGCGGCCAGGTCGGCTGGCGCAAGCTTGGTGAGGCCGAAGTCTGCCTCGCCTTGGAGGACCCGATCTCCGCCGGGCCCGTAGCGGTCCTCGCACCACACCCGCGCCTGCGCCTCGTCGCCGATGCGCATGAGAACCGCCTCATCGATGTCGGGGAAGCCGTCCCATGCGCCGGGCCAGCCGAAGTCGGTCACTCCGCAGACGACCCCGACGGCGGCGACTCGCTCTGGCAGCAGCGCTGCACAGGCCACAGCGTAGGGGGCACCCGACGACGCCCCCAGAACGGCGAACCGCTCGAGGCCGAGACGGTCGGCGAGGGCGGCGACGTCGTCCGGCCAGTCCTCTCGTTGGCGTCCGGGCTGTGGCGAGGAGCGCCCGTAGCCGGGCCGGTCAGCAGCGATGACCCGCACGTCGAGATCGGTGAAGGCACGTTCGAAGACGGCCAGATCCAGCCGGCTGCCAGGCCCGCCGTGGCAGTACATGGCCGCGGGGCTGCTGGGCCGACCAAGATCGGTGTAGGCGAGCACACGCCCATCTGGCAGCGTCATCGATGCGTCGCTCGGTGAGCCGTCCACGTTCGCCGCGGGAGCCTGCGTCTGCGATTGGGTCATCCCCGCACCTCCGTACCGTTCGACTCGCTGCACCGCTTCCGACCGCAATGGTGCCGCGCCGCCCATCGCGTCCGCTTCGCGTGTTCCGGCCAGGGTCACGATGCGGGGGTATGGCCGGAATGGGCCATGCCTTCCTTCAGAGGAGTTCAAGCTCCTTTGCCCGCGCGACGGCGGCCGCTCGGGAAGGGACTTCGAATCTCGTCAGGATGTTGGCGATGTGCCGGTGCACGGTGTGTTCAGAAAGCGCCAGCCGACGGGCGATCTGCCGGTCCGACAGCCCCTCGGTCACGAGCGCGAGTACCTCGAGTTGGCGCGCAGTCAGGCTCGTCGAGCGCGCATCGAGACGCAGGCCGGCGCGAGCCTGCGCGTTCAACTCTGTGACCAGCGACTCGGCGCGCGCCGCCTCGCGTCCGGCGCCCAGAACGCCGAGCGCCCGTGCTGCCCGGCGCGCCTCCTCAAGCGCGGCATCGATCCTGCCCGTCGCGCGCAACGACCTCGCAAGCAGGATCCGCGACCGTGCAGTCTCATAGGGAGCGTCCAACCGCTGATACAGCTCGACGGCATCCTCGAGTCGACGCCGAGCGCTCTCGTGGTCCCCCCGTGCAGCCGCAACCAGGCCCTCGGTGAAACAGACCGCGGCACCGAGCGCATCTGTGCCCACGGCGGCGGCGATCGTCCGAAGCTCCTCGGTGGCGTCGGCCGCCGCGGCACGGTCTCCCACCGTCGCTGAAGCGTGGGAGAGCACTTCCAGCCAGGCCGCTCTCCCAGTCCGGTCCGCCCTGCGCAGGTGGCGCAGACTACGTTCGGCGAGCTCTGCCGCCCGTTCGGCGTCGCCGCGATCCAACGCGAGGTGGGCGCCCGTGAGGGCCGCGAGCGGATGGCCTTGCACCCGGCCGAGCAGGTGGTCCGCGTCATCGAGGCGACCCTGCCGGCGACGGAGGTCGGCAAGCCGGGCGACGCTCTCGGCCGCGGCGAGCGGTCGGCTGGCGGCGAAATCCGCCGCGGCCCGAGCCAGTTGCTCTTCGGCGTCACGCCAGGCGCCGTGCCAGGTGAGCACGCCCCCGTAGTGCGTCCGGCACTCTCCCAGGAGCTGACGGATCCGCAGGCGTGCCGCGAGCTCTTCAACCCTCCGACACCACTGCGCCTCACGGTCGTAATCCCGGACCCGCTCGCATGCGTAGATCACGTAACAGGCCGCCCACATCACCGACACGACGTCATGCAGCTCGCCGGCGATGGCCGCCGTGACAGCCTCGTCGAGCCGCCGCATGCCGTCCTGCACCCGCCCCTCCGTGACGAGCGCGAGCCCCTCGACCGCCAATCCCAACATCTCCAGATCGATGACCCCGAGCCGCGCGCCCAGCTCGGCGGCTTGCGCGCCCAGTACCTTTCCGAGCGCCGGGTCGTCGTTCATCTCCAGAGCAATAGCGCCTTCGAGCAGAGCGAGCCAACCATGCTCCGGGGCCTCGTCGCATCCGCTCAGGAGACGTCGGGCCCGCTCGCGCCAACCGTTGGCCACGGCAGCTTCGCCCCTGAAATCAAGATGGTCAGCCGCCAGCCACAACGCCATGCGCGCAGCCCCGCGCACATCACCTGCTTCTCGGAACCGCAGGAACGCCAGCTCTCTTGTCGAGAACACCGCATCCGCGTCATTCAGCCACCACGCGGCCCAGCTCAACCCCTCGAGCGCCTCGGGCGTCTCCCGCTCGCGGAGGGCCACTTCGAACGACTCCCGGGCCTCATCCCAGGCCCCCCGCGAAAGGGCATCCCGCCCCGCCTCCAGCACGGCGTCGGTTGAGGTCCCGCTACCGTCGTTCACACGCGGACTGTACGGCTGAGAACACCTCGTCGTCGAGACGCGTGAGATCATCGAGGGGATCCGCGCAGCGAAGTCCGACTGACGCGTCGCACACGCGGTGAGCAGCAGCGACCGGACACTGAGCACAAGCCGGCTTCCTCGAAACCCGGTCACGGGGCTCGGTTCGAAGGGTCCGGACATTCCCGACACAGCGACGGGGTTCGTTGGGCTGCCAACGGGGTTCACGCTTCTTGCCCATCGGGAGGCGACGTAGTCGTTTGCGTCGGTCTCGACAACCGCGACGGCTCCACCGCTCAGGTCGTGCTCCTCGACGGCACCGCGACAAGGGCGTAGCGGGTCAGGTTGTGCGTGCGACGCGCAGCAGCCTGCCCGCGAGGACCGCGGTGCACGTCACCCACAGCGCGAGTGCCGACCAGTTGAGCAGGCCCCACCACGGGTGCAGCGGCGCGCCTGCGGCAACGCAAGCGCGGAGTGGATCGGGATCACGACGAGGATCGCGATACCGGTCGCCAGCGCGTACTCGGTGAGGCCGTCCCAGCTGGGCTCGTGCGCTATCCGGCGTGACAGCACGATCAGCCCGATCCCGGCGCCCAGGAAGGTGACGGCGAAATGCACGCGCACCGGGGCCGTGACGCCGGCCAGCACGGGCCCGAGCCCGCTCAACGCCAGCAGGGCAGGGCCCAGCGCACCCCATCGGAAGAGCCCACACGCGACGGAGGCGCGATGTCTGCGCCAGCCCGAGCGCCTCCTGCGCACGCCGATCCACGCAACGGGTTCCCATCATGCGTTCGCGTGCGCTCGGCGAGCGTGGGCTCGTGACCCGCCCCCGGGCGCTCGACACCTCGATGGGGCACACTTCGAAGGAGCGTTCTATGTCCTCGCGAACCTCCACCCGCCGCCACCGCCCCGGCCGTGTCGCCATTACCCACATTGCTGCGGCGACCGTGCTGGTGGCCGCCGCGACCGTGCTGGCCGCGGCTCCCGCCTCGGCCACGGACTGGCCGCCGATCCCGATGTCGGTCGACAACGTCGTCATCACCGAGCCACAGGTCGACTTTGGCGACGGCTACCACCTCAACGTCTGGGGTGACCCCGCTCCGGGGCACGTCATCTGGATGCAGGATCCGGACGACGGCTCGTGGTGGCCGGTTCTCGACGGCAGGCTCTTCATCAACAACGCTGCTGGCCTGTGCGCCCGGATGCAGATCGCCTACTA
>CAYVGE010000162.1:0-8867 GCA_964450395.1 uncultured Actinomycetota bacterium
TGGTGGACCTTGGTCACCAGCGGGCAGGTGGCGTCGAGGACATCGAGGCCCAGCGCTGCGCTGCGCTCCCGCACCTGCGGCGGCACGCCGTGGGCGCTGAACACGACGAGGCCGTCCTCGGGCACCTCGGTCTCGTCCTCGACGAACACGGCGCCGCGGGCCTCCAGATCGGCCACGACGTGTGTGTTGTGGACGATGGCGTGGCGCACGTACACCGGCGGCCCGTGGGCCTCCAGCGCCAGCTCCACGATCTTGATCGCACGGTCCACGCCGGCGCAGAAGCCGCGGGGTGCGGCCAGCAGGATCGTGCGCGGCGGCGCGTCGGTCATGGTGGTTGCAGCGGTCACGGCGCCACCCTATCGGCGCACGGCGGGCCCGGCTGTCGGCCGCCGGCCATGGCATACTCACGGACGTCTGGCCAGCGCCGAGGACGACTTCCGCGACGGGGCCACAGGAGGCGCTCCAGGTGCACGTGATCATCGGCGGCTGCGGCCGCGTCGGCGCGCAGCTGGCCGACCAGCTGTCGCGCGACGAGCACGACGTCGTGATCATCGATGCCGATCCCGAGTCCTTCGACCGCATCGGCAGCGCCTTCAACGGTGAGACGCTGATCGGCAACGTCATCGACAAGGACACGCTGCAGCGGGCGGGCGTCGAGCACGCCCACGCGCTGGCGGCGGTGACCAACCTCGACAACGCCAACCTGATGTCGGTGCAGATCGCCCGGGAGCTGTTCGATGTCAAGGTGACCATCGCCCGGCTGTTCAACCCCCAGCGGGAGGACTCGTACCGCAAGATGGGCGTGACGTACGTGTCGGGCACCCGCCTGGTCAGCCGCGCCATCGTCAAGCAGCTGGGCGTCGATACCTACCCGCCGCACGTCGGGTTCGCGGAGGGCGACGTCGATCTCGTCGAGATGGTCGTCACCCAGAAGGGCCACGGCATGACCGTCAGCGAGCTGCAGACCAGGGGCGACCTGCGTGTCGCCGCGATCGAACGCGACGGGCGCACCCGCATCCCCGCCGGGCGCGACCGGCTGGTCGCCGACGACCTGCTGGTCGCCGCGATCCGCCACGGCCGGCCCGGGCGCAAGGCCCGCGGGCTGCTGGCCACACCCGCGTCGCAGCGGCGGGTGTAGCGGTGTACGCGGTCATCGCCGGAGGAGGCAAGGTCGGGCGGTCGATCGCCGTCGACCTGCTGGCCGACCACCACGAGGTCACGATCATCGAGGTGGTCGAGGACCGCTGCGAGGAGCTGCTGCGCGACCACGACCTGCTGGTCATCCACGGTGACGCGTGCGAGGTGCGCTACCTCGAACAGGCGCGGCTCGAGCGTGCCGACGTGTTCGTCGCGACCACCCACGACGACGACGACAACTTCGTCGCCTGCCAGCTGGCGCTGGCGTCCTTCTCGGTGCCGCGCGCCATCGCGCGCGTCAACGCGCCGCACAACGAGGAGATCTTCGACCGGATGAACATCGAGGCGGTCTCGACGACCAGCCTCATCTCGCGCCTGATCCGCGAGGAGCTGACGGTCGGCCAGCTGATCCACCTGTACACGCTGCGGGCCGGCAAGGTGAACCTGGTCGAGATCGACCTGCCGCTGGACGGCACACCGACGCGGATGATCGCCGACCTGGACCTGCCCCACGAGTCGGTGCTGGTGTGCATCTTCCGCGTGGGCGACGACGGCGAGGACCAGATCGTGATCCCACGCGGCGAGACCGAGCTGTGCCCGGGAGACCAGGTGATCGCGCTGACCACCCCCGAGCTCGAGGACGAGCTGCGGGCAGCCGTGCTCTCCGGCTCCGGGGAGTAGGGCGTGCCCCGGCGACCGACGCTCCGCCTCGAGCGCCTGCAGCAACGCTGGCAGCAGTCGCCGTTCCACGGCGGGCTGCTGGGCATCCTCTCGGTGGCGGTTGCCACCGCGGCGATCGGCGCGGTGTGCGCGCTGATCGCCCTGGTCGTCGCGCTGATCTACTGAGCCGCCGTGCTGTTCCGACCCGACCGCCGCGACTTCACCCTGATCGGCTTCTACGCCGGCAAGGTGATCTACGGGGTCGGCCTGGCGATGCTCGTGCCGGCCACCATGGCGCTGTGGCTGCGCGAGTCAAACGAGCTGTGGGCCTTCGTGCTGGGGGCGGCACTGGCGATCGCCACGGGGCGCGCGACGGAGCTGTTCCTGCACACCCGCGAGCCGATGTCGATCAGCCACGGCCTCGCGACGGTCGCGCTGGCGTGGCTGCTGGCGCCGGTGTTCGCCGGGCTGCCCCTGCTGCTGTCGGGCCACTACGCCAGCTACCTCGACGCCTACTTCGAGGCGATGAGCGGCTTCGCCACGATCGGGCTGACGCTGGCCAACGACCTGGACCACATGGCCCGCAGCGTCAACCTCTGGCGCCACCTCATGCAGTTCATCGGTGGTCAGGGCATCGTCGTCGTGGTGCTCACGATCTTCGCCAGCGCCGGCGGCCGCATCGGCTACCTCTACACCGGCGAGGGTCGGGAGGAGAAGATCCTGCCCAACGTGATCCGCACGTCGCGCTTCATCTGGCGCGTCGCGCTGATCTACGCCGCCATCGGCACGACGCTGCTGTGGGTCGCGCTGCTGTCGGCGGGGTTGCCGCCCGCCACGGCGCTGTACCACGGCGCCAACCTGTTCATGGCGGCGTTCGACACCGGCGGGTTCGCGACCATGTCGTCCAGCGTCGCGTTCTACCGCTCGCATGCCGTCGAGCTGGTGCTCCTGCCGATCATGACCGCGGGCGCGTTCAGCTTCGCGCTGCACTACCAGCTGTGGATCGGACGGCGCGGCGAGCTGCTCCGCAACATCGAGACCCGCACGATCGCCACGTCCACGCTGGTCATGTTCACGATCATGGTCGTCGGCCTCGGGCGCACCGGCACCTTCACCGACGTCGGCGTCATGATGCGCCAGGGCTTCTTCCACATCGTCAGCGCGCACACCACGACCGGGCTGGCCACGGTGCCCGGCCGGCTGTACGTCACCGACTGGGGCGTGCTGGCGCCGGCCGTCCTGGTGACCGCCATGGGGTTCGGCGGCATGGCCGGGTCCACGGCCGGCGGGATCAAGGCGATGCGCATCGGCCTGATCATCAAGGGGCTGATCCGCGACGTCCGCAAGGTGCTGCTGCCCGAGGACGCCGTGGTCGTGGAGACGTTCCACTCGTCGACGCGGCGGACCCTCACCGACACGCAGGTGCGGGCGGCCGCCACGATCCTGCTGCTGTGGCTCGTGCTCTACCTCGGTGGCGGGCTGATCGGGTTGTTCTACGGCTACGAGCTGCAGCTCGCGCTGTTCGAGAGCACGGCGGCCGCGTCGTCGGGCGGGTTGTCGGTCGGACTGGTCCGCCCAGAGCTCGAGTGGCCGCTGAAGGTCGTCTACATCGCGCAGATGGTGGTCGGCCGGCTGGAGTTCATCGCCGTGTTCGCGCTGCTGGGCTACGTGTTCGCGATCGTCCGGGGCCGCGTGTGACCCGGCAGACCTGCGACCGCGACGCGGAGGGCCGGCTGCCATGAGCACACCGACCCGCCGCCGCCCCGTGCCCCGTGGCAGGGTCGCCGTGGGCGCGACCGTCGTGCTCCTGTTGCTGGTCGCGGTCGTCGTGACCGGCGAGGTCCTGCGCCACCCCCACCCGCCGTCCACGATGCCCGAGGCGCAGCTGGAGGGCGCTGATCCCCGCGACGAGGTGCTGTGCCCCGAGCCCCTGCCCCGGGAGGGCGAGCCGCGCGACACCGAGGGCGAGACGCCCCAGCCGCTGCAGGTGTCGAGCAACCAGCTCTACGACTGCCCGCAGGCGTACGACGGCCAGCGGGTCGTGTACCGCGGTGAGGTGGTGGGCGCGCTGCTCCACCGCGACGAGGGGGTCTGGACGCAGCTCAACGACGACGTCTACGCCGAGCTGCTCGGGCCGCTGCCCGCCCACCGCGACTACCGCGGCGGCAACGCGGGCGTCGGCGTGCTGCTGCCGCCCGAGGTCGCCGCCGACGTGTCGTTCATCGGCGGCCCCCAGACCCGCGGCGACGTGCTGGAGGTGTCCGGGACGTTCCACCGCATCGATGCGACCGGCGAGGTCGCCGTCATCAGGGCCGACGACGGCCAGCTCACCGCCGACGGCGAGCCGTTCCCGGACCCGCCCCTGACGGACCGCCGCATCGCCGCCATCCTCGCGCTGGTGGTGGCCGTGGGCCTGGTGGCCGCCGAGCGCTACGTGGCCGGCCGGAGGTGAGCGGTGCTCCTCCGCCCTGACCGCGAGGACATCGTCATCATCGCCAACCTGGTCGGCCTGGTGATGATCGGGCTGGGGCTGGTGATGCTGCTCCCCGCGGGGCTGGCGCTGCTGTGGCGCGAGCCGAACGAGGCCGCGGGGTTCGTCATCGGTGCGTGCCTCGCGATCCTGCCGGGCCTGGCGATCCAGCTGCGCGCCCGACCGGCGGTGACCCCGCGCTGGGACCACGGCATGGTGACGTCGGCGGTGTCGTGGCTGATCGCGCCCTTCATCGGCGCGATCCCGCTGTTCCTGTCGGGGCACTACGCCAGCTACCTCGACGCCTACTTCGACGCGATGAGCGGCTTCGCGACCGCCGGGCTGGCCGTCATCAACGACCTCGACCACCTGGCCCGCTCGGTCAACCTGTGGCGCCACATCACCCAGTTCATGGGCGGGCAGGGCCTGATCCTGGTCATGCTCAGCCTGTTCCCCACCAACCAGGGCGCCACGGGCATGTACATCGGCGAGGGCCGCGAGGACCGCATCATGCCGAACGTCGTGCACACGGTGCGGTTCATCTGGCAGGTGTCGCTGACGTGGCTGGTGGTCGGCTCGCTGGCGCTGTGGGCGGCGCTGGTCCGCGCGGGCATGCCGCTCGGCGAGGGGCTGTTCCACGCCGTGACCCTGTTCATGGCCGCCTTCGACACCGGTGGGTTCGCGCCGACGTCGGCCAGCATCGGCCTCTACCACTCCCCCGCGACCGAGGCGGTGATCAGCGTGCTGATGATCGCCGGCTGCTTCTCGTTCGCGCTGCACGCGCACCTGTGGCGCCGGCAGTGGGGCGCCGGCCTGCGCGACACCGAGCTGCGGGCGCTGGTGCTGAGCATCGTCGCCCTGTTCGGGCTCGTCGCGGTCGGGCTGGCCGCCTTCGGCACCTATGACAGCGTCGAGGCCCTGGTGCGCCGCGGCCTGTTCCACCTGGTTTCGGCGCACACGGGCACCGGGTTCAACAACGTGCCCGGCCGGCTGTTCGTGACGCAGTGGGGCTCACTGGCGCCGGCCGGGCTCGTGCTGGCGATGGCGTTCGGTGGCATGGCGGGGTCCACCGCAGGTGGCATCAAGCTGATCCGGCTGGCGGTGGCGATCAAGGCCGTCCGGGCGAGCATCCGCGCCACGATCCTGCCGACCGACGCGGTGTCGCTGGAGTTCGTCAACCGGGGGCACCGGTCGATCCTGCGCGAGCCGACGATCCGCTCGGCGTTCATGATCCTGCTGCTGTACCTCGCGCTGTACGCGGCGGGCGGGGCCGTCGGCCTGTTCTACGGCTACCCGTTCACCGAGGCCCTGTTCGAGAGCACGTCCGCGGCAGCGGCCGTCGGCCTGTCCGTGGGCATCACGGGCCCGACGATGGAGAACGGGCTGGAGATCGTCTACATCATCCAGATGTGGCTCGGGCGGCTGGAGTTCATCGCGGCGCTGTCGCTGATCGGGTTCGCGTGGTCCGCCGTGCGGGGGCGCACGTGACCGGCGCAGCGTCACCGGGTCGCCCCGGGGCGCGGCCGTGACCCGGTACAGCGGGCAGCTGCGGCTGACCGACAGCGTCGTGGGCGTGACGATCGTGGCGGGCGTGGTGCTGGCCGTCGTCGCGCTGTGCACCTGGCTGCGGCTGCCGTCCGAACAGGTCGCGGAGCTGGAGGCCTACGAGCCCGGCGCCGTCGACGTGCCGGCGGACACGACCTGCGAGGACCGGCTCACCACGGCACGTCGCAGCGCCACCGCCACCGGTGCCCTGCTGGTCAGTTCGACCACCCTGATCGAGTGCCCCGACGCCTTCGACGGGCAGCCGATCGAGTACCGCGGCGAGGCCGTGAACGCGGTGCTGCTGCGGGGGGACCGCGCGTGGCTGCAGGTCAACGACGACATCTACTCGGTCGCCGGGCCGGTCGCCGAGCACCGCCAGAGCGTCGGCGGGAACGCGGGCCTGGCCGTCAACGTGCCGGCTGAGGTCGCGCGCCGCATCACGACCGTCGGCGGCGCCCACCGCCACGGCGACGTGCTGACCGTGCGGGGCCCGTTCCGGCGGGCCGCAGCCGACGACGGTGGCGCGCCCAGCATCTGGGCCGAGGAGGTCAGCGACATCGCCGCCGGGGGCCGGGTCGACTCGCCGGTGCTGGTGCGGCGCGTGATCGTCGCGGCGCTGCTGGCGGCGGTCACCGTCGCGGTCGCGGTCCTGCGCGTCCGCCGCGCCCGCCGGCGCTGACGCTCAGCCCAGCCCGACCGCCTGGCCGGCCTTGTCGCGCTTGCCGGCGACCAGCGACGACGGGCACAGCGGCTCGACCACGCAGTCGCGGCAGCGGGGCCGGCGCGCGTCACAGACGCGGCGGCCGTGCAGGATGATGCACAGGCTGGCCGGGCCCCACTGCTCGCGCGGCAGCAGGCGCTTGAGGTCGCGCTCGATCTTGACGGGGTCCTCCTCGCGCGTGAACCGGAACCGCCGGGTCAGGCGCTTGACGTGGGTGTCGACGGCGAGGCCGGCGTCCGGGTCGACCGTGTGGACCTCGGGGAACGCGGCGCTCTGGACGACGTTCGCCGTCTTGCGGGCGACGCCGGGCAGCGTCATCAGCTCGGCCATGGTCTCGGGCACGCGGCCGTCGAAGCGCTCGAGGAGATCGGCGCACACGCCCCGGATCGCCCGCGTCTTCTGCCGGTAGAACCCCGTCTGGTAGAGGTCGGCCTGCAACTCGGTCTCGTCGACGGCCAGGTACGCCGCCGGGTGGGGGTACTTGGCGAACAGCTCGGCGGTGACCTCGTTGACCTTCGTGTCCGTCGACTGCGCCGAGAGGATCGTGGCGATCAGCAGCTCGAACGGGGTCGTCCAGTCGAGCTCCACCACCCCACCGTCGTAGCGCTCCAGCAGCGCGGCCACCATCGCCGGGGCCCGCTTGGTCTTGCCGCTCTCTCGGGTGACGCCAGGAGGGATCTGCATGGTCGGGCAGTCTACGCGGCACCGTGGCCGCCCGGCGGTGCCGGTGACGGCCCGACGCCGGCGCTAGTCCTGGGTGACGGGCAGCTCGACGCGGAACGTCGACCCCGCGCCCACCTCGCTGTCCAGCGTGATGGTGCCGCCCAACCGCTGCACCGCGTGGCGCACCAGCGCCAGCCCCAGGCCGGTGCCGCCGGCCGCCCGGCTGCGGGCCTTGTCGACCCGGTAGAACCGCTCGAAGACCCGCTCGCGTTCGTCGGGCGCGATGCCCTCGCCGGTGTCGGCGACCTCCAGCGCGACGCGACCGTCGTGGCGTGTCACGCGGACGGTGACGGTGCCGCCCGGCCGGTTGTAGCGCACGGCGTTCTCGAGGAGGTTCGCGACGATCGACCGCACGTCCTCCGGCGTGGCCGCGACCACGCCGCTGGGGGGCATGTCCGTGGTCACCGTGACCTGCTGCGCGTCGGCGGCGTCGTGCAGCCGCTCGACCTGGGTCCGGACCACCTGCACCACGTCGACCGGACGCAGCTCCTGGTGCCCGTCGCGCTCCTCGAGCCGGGCGAGGTCGAGCAGGTCCCGGACCAGGCTGGCCAGTCGGGCGGCCTCCTGCTCGATGCGGGTCACCATCCGCGTGCCCCGGGCGGGGTCGTGGCGGAGCGCCAGCGCCAGCGACTCGGCGAGCGCCTGGATGCCGGCGACCGGCGTCTTCAGCTCGTGTGAGGCGTTGACGACGAAGTCCCGTCGGACGGCGGCCAGGCGCCGTGCGCGGGTGACGTCCCGGACCACCAGTGCGGTCTCCCCCGCCCCCAGCTCGGTCGCGTGCGCGGCGAGGACGACCCCGTCGCGCTCGACCTCCACGTCGACCGCCCGCCCGACCTCCCGGGCCTCCTCGACCGCGTCACGCAGGGGCGCCTCCCCGTCATCGGTCAGCACGTCGGCTGACGTCCGCGGCTCCGGCCCACGGGGCAGGGCGAACATCCGCTGCGCCGCATGGTTGGCGAACGTGATCTCGTCGCCGCTGAACACCAGCACCGCCGAGCTGAGCTCCTCGAGCAGCTGCTCGCGGCGGCGGCGCTCCTCGGCGAGCACGGTTCGGTGCACCCGGCCCGCCAGCGCACCGGCGCCCCAGCCGGCGACCGCGACCAGCACGGCGGCGGGCAGCACGACGGCCACGTCGCCGCTCGCGGCGGCGCCGACCAGCACCGCGACGCCTGCCAGCGCGGCGCCGACGACGGGGGCCAGCCACGTGCCACCGCGCAGCGCGGCGGGGCGGTGCATCAGCCCGCCGCCGGCCGGCGTGGGGGTGCGGCGGGCGATGGCCCGCCACCGCGCTCAGTCGTCGAGGAACTTGTAGCCGACACCGCGGACAGTGTAGATGAGCCGCGGGTCACGGGGATCGTGCTCGATGCGCCCGCGGAGCCGCTTGATGTGCACGTCGAGCGTCTTGGTGTCGCCGACGTAGTCGGGGCCCCAGATGCGGTCGATCAGCACCTCGCGGGTCAGCACGCGGCCGGCGTTGCGCACCAGCAACTCCAGCAGGTCGAACTCCTTGGGCGGCAGCTCCACGGGCGCACCGCGGACGGACACCTCGTGGCGGTCGCGGTCGACCCGCACCCCCGCCACCTCGACGGCCGCGGCGTCGTCCGGTGCGCC